>WLRE01000036.1 GCA_009698045.1 Actinomycetota bacterium | reverse complement strand
GGGGCATAAATAATCTCATCGCGCTGAAACTTAAGCTGCTCAAGTAGTCCAACAAATGCATCAACTTCAAAGGTATCTGGTGCACCTTTTCGATCGCGCCGATTTAGGTCATGGAGTTTGGAATTCTGCATATGAAATCCATCCATCGGAGCGATGACTGCTAGCTCCGGACCAAGCGCGCTGACGATGGCAGTGGTAACTGTTGATTTACCGGCGCCTGGTGCACCGGTGACACCTAATAGTGTGCGTTCGCCCTTGAGTGCAATCTCGCGCGCGAGTTCGATGAGAAGTGGAATTGTGAGCGAACGAGTAGGGCTCATGCGCGATTGATATGGCGCTTAAACGTTGAGACTCAGTGCAGCCAATGCGCCATTGACAATGGAGCCGGAATCTAAATCATGGATCTTATACAAATCTTGGATTGTTCCGGATTGCCCAAAGGAATCTACGCCCATTGCCACTTGTGGCATTCCGAGCGCTGAACCCAACCATGCGAGTGCATGTGATGCGCCATCATGAACCGAGACGATCGGCGCGCGTTCAGTAAAGATTGGACGCATAGACCCTGGGAAGGATGGCGTGTGTGCAGTGCGAATTCCTTGTTTTAAGGTGCGCTGCCAAGCGCCGTACAAACGTCCAGGAGAAGTTATATCGACGACGTGCGCAATGACGCCCTCGGAAGCTAACTCTTTAGCTGCCTCGAGTACTTCTGGCATGATTGAACCAGTGCCGACTAAATGAACAACTGGAGCGTTTGCATCTTCATGCTGTGCGCCTTGCGCTAATCGACCATCCACTAAGCGATAAGCACCCGCTAAAACTTGGCTACGTAGAACTGCCTCACCGAGTCGTTCGCGCGCTTCGATAAATGGAGTTTGATCAATGGGGCGCGTGGTCAATCGGAAATAAAATGCTAACTCGTTAGGTCGTAAATCTGGCGTGGTATCGCTCTTGCTTCCTGCCACGTGTGCAATGGAATCGCAGAGCAACCAATCAAGTGCTTGAACATAAGCGGGCTCCATCAGCACAACTCCAGGAATTTCCATACCAACAGAGGGAGTAATGGTGGATTGATGCGCGCCGCCCTCGGGTGCGAGCGTTACGCCAGAAGGAGTACCGGTAATAATGAATTTTGATCCGGAATATACGCCGTATATAAATGCATCAAGCCCGCGCAACACAAACGGGTCGTACACGGTGCCGATAGGAATAAGTGGTTGGTTGGAGTGGTCGCCTGAAAGTCCGAGCATTGCAAGGAGCATGAAGAGATTCATCTCTGATATGCCAAGCTCAATATGTTGTCCAGTAGGACCTTCGGCCCACTTGAGTACAGCGTCTTCATTCCAGCGGCGCAAATCTTGTGGATGAAATACACCAGCGCGGTTAATAAATCCGCCGAGGTTGGTCGAGGTAGCTACATCGGGCGCGGTAGTCACCAGGTAAGGACGAATCTTCTCATCGCGGCTGATCTCAGAGAGAACACGGCCGAATGCTTCTTGCGTAGAAGTCATGCCGGTGCTCTTTACATTAGTAGTAATTGGGATGATTGCATCGATCACGCCCGTGTTCTCTGGGCGACGAAGTGCCGCAGAACGCAAGGCACAGAACTTGCCGGCATCACTTTCGAGAGCGAAAGCTTTCCATTCATTTTCGGGAGTTAAGCCATGCTTGCTGCGAAGGGCATCAATCTGTTCAGTCGAAATTTGTGCGGAGTGGTTGCGCGGATCTCCGGCAATCGGCAAGCCCCAGCCTTTGACGGTATAAGCAAATACAACTGTAGGGCGGTCAGTAATAGCATCGGCTGCTTCAAAAGTTTCGACCAACGACTCGAGATTATGTCCACCCAGGTCACTTAATATTTCAAAAAGTTCTGCGTCGGAATATTTCTTGAGAAATTCGGCGACGCCCGAAGGTGCGCCATCTAGGAAACGAGCACGTACTTCATCTGCCTTTTGTGCGTAAAGTGATTGATACTGCTCATTGGGAATGTCATCAAACCACTGCTTAAATGCATCGGAGCCCTTTTCAGCAAAAGCTCGCTTTAACTTTGAGCCATATTTAACTTCTAGAACTTGCCAACCTGCTGCTTCAAATTGTGAACGCCATTGTGCAATCCGGATACCAGGAATAACTCGGTCTAACGATTGGCGATTAAAGTCCACCACCCACATCACATTGCCCAGCGCGTGAGTAGCAGGATCTGCTACTGCTTCCCAAATATTTCCTTCGTCGAGTTCAGCATCGCCAATGAGTGCGATGAAACGGGATTCAGGGCGCTTACCAAAGTGCGCATCTACATATCGACGAGTAACACCGGCAAAGAGTGGTGCAGCAGCACCAAGGCCCACTGAACCGGTGGAGAAGTCCACGGTATCTGGATCTTTCGTTCGAGATGGATATGACTGCAATCCCCCTGCTTGTCGCAAGGTGGTGAGGTACTTCTTATCAAGATTGCCTAATAAATACTGAATGGAGTGAAAGACGGGCGAGGCATGTGGCTTAACGCTAACTCGGTCCTCGGCGCCAAGATGGTGCATATACAAAGCGGTCATGATTGAAATCATGGATGCACTAGATGCTTGATGTCCGCCAACTTTAAGTCCATCGATATTCGGACGATCATGATTTGCATGGTCAATCATGCGGACAGCAAGCCAGAGGATTCGCTGTTGAATCTCTTCCAGCGTTTTTAACTCTTGTGGATCTATGGACACAGTTACTTCAATTCTTTTCGAATCATAGGAATGAGCGCTTCATAATCTAGGGCAGTGTTATACAACTGTCCAGATATTCGCATGAAATAAAGCTCGCTATCGCTATAGGTCGTAATAGGAACTTCAATCTTGTATTCAGTTGCAATCTTGGCCTGTAGAGCGGCGCAGCCTTCGCGGCCACCACTCATCCTGAAGAGCGGAACAACGCCGAGTGGCAGCTCCTCCTCGCGCAATTGATCCGCACCAATTCCGAGTTCTGCCATGGCTAAATCTCGGCCGTAGCGCATGCGCGCGATATTTGCCTTGCGCGCACGATCCCAGCCAATCTTTGCGTAGAAATCTATTGCGGTCGGAGCAGCAAGCCAGGCACTTAAATCGACGGTACCGAGCATGTCCCACTGCAGTGGATAAGGTTCAAAATCCTGCCAGGAGACAATTAGCGGACGCATAATTTCTTTCCATCGATCGGCAATGCGATAAACGCCTGTGCCAAGCGGGGCGGAGCACCATTTGTGGAGATTGCCGAACCAAAAATCGGGATCCAACTTATCAAGGTCTAAGTCAATATTTCCTGGTACATGTGAAGCATCAATCACAATAGCAATGCCGCGCGAACGGCAGAGATCGCTCAGTGCTTGCACCGGAAAAGTGCGCGCAGTTGCAGAAGTTACGTGATCCACGACGAACATAACAGTCTTTGGAGTAAAAGCCGCTTCAACGATTTTTACAACTTCCTCATCGCTGGCTAAGCGAGGAACTTTAACTTCTACAAGTCGCCCACCAGCTGCAACGATTGCTCGTTCTACTCCGTAAGTAACTGCGCCATATTCGTGATCAAGAACAACGGCTTCATCCCCCGCTTTAAAGGGAAATCCGCGCATCGTGGTGGAAGAACCTTCGGTGGTGTTGCGCACCAGAGCTATTTGATCGGCACGTTGACCTAAGAATTCTGCAATTTTTCCACGCGCTGCTTGTACTGCAGGCATCGCTTCTCGTGCGTAGAACTGAACCGGATTGTTCTGCACATGATCTGACCAGCGGGCTTGTTCTTCGCGAACCACCGTAGGAATTGCACCAAAGGAGCCGTGGTTAATGTGGTGGACATTGGGATCGAGCTGCCACGCCGACCTATATTCTTCTAGGTCAAATTTCATGGCTAGCCCTTAACGATTCCGGCAGATAAGCCAGAGATCATAAACTTAGACATCAATGCGAACATCACCACAGTAGGAATAATTCCAATCATGACTGATGCAGCTAAACCGCCCCATTCAATGTAATACGCGCCAATAAAAGAGCGTTCGGCAACTGGGAATGTTTTATTGCCCTCAGAGTCGATGAGAACCATCGCCAAGAAGAGCTCATTCCAACATTGAACAAAGGAGAAGATGAAGGTTGCTGCAATTCCGGGAAGTGCAACCGGGAAGACCACGCGAAATAGCGCAGTAAAGCGGTTGCAGCCATCGATGAGCGCTGCCTCGTCGAGTTCAGGTGGGATTCGCTGCAAGAACCCTCGCAGCATCACGGTGGCAAAGGGAATCATTCCTCCGACGTAACAGAGAATCAGCGCATACAACGTGTTTAGTAGATGCACCTTTGATAACAAGAGATAGAGCGGAGCTAGTGCAATAAGACCTGGAATCATCTGGGTAACGAGGAAGACCAACATGATCTGGGCTTTACCCTTGAAGCGATAGCGAGCAAGTGCATATGCACCCATCATTCCGATAAAGATAACGAAAGCTGATGCGGCAAAGGCCACAACAAATGAGTTCCGCATATATGTACCAAAGGAATACTGCTCAAAGAGTTTGCGGTAATTATCAAGAGTTGAATTGCCATGTGGATAGTAGAACTTCTTGGTCGTCTCGCGCACTGGGCGAATAGAGGTCAAGAACATCCAATAGAGCGGAAATATAGTGAAGACAAACCAGATTCCAAGAACAGAGAACTTAGTCGCTTTTCCTAAAGTCTTTAACATGGCCTAGACCTCCGAATCTTTCTCAAGGCGGGTAGCCAACAAATAGAAGATGCTAAAAATAAAGAGAATGCCGAGCATGAGAAGCCCAAGGGCGGAACCGCTACCCCAGTCTTGATCGTAGGTAATTTTCTGCACTAACCACGATGAGAGAATGTGAGTGTTCTGATTGGGGCCACCTGAAGTCATACCAAAGATGATGTCCGGGAAGTTAGTAATCCAAATAATTCTCAGAAGAACAATCAAGATCAACGTAGGGCGAATATAAGGAATGATCACGCGGAACAATGATTGTGCGCGAGAGCAACCATCGAGTTCTGCTGCTTCAAGGATCTCATTTGGAACACCCTGTAGTGCAGCAAGAATCATGATGACAAAGAAAGTCACGCCATACCAAATATTGGCGATGATGACCGCAGCCATCGCCCAGTTGGCATTAGAGAGCCACGGGATGGGCTTTTCGATGATATTCCAGTTGAGAAGAATGTCATTGAGTACGCCCAAGTTATCGTCGAAGATCCATTTCCAGACCAGACCCATGAGAAAGCCAGAGAGTGCCCAAGGAATAAAGATGATGCCTTGATAGAGCCCGGAGAACTTAAACTTATTCTTTAAATATAGGGCGATGATAAAACCGATAGTCAATTGAAAGAAAAGGGAGACGAAGACCCAAATAATTGTGTTCTGGATAATTCGATGAAAGTGAACATCCTTAAAGATGCCACGGAAATTTTCTAGCCCGTTGAAGTAGATATTGCCCTGATCAAAGAGGGCGAAGTGCTGGAATGAGAGATTTGCGGTCTTAAAGACCGGATAGTAAATAAATATCGAGACCATAATCAGGCCCGGGGTTAAGAAGAGAAATGGGGCGAGCAGACTTCTGGTTTTGCGACCGTTCTTATGAGTAACCTGAAAAATCGAACTTGCCATTGTGCGGCTACTCCAATCAATAATTATTAGCGAAAGTAATGATAATGGTCTCCCTTGCGAGAGACCATTATCGCCTACTACTTCTTCTTTCTTTACCTAAATTTCTTTAGATATTGGAAAGAATTACTTCTTGCTTGTATTGATACAAGCGCTGCTATCCCAGTATGCCGCCCACTTCTTCAACGCATCTGCTGTTGAAAGAGTGCCTGCAAACATTTCTTGCATATCTTTGTCAGCATCTGTGAAGAACTGACCGTAGCAAGCCTGGTTAACATCGGTACCATCGAGCTTGAGCTCCTTTGGATCCTTACCGATTGTGTCGTAGATCTTCCATGCACCAGTCTTGAAGAATGGATCCTTCGCAGCACCAGTTGTGAAAGGTCCTACGCCGTATGCACGAGCAAAGCTTGATGCTTGTGGATCGGAAGATAGGAAGTCAATGAAGCCAGCAGCAACATTCTTGCACTTTGATGCCTTAGTAACGGACCAGCCGGTACCTGATACATCTTGTGCTGAATATCCGCCTGGACCCTTTGGCATTTGAGCCATGATCCACTTGCCGGAATCGTATGGAGCGTACTTCTCATCAACCATCTGGATAACTTCGTTATCTTGGATGAGGTAGTTAGCTGTTCCATCAATGAAGCCTTGAACCATTTCTGGGTAACCCCATGAAACAGAAGCTGGAGGTGAAACTTCAGCCCAGATCTTCATGATCAAATCAAGTGCAGTCTTGGACTTCGCGTTGTTGAACATTGAAGTTCCAGTTGACTTGTTGAAGTATCCACCTGAGTTTAGATCAGGAGCGTTGTATGCACGGATTGCGAAGATTGCTTGTGTAAATGAAGCACGAGCACCGCGCATTGCGTAGACATATGAATTGTCCTTCTGTGATGGCTTTGCAGCCAAGATGTCGGTCCAAGTCTTAGGTACTGCAATTCCTGCATCCTTGAATGGAGCAACGCGAACGAATGCTGCCTTGGTGTAATAACCGTTAGGAATTACGTAAGCAGTCTTCTTTCCGAATGACTGTGCTTGGAATTGTGAGTAAGGAGTCAAACCCTTCCAAGACTTTGCCTTGGAGATGTATGGGTAGATATCAGCCAATTGCTTTGCTGACATTGCTTGACCAAGAATCGCTCCGCCTGGCTCGACGATATCAACAGCGCCTGCTTGTAGAAGCTGTGTGATCTTCGCTGGTGAGTCAGCTTGTGATGGAGAGATGATTTCAATCTTCACACCAGGGTGTGAAGCCTCGTATTGACGAGCAAAAGCATTGAGCATTGGAGTACGTGCAGGACCTGCGAAGTACTCAATCAGACGAACAGTGACTGCCTTTGACTTGCTTGGCGTACATGCCCAAGTTTTGTCTGTAGCTGCAGCACTGGTTGTGACAGTGATGATGCTTGCTGCGAGACCAAGCACTGAAGCCAGTGCGAGCGCCTTGCGTGAAGCGATGTGCTTAACCAAGTGATACCTCCAAGTTAGGGGTGTGAATACCTCGGCCAACTTGTTGGGGTGCAGCCCGTCTAAGGGGAGCTTTACATGTTGCTCGAGATTGCTCCTTATCGTAGGTAAAGCACCAATAACACGCAAGCATCTTTACCAAAGCGTTATAAAGTGCTCACGATGTGAGAATTCAAGGAGCTTTAGGCGTGAGCGGTATTGAACGTTATTGAACGGATTTGAACATAATAAGTGGCCTACGGGGCGGGCTTTTGCGCCTAACTTTCAGCGCCATCCCCGCCATCCTCTTCTATAGCTCGTGGATGAAAATCACCCTCCTTGTAGCCCTTGCCCTAAGCCGAATTGATATCTGGGATAAACTCACGTAACCCTTTAAAAGTGTTAAAACCTCAGGAGCCTGCATTGATCGAGTACAACGAAGATGACGAGTACGCAGAGGAAGCGCCTGAACAAAAGCGCGGCCGCTCTGCAAAGCTCATCTTTGGTGGCTCGCTCATGTTGGTAGCTGCGATTGCAACTACGGTCGCTGCAAATATCACTATCAATTCAAATAAGAAAGCAGAATTTGGTCAGGGCCTCTTCCGAATTTCGGCCTGTGATCAGTGGGTAGGAATTGCCCCCACCTATACCGCAGCAACTTATCCCAGCGGAACATCGCGCGTAAATGGCTTAAAAATAATGGGTTTAGATGCCGCTAACTGCAAAGGTGTTAATTTCAAAATTCAACTCTGGAAGACCGGCTCTGCCACAGCACTCGATCTCTTTGTTGATTCCAATGGATCGAACTCAAATCGAGTAATGCTAAGTGTCTGCAAAGTTTGCACCATCTCTACCAACCAACAGCGTCTCGATGCGGTCTCGCTCATCAACTCTGCGGGCCAGAACATCGGTTATGACGATGGTTGGGAGTATGTGGACTTCGATGCGACTACCGGTGACTATCGATGGTTCCTACAGATTCCGCCATCGACTCCGTTAGCCACCAATTCGGCCGTGAATCGTACGACTGTTGAAAGCGCCAGCTACTAATAGCCCAAGCCAGCGCGTAACGCCCCTAAAAAGTATGGGTTTCCCTATTTTCTACTAAACTCAGCGTCTAATGCTGCGGTCTAATTCTCTCTTCTCAAGAACAGAGTTGATGGAGCGAGTCTCAAAGACTCTGCTCCTCGCTCTGATCATTGGCTTTTTCCAAATCATTCAAGGCCCTGGATTTTTGCCACCAGCAGATGCCGTGGCCACTGTGGGATCTGGCGTCTGTGCATCATCAGTTGGTAACTCTTCCTATGTACAGGTTTACACCTCTGCAACTAAGTGCATTCTGGAATTTGATACAACAACAACATGGGCTCCACCAACTGGTGTGTACACCATCTCTTATTTAGCAGTGGGCGGTGGCGGCGCAGGTGGCGGTGGACGTGGTGGTGGCGGTGGCGCAGGTGGATTTACAACTGGAACAACTCAAGTAATTGGCGCATCAATGACTATGACTATTGGTCTAGGTGGAACCGGCGTTGCAAATGGCAAAGGCACAAATGGCGGAGATAGTTATTTCGGATTGATCACTCCTGCTTATGGTGGTGGCGCTGGTGGAACTTCATTTAGTTCGCGAAATCCAAGTAATGGTGGTTCTGGCGGTGGTGCCGGAATTTATGCCAGCGTTACAACCTCTGGTTGGGCTGGCGGTGATGGAACAGCTGGGCAAGGTAATGCTGGTGGCGGTTCTGGTTCGCCATACGCATCCTTAGGAACATCGGGTGCAACTTCTTATGACCAAGTTCGAAATTCTGGTGGTGGTGGTGGTGCAGGTGGCGCAGGAATTGCAGCAGAAGGTGGCGTACGCGGACAGAATGCGGACGTTGCTTTAGCAGGATTGCCCACTGCACGTCCAGGTAACGGTGGCGCAGGTTTAACTTCTTCAATCACTGGAACAAGTAAGTGCTATGCCGGTGGCGGTGGCGCATCTTATGGACATTTCTATAAGCAGACTGAGTGGGATAACTACTACTCCGCCCCACAAGGAAGTGGTGGTGGATGCGGTGCGACCATTGTGGGTGGTGGTGGTAGCCCTCGGGTAGGTACGGTCGGAACTGCAGGTGTTGCAAATACCGGAAGTGGTGGTGGCGCGGGCGGTGTAAATAATGCTGGCGATACCGGATATGCGGGCGGTGCTGGTGGATCTGGCGTCATCGTTGTGAGCTGGTTAAAAACTTCAAGTAATCCTGTTACCTCTCCCTCAAATGTGACCGTAAATCGCGGCGACACATTTACTCTCACCGCATCCGGAACATCAGATATTGCTGGCGTCACTCGAACCTGGAAATGGCAACAGTCTTCCAATAGCGGCGCCACGTGGAGCAATGTTGGCGCTACCGATACAAAATCAACCACTACTTATATTGATACTGCAACAACCACTATAAATGGCTATCAATACCGCGCTTTCTACACTGATTCAGATGGCGTGAATTCGGATACTGGAACTACTTTGGCCGCGACTGTAACGGTTCTCGCGCCGCCACAAACTTCAGATACCGACTCGGTTCTCAATTTAACTGGAACTCAATATGCATATTCAGGTCCCATTTCGGCGCTCAACGACACTTTTACCGTTGAACTCTGGGTCAAACCAGGTTCCTCATGTACGACATCTTCGGATACTTTGCTTTTGCAGAAAGCAAACTCCTTAGCAATCTCGTGTCACGATAATAGATTTTGGATAGTGACCAAGGACAACAGTGGTTCCACACTCACGACCGTTGATATTAATAACTTGGTTGAAACCAACACCTGGCAGCATCTCGCAGTTACTCGAGCTGGTTCTACGAGTGCGATGGTGGCCTACTACAACGGTATGCAAGGCAACTCATGGTCTTCGGCAGCACTCAATACCAACCCCTCACAGTGGAATATTGGTGGATCTGCCTCCCTGACAAATTTCATTGGACAAATTGATGAAGTAAAGATTTGGAATACTGCACGCACAGCGGCCAACATTAAAACGGATATGCATTCATTCACCTCCGCCGCTGCTAGCGGTTTAGTGAATTACTGGGACTTCAATGAAACCGCAACATCGAGAGTGTATGACCAGGCAAGTGCAGCTACTGGTCTCACCGATCTCTATTTTGTTGGCTCGCCAACTTTGCTTGAAAATATCGATATCGATACAACAACGGTTACCGGTACGACTATTGTGAAGTTCACCCGAAGCTACATCACAAAAAATGGTGGCTGGAAAACACCAGCGATATCCGGTTCGATTCGCGCACTTAATGTGGCCGGTGGCGGTTCCGGAGGTGCGGATCGCGGTGGTGGTGGCGGTGCGGGCGGACGTTTGTACACAATATTAAATAATTTACGTTCTATCGAAACTATCACGGTCGGAATGGGTGGTAGTGCTGCATTTAATGGTGCTGCTGGCTTCAGTGGTGAGTCATCCACACTAGGAACACTTGTTGCACATGGTGGTGGCGGTGGTGGTGCAAGCGCATCGGCTACTCCCGGAGCAGGTAAAGGGCTTGCTGGTGGTTCTGGCGGTGGTGGATCTTTCTCCGCCGGAGTTGGCCAAGATTCTGGAACAGGCAATACCGGTAATTACTCTCCAGCGGAAGGTTTTCGTGGTGCGCCATCGATTGCAAATGGAGCGTATCGAAATACTGGTGGTGGCGGCGGTGCAACTGGCGTCGGTATCTCTGGTGCAAATGGAGATAGCAACACGATTGCATTAAGCGGTACTCGTCCAGATGGCGGCTCTGGTGACACACTTTCAATCACAGGTGTTGCAGTGCAGTACGCAGCTGGTGGCGGTGGTGCACGTGGAATTAGTGGTGGAGCTGCACCCGCTTATGAAAGTGGTTTTTATAGTGCGCCGCCCGGTCTTGGTGGCACAACTGGATGTGGCAACGGTGCAAACTTCAACCAACAATATGGTGGCGATGGTTGTTACAACACCGGTGGTGGAGGTGGTGGAGGTGCCACTAATTACAGCGTAAGTGGCTCATCTATAACCGCCATGTCGGGTCGTGGTGGATCCGGGATTATTGTCTTGCGATACATCACCAATACGCCAACTGCAACGACTCCGTCAAGCGTCACCATTAACGAAGGCGATACACCTACATTTACCGTTACTAGCACTCCTGTCGGAAACTTAGTTCGCGGATATAAATGGCAGTACAAAGCTTCAACCAGTAATACCTGGGTGAACGTCACCGATGGCACAGGTACTGACACCACTACATACACACTTCCTCAACAGAATAACCGTGCGCGAAACCAGTACAACTACCGAGTTGCAATCTCTGACACAGACACCGTCACTGGCGAGACCATCACCGGGTATAGCGAATCAGCGACGCTCACCGTAATTGCAGCGGGCGATGGCGATGTCGATTATTCCGCGCTATTCAACTCAAGCCAGGCGCAATCAGTTGCACCGATGACTTTCGCTGGATCCAGTATTTCTGCACAAGTATGGGTTAATAGAACGACCGCTTGTGGCGGTGCTAACGGAAGTTATGCCGTGGACTTATATAACGTTGCCGCTTTCTATTGCAAGAGCGGCCAATGGTCTGGCTCGGTGTACTCCGGCAGCAGTGATAGCCAGATCGT
>WLRE01000035.1 GCA_009698045.1 Actinomycetota bacterium | reverse complement strand
TTGTAAACAGAGTGGTTATCGCAAGTGCGAAGCGCATCTTCGTAACGGAATGCAATTTCGTGTTGACCTAAGTTGCACTCACCCTTTGCAGATTCAACGATGAGGCCTGCCTTATCCATGGATACGCGAATTTCACGGAGCAACTTCTCGACCCGAGCAGTGCCACCTAACGAGTAATCCACGTTGTACTGATTGGCCGGTACCAGATCCTTGTATCCCTTATCCCACGCCTCTTCGTAAGTGTCTTTAAAGACAATAAATTCAAGTTCAGTGCCACAAAGTGCAACCATTCCTGCTTTATCTAACCGCTCTAGTTGTCGCTTCAAAATTGTTCGAGGAGATACTGAGATTCCAACATGGTCGTGGTCCACAAAATCAGCGATAACAAAGGCTGAACCCTCTTGCCAGGGCAGGTAGCGCAGAGTGTCGAGATCAGGAGACATTCCCATATCGGCATATCCGGTCTCCCAAGAAGAGACGGCATAACCTTGAATCGTGTTCATATCGATATCAACAGCAAGAAGGTAGTTGCAACCTTCCGTGCCATTCTTGAGCGTATCGGCGAGGAAAAATGGGGCGTGAATGCGCTTACCTTGTAGCCGGCCTTGCATATCGGTAGCACCGACGACAACCGTATCGATCCGCCCTTCGGCGATCTCTTTGCGAAGCTGGTCAAGGCTAAGGGCCACGGAATCCTCCAAGGGGACAGGGAAAAGAATCTAGAGACCGAGGTTACTGCTCGAGGCACACCCGGGGCAACGCCGTCAGCGCGCCAAAGTTCAGCCAAAAAAGGGGCTTTGGTGCTTCCAATTGGCTGAGGTGGGCGTCACACTAAACCCTAACTTCTAGAAAGGCGGGACTTATCTAATGGTTAATACCCATGATGCCGACGCACAAAAGTTGGCAGAGCTTGGATATAAACAAGAGTTCGATCGCAAATGGAGTGGCTTTCACAACTTCGCGATCTCTTTCTCCATCATCTCAATTCTCTCTGGCTGCTTTACCACCTTCGCACAGGCGTGGAATAACGGCGGCCCTGTAGCAATCTCCATTGGTTGGCCAATCATCGCCAGCCTCATCATGATTATCGGACTAGTTATGGCTGAGCTTCTCTCAGCTATGCCAACCGCCGGCGGTATTTACTACTGGGCGCTAAATCTTGGAAAGCCAGTTCATGGATGGGTCACCGGATGGTTGAACCTCATGGGCCTAGTCGCTGTAACAGCTGGCGTGGATTACGGCTTTGCAAACTTCTTTGTATACACAGCAAATCTATTCAATAGTTCATTTGATCCTGGCAATTTAAAGCTTGTCTTCTTGGTCTTTGCTATTACTTTGCTCATTCACATTGCAATGAATATTTACGGCGCAAACGTTATCCATAAACTTCAGAGCATTAACGTCTGGTGGCACGTGGGTGGAGTCGCAGTTGTTATCTTGATTCTTGTCTTGATTCCAACAAAGCACCAATCTACTTCTTGGGTATTTACTCACCAGATCAATAACAGTGGATTCGGCAATTACTGGTTCTATGTATTGCCAATTGGTTTCTTGTTGACTCAGTACACCATCACTGGCTTCGATGCTTCTGCGCACGTTTCAGAAGAGACTGGTCAGGCAACAAAGGCAGCTGCTCAGGGTCTATGGAAGTCCATCGCTTACTCAGCTGTTGCTGGTTGGGTCATGCTTCTCGCATTCTTGTATGCAGCAACTGATGAAGCAGGCATCACTGAGGCCGGTGGATTCTCTGGCGCAATCTTTATGGGCGCAATGTCCGTTGGTTGGGTCAAGATTATTTTGATCATTACCTGCGTCGGTCAATTCTTCTGCGGCATGTCATGCGTAACTGCTGGCTCTCGTATGTTGTTTGCTTTCTCTCGCGACCGCGCTGTTCCAGGCCACAAGAACTGGACCAAGCTCGATAAGAATCGCAACCCATCGCATGCAGCGTTCGGTCTCGGTTTTGCGGCCCTTGTGGTCTCAATCCCTGCAATCTGGTCAGCAGTGGCCTTCTTTGCAGTGACATCGATGGCTGTAATTGGACTCTTCGGTTCATTCGCAATTCCAATCTGGCTACGTTGGCGCAAGGGCGATGCCTTCAAGCAAGGTGACTGGAACTTGGGTAATAAGTGGAAGTGGATGGCTCCAATTGCGGTTCTAGAAATCGTAATCATCTCGATTTACTTCTGTATGCCAACCACACCTGCAGGCGTTTGGTGGGGAGCGGAGTTCAATCTCAAGGCCGCTAACTACACACCAATTGCATTCCTCGTCGTTATCGGCGCTGCAATGATCTGGTGGTGGACCTCAGCCCACAAGCACTTCAAGGGCGCGGTAAACACGCTCAATAAGTAAGTAACCGAACTACAATTAACCCGTCCTACTTCGGTAGGGCGGGTTAATTATTTTTAGGGAGAATCATGTCTGATCGAGTTGCAGGACGCGTTGCGATAGTCACCGGGGCGGCTTCTGGAATTGGTGAAGCTAGCGCAATTCGACTTGCGGAAGAAGGTGCATCAGTTATCTGCGCCGATCTCAACGCCGAAGGCGCCGAACAAACGGCACAAGCCATTGTTGCTAAAGGTGGCACCGCGATTGGTTACACCATTGATATCTCCGATTCCGCTCAATGCGATGTAATTGTGGCTAAGGCGGTTAGTACCTATGGCGCTATCGATATTCTGGTTAATAACGCAGGTGTAAATCTCCCGGGCGTCTTTCATGAAGTCACTAATGCCACAATTGAAAGGACACTTTCAGTCAACGTAATGGGCGCGATGTATTTAACTCGGGCTGCGCTGCCTCATATGCTCAAGAATTCTCGCGGTTCTATCGTCAATATGTCGAGCGTCAATGGTTTAGTTTCAGAACCATTCTTAAGCGTTTATTCGGCGTCCAAGGGCGCTATCGTGATGTTCACTCGTGGAATTGCACTGGACTATGCCAAGACCGGAATCCGTTGTAATGCAATCTGCCCTGGCTGGGTAGATACGCCGATTAATCATGCGCATGCAAAGATGCTCGGTGGCTTAGATCATGTCTATAAAACTATTGATTCATTCCAACCGATTGGTCGTCCGGGCACTCCCCGCGAGATTGCAAATTTAGTTCTCTTTCTGGCATCAGATGAGGCCTCGTTTATGACCGGTTCGATTGTCTCTGCAGATGGTGGAATGACCGCGCAATAATCAGACTAATACGCTGGCAAGTACTAAACGACCCCAGTTTTGCACAACGGGTTTCCATGCGGCGAAGAGTGCTTCTTCTGCCATTTTAACTTCGGATTCAACGCTGCTCTTGCCGGATTCGATGAAGGCGTTATCGGCGTGTTCTTCCCAGGTGTGAATGATGGATGAATCTACTTCTGGGTGGAACTGGACGGCGTATTGCGTACTGCCGATTCGATACACCTGGTTCATACACAACTCGCTGCTAGCTAGAAGCGTTGCGCCTGCAGGAAGAGCAGCAACTTCATCTTCGTGCCACTGCGCAACAGGAGATGGGGCTGCTAGGGCAAATATCGGATCACTCGCTCCTTCGGTTGTAGGAGAGATGTCATAAATCCCAATCTCACTCGTTTTGGCCCGTGAAACACTACCCCCAGCCGCTGCGGCAAGTAATTGCGCTCCGAGACAGATGGCAAAGATAGGAATGTCGCGATGTACTGCATCGAGCAATAGTGCACGTTCATTTTTTAACCACGGTGCAATGTGATCATCCATCGCTCCCATATGTCCGCCGAGTGGAATAACTCCTACGAAATTCTCAGGCAGTACTGGAGGAACTTGCTCACCATCGTATGCGCGCAAAATTTCAATTTCAAAACCAATCTCCATTAACCAACGACCGACTAAGTGCGGTGGATCGGTAGGATCATTTTGTATTGCAAGCAGGCGCGGTTTCATGGTGATAATTATGATGGTAATTGAAGATTTTTGAAAAAAAGTCCAATACGCCACACGGGAAAATAGGGGTAGGTGTCTTTTCTGCGCCGTTCTGCTACCTTGGCTCTTATAAGAAAACCAGATGGTTTTACTCGGATATATAAACAAAGGGGAGCGTAAGTACCAGAAAAGGAGTCGCAGTCCTAAGGCTCAACAAACGGTACCTATTCCAAAATGACCTGAACTCTAGAACCACAAACGTTTCGTAAGTTATCGCAAGACCCACAACCTGTATCGCGCGAAAGAGTTGCAGAACTCATGGCCCAAGAGTGGGCTCGCTTCACCCAGGATACGGCTGGCTCACAAGCCGAGAGTGAAATCGCCAAAAAGAGCGTTCCTATGGGCGTTACCTCTAGCTTCCAATATTGGGATCCCTATCCCATCAGCATTGTTTCTGCAGATGGCGCATACATGACCGATGTCGATGGTCGCAAACTTCTCGATCTTTCCATGGGGTTTGGCGCAATGCTTGCCGGTCACCTCAACCCTGAAGTTATAAAGGAGATTGATCTTTCACTTCGCGAAGGAATGCTCTTTGTTACACCTTCTCCGATTTCGCGTGACGCGGCGGAGCGCATCTGTCGCCGCTTTGGTATCGATCAAGTTCGTTTTGCTAACTCTGGCACTGAAGCAACCATGTATGCAGTTCGTGTTGCTCGGGCATATACCCAGAAGAAATCCATCGTAAAGATGGAAGGCGGATACCACGGCTCTTATGATCCCCTTACAGTTTCGGCAAAGCCGGCACTCGCAGAAGCAGGCCCGGCAGATCATCCAATTCCTGTCCCATCACCAGGCACAGAACCAGGCACTGTTTACGTAATCCCATTTAACGATGCGGATGCAGTTCGCGAAGTATTTACGGCGCACGCTAAAGATATTGCTTGCCTCATCGTGGAACCAGTTCTGGAAAATCTCGGAATTGTTCTACCTGATGCTGGTTATTTGCAATCACTTCGTAATCTCTGTGATGAGTTTGGAATTGTCTTAATCTTCGACGAAGTTAAAACCGGTCTGACGGCTGGCCCTCGTGGTGCAGCGGCTCGCATCGGAGTAGAGCCTGACTTGATCTGTTTAGCTAAATCAATTGGCGGCGGACTTCCACTCGCTGCCTTTGGCGGCAAGCAGAAGTTCATGGATACCGTCACCGATGGTCGGATGGCGCACTTCGGTACTTTCAACGGCAACCCACTTGCTATGGCAGGCGTTCGCGCAATGGATCGCATCTGTACTGATGAAGCGCTAGCAACGGCTGAGGCGCTGAACTACCAGGCACTCGATCGCATCAGCGCCATTATCAATGAATTCCAATTGCCAGCACACACGGTTGGTTTTGGCGTTAAAGGGTGCGTTACTTGGTCTATAGATCCTGTTCGCAACTATCGCGACTACAAAGCCACGGATTTTGAGATTGCCGAACTTGGTTGGCTCTGGTCACTCAACCGTGGAATCATCACGCCTCCGGGACTTGATGAGCAGTGGTTAATCAGTTTGGCTCATACGCAAGTAGAAATCGACAAACTCGTTGCAGATTTCCGCGAACTTGCAGTTGCTCTTCGCGCGTAACTTAATTGCTTAAGTAAGTTTCACTCCAGTTAATTGCTCGAGTGCGGAGTAGACAGCACCAGGCGACCAGGTTGGTTCTTCTGGCTTTGCCAAGTTATTGAGTCCTTCTTCACTGAGATAGGACTTGAGCTTTTCCGGAAGCGAGCTTCCAATTTTTGGGCTACCTAAATCAAGCCAGCGCCATTCGGATTTTGGCGAGACAATTACTACTAAGTCCGGATGCATTACATCGTAAGTATCGCGGACACCGGTCTGCCAATCTAACGGAATGCTCTCAGCTTCATCGGCGCTGAATTCCATCTTCGCACCTGGTGCACCAAAGTACTTCCAAAGCGCTGCTAAGTCTTTTTCACTGCCCGAAGCGAGTGAAAATGTATTGTCATCAAAGAGATCTTGATATGCGCGAAGTCGTGGTGCTTTATCGCGGGCAGCGTCTACCGAAATTTCGATAACTGCGACCTGATCCTTTAGTTCTGAGGCAGCGATTGCGTTTCCGATATCACGCATATTCGCTGTTGTCATAGGACATATCTCATGACAAGAAGTTAGGAAGTTAGCAATCACAATATATTTCCCAGCGAGCGAACCTAAAGTAAATTCCTTGCCATCTGCATCAAAGAGGGGGAGGGCGAGGACATCTGCAGGTATGGCAGATTGCAAGAATGTGCCGCCACCAACCGAAGCGCCGGTAGGTTCCTTGTGGGCGTGGGATGAGGCCGTTTTCGCTGCGCCACAACCACTGAGCAAGAGAGCTACTGCAAGACCGAGAAGAAGCGCTTTAGATTTCATGTATCGATGGTATTAGAAAACTATTCCAATGCAATGAGGTCAAGGTATTGCTCGCCCCACAAATCTTCATCGCCGTCGGGCAAGAGCAGAACGCGCTCCGGCTTCAAGGCTCGGACCGCACCTTCATCGTGGCTGACAAGGACCACTGCGCCTTGATATTCACCTAAAGCAGCCAGGATTTCGTCACGGGAAGCGGGATCTAAGTTGTTAGTGGGCTCATCCAATAGGAGAACGTTTGCAGAACCAACAACAAGGGTCGCAAGTGCTAAACGAGTTCGCTCGCCACCGCTAAGAACGTTTACAGGCTTATGAACGTCATCGCCGACAAAGAGGAACGAACCTAAGACTTGGCGAGCTTGGGGCTCACCGATATGTTCACCAGAAGACATCATGTTTTCAAGAACCGTACGTTCGAAATCTAGTGATTCGTGCTCTTGGGTGTAATAGCCAATCTTTAAGCCATGACCCGGTTGAATTTCACCAGTATCGGATTCATTGGTGCCGCCGAGAATACTTAACAGCGTTGTCTTTCCGGCGCCGTTAAGACCGAGGACTACAACCCGAGAAGAGCGATCAATTGCGAGGTCAACGTCGGTAAAGATTTCTAGCGAACCATAAGATTTCGAAAGTCCCTGTGCCATGAGCGGAGTCTTGCCACATGGTGCGGGGGTAGGGAAGCGCAGCTTTGCGACCTTGTCGCTGCGACGCACTTCTTCTAGGCCAGAGAGAAGAGCATCGGCGCGACGCAACATGCCTTGAGCAGCCTTAGCTTTAGATGCTTTAGCGCGCATCTTCTCGCCTTGCTTAGCCAGAATTTCAGCCTTCTTCTCTGCGTTCGCACGTTCCTTTTTGCGACGGTGTTCATCTTGTTCGCGCTGTAATAAATACTTCTTCCAGCCCAAGTTATAAACATCGATAACATTTCGGTTGGCATCAATGTAGAAAACCTTGTTTACGACCATTTCAATTAAGGCAACATCGTGGGAGATAACAACAAGACCGCCTGGATACTTGGCTAAATAATCACGGAGCCAGATAATTGAGTCGGCGTCTAAGTGGTTAGTTGGTTCATCTAGAAGAAGCGTTTCGGCACCACTAAAGAGAAGTCGAGCAAGTTCTACGCGGCGGCGCTGACCACCGGAGAGAACTCCAATAGGTTCTTCGAAGATGCGATCAGGTAATCCGAGGTTAGTTGCTATCGCTTCTGCTTCGGACGAGGCGCTGTAGCCACCGGCGGTGTTAAATTCCGCATCCACCCGGGAATAGCGTTCGAGTGCAGCTTCTAGTTCATCCGGTCCGGCAGTTGCCATCTCTTCTTCGACTTTACGCATACGGCTAACGATGAGGTCGAGACCGCGTGCAGAGAGAATGCGATTAATGACAGTCTCTTCTTGATCACCCGTACGTGGATCTTGTGGCAGATAACCAATCGTTCCGGTGCGTGTGACCTGCCCACCAGCAGGGAGGTTTTCACCCGCCAATACTTTTGCAAGAGTTGATTTACCTGCGCCATTGCGCCCTACGAATCCGATTCGATCACCACGGTTGATGCGAACAGTCACATCTTTAACGAGAAGGCGAGCCCCGGCACGGAGTTCAACGCTTTGAGTGGCAATCACTGGCTAATTCTCCCATGAGAAGTAGCCAGTGATTTACCAGAATTATTCGGCGAGAGTTCCGCCAAATATTTGCCATGCAAGAGCAGATTTCGCGATAAGGCTCAAGATGATGTAAGCCCGCTCACCTTTGAGGTAATTTGCCCAATCGCCCTGCGCTTTATATTGCTTGTATTGAACCCATGCAAAGCAGTTGAAGAAGATGAAGAGTGAGATAACTATTCCGTAAACAAAGACGGGCGCATTGGATTCTGTTGGAGCTTTTGGACCAATCAACAAAAGAACAACTATTAGCCATGGAATAGCGCCCGCAATGCAGCCAAAGATGAAGGGCAGCCATTGACCGTCACCCGGACGTGTGAATCGCTCTTGCAACCAACCAAAGAGAATCATGGATGCATTCACACCAAAGATTGCGATGATGGCGGCGACATCGGTAACACCACAGAGCTGGACGATCAGGATGATCATTATGGATGAACTGATGGAGTACTCGACCCAGCGGAAGATGTTGATATTGCGAATCAACGAGTTGTTATAGCGATTGAAGTAACGTGGAGATGCTACGAGAAAGTGAAAGAAAGCAGATAGCGCCAGGAATAGCGCAACTGTTCGTGCTACTGGTGTGTCCAGGATGACGACAGGAGCGGCAAAAGTAGTGCCGGGCGCCCCAGTCATATATGTGGCCGTGATCGGAAGTGAGAATGAGTTAGCTAATTGCAGGACCGCCACCATAGAAAGCAAGTGAAGGATTCCTGCGATTACATTGAATCGACGAAGTGGCTTGATATCAAAATGCGTTATGGAAGTCATGGAATTAGGTTAGCGAATCAGCCACGTATTCTTCGATAGCTAGGGCAATAAATGCCGCAAGTCCTGGAGTAAATTCTTCGTAGTGGGCGTTAAACCGTGGATCCTCCACATACATCTGGCCGAGACCTATATAAGCCTCGGGCGTAGGACTCCAGAAGTTGCAGATCCATTGGTAGTGTCGCCCAATAAGTCCATTTACTTTCTGCGAATCAGCGGAGTGACCTTCAAGGAGTGCGGTCGCTAAATCTTGAGAGATGCTGGTGCCCTCTTCGAAGACTGCTTCCAGTTCTTCCCCAGTGAGCGATGAAAGCCGTCGCTGGCTCTCTGCGAATGCATCCGGCCACTTCTGTTCAGCCTCTTCTTCAAAAGGGTTAGGAAAGTCGGTCATGACAAAATTCTATTCTGAGAACTCAAAATTGGATACAGACTTTAGCTAAATGGATTTAATGAAGAGGTGATCGGTGAGTTAATCGCATTCATGACCACCGCATTAGTAGATGCATCTGCGAGGGCTGAGCCCGGCGTCATTGACATGAGGAAGGATGTTTGATTTGTGATAGCGGAGATATTTGGACCGGCACTTTGAGTGAGGGAAAGCGATTGGGTAGGTGGCATAAACGCACCAGTGTAAACAGCCAAACCTTTCACAAACCTGATATTACTTATGCGGCCATTGAATCCACCATCGCCCGGCCATGGATTTGAAGCGATATAGATATAGCCATCATTTGCAAAGTCCGTGCTATTAAATAGAGCATTACTGTCATATCCAGTCTGAACTCCATCGAGATAGAACGCCATGGTGTTACCAGATCGAACTAGAGCTAAGTGGTGCCAAGTATTAATGCTCATCTGAACTGTTCCGATAGAGGAATCTCGACCGCCGCCAGGATATAGCGCACCAGCTAAACCATTTCCGCCCATGGAGGAACCAATTCGAATCTCTTTGCCACCAGGTTGCGAGCCAATCGAGATAATTGGCGTCCAGTTGTATTGAGTTGAAAGTGGATAGACCCAACATTCAATAGTGAAATCTGCCCGCTTGAAATCGGTAGCGGCATTTCCGGTTGAAGCTGACCGTAAAAATTGCGTGGTGGTGTTATCGAATATATAACTACCTGCGATTGGTGCGGTCTCTATATGCGGACCGGTTTGAACAGTGAATTTCACCGAGCTGGAAGAGAGCGCAATCGGGGCGGTGAAGATTGCAGTAAATGTCTGTGTTGCACTACTGACGCTCATGCCCGTGCTGCCTATTCCCGCCGAGAAAACTCCTGAATTATTCTCATAAACGACCGCTTTAGTGCTGCTCGCGAACAAGGTGAGGGGAGTAGACGACGCGGCGTCGTAAGCCATGATCGTGAAGTCGAAACCGAAACAAGTGTCTGGGATATTAGAAACTTTCACTGCTTGCAGATAATGCGAGCCGCCATTGGATGCATTATTAAATCCTGAAATAGGAGTAAGCGAGATGGCATTGGACTTAGAGCAGGTAGTTAGTTGACTGACGCCTTGCCCGAATTGTTGCGTGCCCGCGGTATTTATCGAAATGTTTCCTGCGAAAGTATTGGAGATGAAAACTCCAGCTGCGACAAGGGCGAACAAACTTGCAAGAAATCCAGCCAATGTCCTTGAACCAAGGAGAGAATCTTGCGGAGATGGATCATCGAAATAGTTGGAGTCATCGAACTCCGATTCACGCGACCCTCTTCTAATCATGGATGTAGTTTGCCAGCCTATGGTTATTCAACGGAACTACATCTCAATACTTTTGACAAACATGGGGGAATCCCGACCTTTGAACTAGCTCGGATGAGCGACAAACTAATCCCTTGCCATGGCCAGAATTTGAGGTTCAGTCAATTACTCAAAATTCTGATCGAGTGCATCAGCTACTTTCAGATTTGCCCTGGAAAATGAAATAGGAAGTTTGAAAGTTGAGGCTGGCTCTCATTCATGCAATTCGGAGAGCACTAGGAAACGGCGGTAACGGTGCCAGTTTTGGTCAAGGTTTGATTTAGAGCTGAAGAGTCAACAAATGGACTGGTTGAGGTGGATGTAAGAAGTAGCTTGGTGCTTGCAAGAGCTGTTGGCGGGGTATTTGGAACGGGGATTGTGGAAGACGTGCTCGGCCATATTGCTGATGTGCTCAAGCGAAGATAATTCATCACTCCACCCTGAGATAACCAGCCATTTCCTGACCAAGCTCCAATTTGCATTGAAGGTGAGGTGTACGAATTTGTAAATCTGATTCCGGAGCCCGTATTCGTGCAGTTTGCTGCATTACCACTACAACCAGTCTTAGTTAGTGCAGTTCCATTGACCCAGATGGACATGCCGTTGGCATCGCCAACTGCGGCAACATGTATCCATGTGTTGTTGGCCATTGAGCCTGATGACATGGTGAAATTAATGCGATCATCGCATGAGAGATCAAGGCTCCATGACGTGCTAGAGAGACTTCGCAGAGTAAGAGCTCTGCAAGCGTTATTGGTTCCCTGCCCAACCATAACAATCGCATTTTCAGCGCTCATGTTTGCGTTCTTGACCCAGCCATCCACTGTCCACGTTGAACCAGCCGTGAATCCGGTGCTCATAGTTAACCAACCGGTTGGCGTTCCTGCGACCGAACCATATTGAAGACCAGCAGTTGGAATTCCAGCCACCGCTAAGAGCGCAGATGAAGCTGTTGCGCTTTGTACAACTATTTTTGACATGGAAGTTATGGGGACCGAAGGAGAAAGAAAAGTAATTACTGCCTCGTTGCACGAGCCGCCAGCTGTACAAGTAGAACTAGAAGAGCTCAGGGAGGCGTATGCATAATTTCCCGCATCCATTACGAATGTGCCATCGCTATCGGCAATCGTGATAGACGTTGCACCCGTGAAGAGTGTGGCCGCGGTATTTGTGGAATCTGGATAGACCTGAAGCGTAAACTGTTCGCCGTAACATGTGTCGGGAATATTCGAGAGCGTAATTCCGGAGAGGTAGTAAGCTCCAGCGCCAGATGAATTAGTAAATGTTGCCTTCGGAACCACCTTAACGACCGTATTTCCTGAGCAAGCAAGGGTAAGAGTAGAACCCTGACCAAATTCGACTGACTTA
>WLRE01000034.1 GCA_009698045.1 Actinomycetota bacterium | reverse complement strand
GAAGTAAACCAGTGAAAAAGATTGCCAATGCGACAAGGAGATAACCCCTTCTGCCTCGCCTCGACTCACCTCTCATAGGGCGCGAGTCTACTTTGGTAGGTCAAAAGATAAGATGGCTCCATGAGTTCAGATGCTCTTGCCGAGTTAAAAGCGCAGTGGAATACGGTGCTGGATGCTCTGCTTGAGGTCGATCGGATTGCCTGGCTCGCATTCTTTGATGCGCGGCTCGTTAGCCTCGTAGGGTCAACCCTAACCCTGGCGTGGCAGGACTCAGAAAAATTTGGCGGCCAGCATGATTTTCAATCGGTCCGCAAACCCGAACATATTGCCAAACTCGTGGCCTGCATTCAGGATGTAACAGGTCAGAGGCTGATGGTCGTCGAACTATGAAAAAGGTAAGTATTTTTCTGCTCGCTATTGGGCTTCTCGTTAATTTAACTTCTCCTGCACAAGCCCTTCCCACTTCTGGTCCTGGTGATCGAATTCATGGCATAGATATCAGCAAATGGCAGCATCCATATGGCAAACCCATTAACTTTGTAAAGATGGCTAAGGCAGGAATCTCCTTCGTCATGATTAAGGGTGGCGATGGACACGACCCTGCAGATGCAACAGCATTTAAATATTTGAAAGAAGATCGGGTTGCTGCGCAGGCAGCTGGGATTTACACCGGATTTTATTATTATGCATATCTTCCTGACTCTACGAACCGAGCATTTATTATTGCCGATGCCAAAGCGCAGGCGTTAAAGGCGGTTTGGCGTTTAGCTTCAATCGGTGGATATGGTGAGAGAGATCTACCTATGGCACTCGATATCGAGAACAATTGCGTGAGATTGAAATCAAATGGTTCGTGTGCGAAATATATGAGTCGAACCCTCATCACGTTATGGACTCAAACTTGGCTTGATACCGTTAAAGAGAAGACAACGAAGAAGCCCTTTGTTTATTCATATGCGCAGTTCTTGCAATCTGCGATGGTGCGCTCTAAAGCGCTAGCTGCATATCCATTATGGATTGCGCATTACTCGAAAACTCCGGCTACGACACAACCCGGTAAAAAGAGTATCGGCTGCTTTGCTCACTCTTGGACCAAAGGCAATTGCAGTAGCCAATGGCAAATTTGGCAGTACTCATCATGTGGTATCGGACCTAAGTACGGAATACCTAGTAATAGAGTCGATCTCAATGTTTTTAGTGGTTCAGAAGAAGCCTTTCTCAGCCTAGTTCGTGGATCTTGGGAACCTGACCTTTCGGATTTCTTACCTGAAAATGAAACGACCACGATTTCACTAGTGACAAGTGTGGCGGCAGCGACAAATGATGTGACTCAATTTGTTGTCGATGTGGCTCGACCAGATGCAACCCCAGTAGTCACTGGCGAGGTTGCATTCAAGGTGTCTGATACAACTACATCGGTCGGCGTGCAAAAACTAGTCCGGTCTGCAACAGGACGCTGGACTCTCAACATTACAAAGCTTCCTGCAGCGACGTACCAGGGCTTTCTTGAATTTAGTGATCCGACCGGAACGCACGCAATTTCGCAATTGCCAGTGATATTTACCGTGACCCAAGGCCCTACTCCTTCCCCTGCGCCATCTCCAACTCCCACCAAGAAGCCAACTTCTAAGCCAGTTCCGGTCGATTCATGCGCCAATCAGATTCGTCATTAACATCATCAGATAGAGTTTGACCATGCCTGCGAAATCCACCACCCCGCTCTCGGCTGGAGTAATTCGCACAGATCTTCCTATGGCTGATGGTCGCACTATTCGTTATTACGATATTGGTACCGTGGATCGCACGGCGGCGGATCAACGTCCGATTGAAGCACAACCCGGGATTGGTGAACTTCGCTTCGATCCGTTAGTAAATGAATGGGTTGCTGTCGCATCACATCGTCAGGGTCGGGTTTTTCTTCCACCGAAAGAGTTGTGTCCACTCTGTCCAACTCGTGGTGACTTAGCTTCAGAAATACCTGATTCTTCCTATCAAGTAGTGGTTTTTGATAACCGCTCACCTTCTTTTACCGAGCCATCAGCAGATTGGGCGTTGACCGAACATCCTGATTTATTCACGCCGGATATCGATGCCGCAGGTAAATGTGAAGTTATTTGTTATACCGATCAACACGAGGGCAGCTTTGGTGAATTACCACTCTCACAAATTCGGATGGTGATGGAGGCGTGGCGAGATCGCACCCGTGAGATTTCACAATTGCCATACATCTCCTATGTCTTTCCCTTTGAAAATCGTGGTGAAGAAGTCGGCGTAACTCTCAACCATCCACATGGCCAGGTCTATGCCTATCCCTTCATTCCACCTCGTGCCACCAAGATGATGGAGGCGGCGGTTCTCCACCACGCAAAGACTGGTCGCACCTTGATGGAAGATGTCATCGCTCGTGAAGTCAAAGATGAAGTCCGCATCATTGCGCAGAATAATCATTGGATTGCCTTCGTTCCCTATGCAGCAAGATATCCCTTTGAAATTCATGTCGCACCTAAAGCACACTTCGCTGATCTTGCTGAGATTTCAGATGAAGTTGCCGATGCTTTTCCTTCGATTGCAAAAGAAGTTCTGCTGCGTCTCGATGGTGTCTTTGGTGAATCCATGGCCTATATCGCCGCTTGGCATCAAGCACCTGTGCGCGAAGGTCGCGATCTCATGCGAGTGCACTGGCAAATCACTAGCGTTCGCCGCGCTCCCGGCAAATTGAAATATCTTGCTGGATCTGAATCAGCAATGGGCGCATTTATTATGGATCTTGAACCTGAGCAATCGGCAGCACAAATGCGTGCTGTTCAGCTTTAAAGTATGGAGATCTCTGAAAAGTTTAATGAGGTATTTGGTTACTCCCCCGAATTAATCAGTGCTGCACCCGGTCGAGTCAATCTGATTGGTGAGCATGTCGATTACAACGGAGGAGATGTTCTGCCCTTCGCCATCTCTCAAAACTCTCTAGCGGCATTCGGCGCACGCAGCGATTCAAAAATTAGAATTGCCTCGCAGCAAAAGCCCGGTGAAATCATTCAAGGTGATATTCATATCCTGACCCCTTTATATGGCCAACTCTGGTCTCGTTATGTACTGGGTGTCTTCTGGGCGCTTGGAGATTCCAGAGTGACTAATGGTTTTGATATCTACATCGATAGCCAAGTACCCATTGGTGCCGGACTCTCTAGTAGTGCCGCGCTCGAATCCTCGATTGCTTATGCACTCAATCACTTCTTCCATTGGAATTTGAGCCTGCCTGAGTTAGCACGATTCTGTCAGAAGGCCGAGAATGATTTTGTTGGCGTACCTTGCGGAATTATGGATCAAGCAGTCTCTTTGATGGCCGAGGAGGGCGCTGCACTCTTGCTCGATACTCGGACGTTAGCGTCAACTCATATCCCATTTGATTTATCAAAAGATGGTCTAGAACTTCTAGTTATCGATACTCAGGTCCATCACGACCTCATTGATGGCGGATATGCCGAACGGCGTAATTCCTGCGAAAAAGCAGCTGAAATTCTTGGGGTTAAAACCCTGCGCGAGATTTCAGCCGAGGACTTTGAGCGCCGGAAGTCAGAGTTGGATAAGACTACTTATCTGCGCGCCCACCATGCGATTACTGAAATTGTTCGGACCGAACTCGCGGTTCAAGCGCTTGGTAATAAAGATTACGTAGCCCTCGGCAATCTTCTTACTCAAACACATATTTCATTACGTGATGAATTTACCGTCTCTTGTCCAGAGCTCAACTGTGCAGTTGATGTAGCAATTGCTCATGGCGCACTGGGTGCACGAATGATCGGCGGAGGTTATGGCGGTAGCGCTATAGCGCTGATTCAGGCCGGTGAGCGAGTTTCGATTGAGGGCGAGATAAGTACCGCATTTAGAGACCAAGGTTTTATCGAGCCAAGATTTTTTGCCGCATTACCTAGTGCAGGTGCGCGAATTATTGAGCAGCGCTAATAGAAATTACTTCAACTCCACCAATTGCTCCAAGAACTTCTAGCAAATCAGTTGGATCAGAACCAGGAATTGCAACCGTCATATCATCTACACCGCGACCTTCTGCCGAGTGAAGTACGACGAGTGAGCGGATATCTCCGCCAGCAAAACCAATAGCGGATGCAACTGCGCCGAGTGAGCCCGGGCGATCAGGGAGTGAGATTTGAATATTAAATAGTCCCATTTAGATTTGGACAATCTTGTCGCCTTTAATGGCAACTTTAATTGAAGCAAGTGGGGTTTGAGCAGGACCTGTAATAACTTTTGCGCCCTGTGCGGGATCAAATTCTGCCCCGTGACATGGACATTTCAAGAGATTCTTACCGGAGTCGTAGGCAACGTTGCATCCTTGATGGGTACAGATTGCGGAATAGGCAAAGACTCCAGCGTTGGTGCGAAATAACACTGCTGGCTCACCTGAAGCTGCTTGAAAATTCATCGTCGAACCAACTGGAAAAGTAGCTACGGTCGTAATCGTCAGCCCTGATTCCGGATTAGGGTTTGAGTTCTTAAATATTCTTCCGCTAAAAGTGGCGACAACGCCCAAAACTCCAACTCCCGCAAGTCGTAAAACTTCGCGACGATCTGTAAGGCCGGAGATGAGCTTGCTCTTATTGCGCCCAGATTTGCCACCACGAACTAGTAAAAATAGTGCGAGCCAGAGAACCATGTAAGCGGTATCGCTGCCTAAGAAGTAAGGCTTGACCGACCATGTTGCAGATAACCAAAGAGTTGCAGAGAGACCAACACCTGCAAGAGAGAGAAGTTCGAGTGAATATCCAGCGAGAACGCCAAAACCAATCGCAAACTCCGTGATCATTACGCCCCAACCCATCAAGGTGGCGTGCTCAATCATGTGCTTGAGAATGAAATCAATCGGCGAAGTGGAGAGGTATCCGGTGATTTGCGCACCTATGTAATGAGGAGAACCCTGATCTAGAAAACCGGGATCAGTGGCCTTGTTCCAGCCGCCATAAATAAAGGTGATGCCAAGCCAGAGTCGCAGAACCGTTGTTGCAGGATGTTGGTTCTTCCAGCTATTTAACATGCTCCCTCACTTGGACTCGAACCAAGAACCTGCCGATTAACAGTCGGCTGCTCTGCCAATTGAGCTATGAGGGACTATTTGTTAGTACTGGCGTACTTTACTGGAGAGCCTTGATACATCAAAACTAGAGCTCGCCCGCAGAAATCTCCTTTTGAATGGTCTTTTGGGCCTCAAGGGCAATTAAGGAGGCAAATGCTTGGTTGTACTCCTCGACATTCTCCGTGGGGTTAAGGCGTTGGAGGGTGGATTTGAGATCGACAATCGAGCGAGTCAGTGCGACTTCGCGAAGGCGCGCAACGAGTCCGGTGGTGTATTTAGTTGAGATCTCGCCATCAAGTCGAACAGGTTCGACGATGAGTTGAGTAATGAGGGAGCGAACATCCTCTGCTTGAGCGCTCTCAATGAGTTGTGCGGTATCAATATCAGGATGAGAATCAATATGAGTGCGAAGTGCGTGATAGGCCCAATACGAGAATGCATTACCTTCAATCTCAGACCAATTCTTTACTAGTTCGGGAGCTTGGAGTTTCACTTTTAAGACTTCTCGCTCAAGAAGAAGTATTGGGTCGCGAAGGTTTACTTCACTCTGTGGCGCTGGTGCAGCGGCATTTGACTGAGCTGCCGGCGCTGATCTTGAATTGTATGCACTCTTCTTAATTGCTGCTGCTACAACCTCAACATCCATGCCCAACCAACCGGCGATTGATTTTGTGTATTCAGGACGTAAGGAGGCATCTTTAATCTTGCTTACAAGTGGCGCTACCTCATTGAGAGCTGAGACTCGCCCTTCGGCAGTGGTTACATCGTATTTGGCAATCTCTGATTTCATGGCAAATTCGAAGAGCGGAACACGGCGAGCTATGAGATCGCGTACTGCAGAGTCTCCCGATGCAATGCGAAGCTCGCAGGGATCCATTCCTGTAGGTTCAACGGCAACAAATGTTTGGGTGACAAATTTCTGATCATCGCCAAAGGCTTTGAGCGCAGCCTTTTGACCAGCCGCATCGCCATCGAAGGTAAAGATTACTTCGCCGCGGAAAGAGTCGTCATCCATCAGAAGTCGGCGAATGATGCCAATGTGATCATCACCGAATGCAGTACCGCATGTTGCGACGGCGGTGGTAACACCAGCTAAATGAGCGGCCATAACATCGGTATAGCCCTCGACCACCACAACCTGACGCTTCTGTGAAATATCTTTCTTTGCCTTCTCTAACCCATAGAGAATTCGACTCTTCTTATAAATTGGAGTCTCAGAAGTGTTGAGATATTTCGGTCCTTGATCGACCTCATCTGTAGCTAATTTGCGTGCGCCAAAGCCCACGTATTCACCGGTGATATCTTTAATGGGCCAGATCAATCTATTGCGAAAACGATCGATTGGGCCTTTAGTGCCATCTTTCGTTAAACCTGCAACCGATAATTCCTCATCGGTGAATGCTTTACTGCGTAGATACTTGTACAGACCGTCCCATTCATCGGGGGCATATCCAACACCAAAGAGTTCGGCAGCAGCCTTATCGAATCCTCGCTTAGTAAGAAAATCGCGCCCATGCGCAGCTGCCGGAAGTAATAACTGAGATTGATAAAACTCTGCCGCTGCTGCATTTGCGGCATAAAGGCGAGATTTCTTAGGTCCCATTGCTTCTGGGCTTGCCCCGGAAGTGTCGTATCGAAGTTGGTAACCCAAACGATCAGCCAGGCGTTCTACTGTCTCTGAAAATGATTGATGATCAACCTTCATTACAAAGGCGATGACATCTCCGCCGACTCCGCAACCAAAGCAATGAAAATAACCTTTAGATGGCGTGACATTGAAAGAGGGAGATTTTTCATCATGAAATGGGCAGAGCCCCTTCTTCTGTCCGCCGCCAGCATTCTTGAGTTGGACATACTCTCCGACTACATCATCAATTGCTGTGTGGTCGCGAACGTAGGAGACATCCTCATCACGAATACGACCAGCCATGGCTCTATCTTAGTTAACGGGCCGACACTCTGGCATGCAAGGCAATCGCACCAGGATCGGTCAGAGAGGCAACTTGGTCCACAACAACGCGCAATTTCTCGGAATCGCTGGTTGCAGCGCTCCAATCCTGCAGGAAGAAGGAGTCAAGTGATACCGGGGCGGTGCGAGAAAGTGCTTCGACTAGTTCTGCAATCAAAACTTGCTGGTCGTTATACCGCTTCTGGGAGCTCTCGGCGTTAATAATGTAAAAACCCGCCATCGCTTTAAGAAGTGCAACCTCCACTCGTTGGGCGCGAGGTACAACTAAATTGGCGGAGTAACGAGTGAGATTTCCAGCGCCATATTCTTCGCGAGTTCGACTCTCAGCAGCTAGTGCAAAACGGCCGACTAATTGACTCGCTAAATCTTTTAAACGAGCAAGTGCGCGGTGACTGCCATCGTAATTCTTTGGCCAGCAAGAGAGCTGTTGCAAATTCGTTAATGCCTCATCAACTTCATCGCGAGTAATGTCCGAGAGATATGTGGATTTAGCTACCGCAAAGAGTTCGGGGAGGTCATTGGTTAATCCACCAAGCATTACTTGGCCCGAGACAAGTGCATCCTCTAAATCGTGGACAGAATAAGCAACGTCATCTGACCAATCCATAATCTGCGCCTCGAAAGATTGAGCTCCTTCAGGTGCTCCCATGCGCATCCAATTGAATATCTCTAAGTCGTCGTCGTACACACCAAACTTGCGCGCATTAATTGCGCGCGGCCATGGATACTTGGTTGCGGCATCCAGTGATGCGCGAGTGAGATTGAGGCCAATGGAATGTCCGTTCTGATCTACCGTCTTTGCTTCTAAACGAATCAGCAATCTAAGGCTCTGCGCATTACCTTCGAATCCCCCACAGGCGAGTGCAACTTCATTGAGTGCTTCTTCGCCATTATGACCAAAAGGCGGGTGGCCGATGTCATGTGCAAGGCATGCACCTTCCATTAAATCTGGATCTGCTCCTAGTGCTGCACCAAGTTCGCGACCTACCTGCGCACATTCAAGTGAGTGAGAGAGGCGGGTTCGAGGAAACTCGGTTTCAAAAGGAACTTCAACTTGAGTCTTTGCAGCTAATCGTCGGAGTGCAAACGAATGAATAATGCGCGCGCGATCTCGCGCAAACTCGGTTCGCCCTAAACGTTTGGCAGGTTCATCTAGGAAGCGTTCGCGATCGCTCTCGGAGTAACCCGGATGCTCATTCGCTGCGTTAAGAACCATGTGCGTACTCTATTTCTTTACCTGGTCAGTGAGGTGAATACCGAATCGACCTACGGTTTTGTAGGCTAAATAAGCGCCAGTCTCACGGATGATGTATCGAATTCCGGTAGCTTGAAGCGTTCCTGGGCCGTTGGTAGTCGGCGCACATGTTGCTTGAACTCCTAAATCTCGTGCCATCGCGATTGCTCGATAACAGTGGTACGGATCGGTTGCAATGATGACGGATGTATAGCCTTTAACTTTCATGTAGCTCACATAGGCCACTGTGCTCGACAACGTATCTTTCCCGACCGGAATGATTTTTACCTGGCGCGGTAAAATCCCACCTTTAAAGAGCGCACTGGCGCTTGTTTGTGCCTCTGAATAAGCATCTCCCGATGCTGCCGCTCCGACTGTGAGAATTCTTGGCGCTAAACCTTTTGAAAATAGAATTTGGGCATCCTCAATACGTGCACTCAACAAATCACTTGGGCGCCCGTTGTATTGCGCAGCACCCAGAATTACTATCGCATCGCTCTTGATTGGAGCCGCCACATGTCCGGTATCCCAGATGCGAAGTGCCACAAATAGAGGTACGACAATAATTACCAATAGAAACGCTGCCACGATTCGCCGAAATAACTTAAAAAGTAAGAACATGCTTATCCGCCAGAGACTGAATCGTCGATAGTGATTGCTGGAATTTCATCTGGGTCATCGAGCCAATTAGCGGGCAGCGATACTGGTTTACCGTGACTATTACGTCCACGGGGCGACTCAGCAACCGCAGTCGGATATGGCTGATCTTCTAGTTGATCAAGTAATCCGCGCAGCTCTGCCAGCGTCGAGACCATTCCAAACTGAGCACGCAGTTCGCGTACAACGCTAAAGCCCTTGAGATACCAAGCCATGTGTTTGCGCAGATCTCGAAGTGCTCGATCCTCACTCTCGAAGAAAGTAACCAGAAGCTCGGCATGACGAAACATAATTTCGCGGACTTCAAAGAGTGTGGGTTGGGCTCGATTGCTCTCGCCATTGAACGCCGAAACTAAATCAGCGAAGAGCCAAGGTCTTCCTAAGCAGCCACGACCAACTACAACACCGGCGCATCCAGTCTCTTCCACCATGCGCACACCATCGGCACCTGACCAGATATCGCCATTGCCTAAGACGGGAACGCCTGTGGGGGCTAAGTGTTCAACGAGTTTGGCAATCACCGACCAATCTGCCTTGCCTTCATACATCTGAGATGCATATCGCGCATGCAGTGCGACCCATGCGACACCTGCATCGGCTGCCGCCGATGCTGCCTCAAGATAAGTCGGGTGCTCGGGATCAATACCGACCCGCATTTTGACGGTGACGGGAACACCGAATGGCGCAGCTGCCTTAACGGATGCATGAACGATCTCTGAAAATAACTTTCTCTTATATGGCAGCGCAGATCCTCCGCCACGACGTGTCACTTTCGGAACCGGACATCCGAAGTTGAGATCGATGTGATCTGCCAGATTCTCTTCCATCAGCATCTTGATTGCTAAGCCAACCACTTTCGGATCAACTGCATACAACTGCACTGAGCGAGGTGTCTCTCCCTCGCCTGGAGTTATCAATCGCATGGTTTCGGGATGTCGTTCGATTAGAGCGCGGGCTGTCACCATTTCGGAGACAAAGAGGCCAGCACCTTGCTCGCGGCAGAGGGTGCGAAATGCAGAGTTAGTAATACCTGCCATGGGTGCGAGAACGACGGGGGTATCTAGTACCACCTCGTTATTCGCAAATCCCCCATTAGAGATGGGAAGACGAAGTGGAGATACTGGCTTAGTTAGCAACCCAACAACTTCGGTGCGAGATAGTTCTGCACTTGGTCGATGGAGATGCGCTCTTGCGCCATGGTGTCGCGTTCCCGAATTGTCACTGCATTATCTTCAAGTGTTTCAAAGTCAATGGTGATACAGAACGGTGTTCCGATTTCATCTTGGCGACGATAGCGACGACCGATTGCACCAGCATCATCAAAATCGACTGACCAGTTCTGACGCAATTGCGCAGCTAGATCGCGGGCCTTTGGAGAGAGATCAGCATTTCGAGAGAGTGGAAGAACTGCAGCCTTAATCGGAGCCAGGCGGTGGTCAAGTTTCATCACTGCGCGCTTTTCCATCTCGCCCTTGGAATTAGGAGCTTCATCTTCGGTAAATGCATCCATCATGAAGGTCAAGGTGCAACGGTCGACACCAGCCGCTGGTTCAATGACGTACGGAACCCAACGCTCGTTCTTCTCTTGATCAAACCAAGACAAGTCTTTACCAGATGCTGCGCCGTGCGCTTTAAGGTCGAAGTCGGTACGGCTTGCAATACCTTCAAGCTCGCCCCATTCGGTGCCGTTGAATTCAAATTTATATTCAATATCGACAGTGCGCTTGGAGTAGTGAGATAACTTCTCTTTTGGATGCTCGAATAAACGCAAGCGATCAGGATTGATACCTAAACCTTTGTACCACTCGAGACGAGTATCAATCCAGTACTGATGCCACTCTTCATCGGTACCTGGTACCACGAAGAACTCCATCTCCATTTGTTCGAATTCACGAGTACGGAAAATAAAGTTTCCGGGCGTAATTTCATTGCGGAATGACTTGCCTATTTGGCCAATACCAAATGGCGGCTTCTTGCGGGAAGTCTGTGCGACATTGTCGAAGTTAATGAAGATTCCTTGCGCAGTCTCTGGGCGCAGGTAAGCAAGACCAGATTCATCTTCAACAGCGCCGAGATAGGTCTTCAATAAACCAGAGAAATTCTTAGGTGCGGTGAACTTTCCTTTATTGCCGCAATTAGGGCAGTTCACATCGGCCATCGATGCTGGAGCTTTGCCGTGCTTTGCTTCGTACGCTTCCTCTAAATGATCGGCGCGATAACGCTTGTGGCACTCAGTACATTCAGTCAACGGATCAGTAAAAGTCTCTACGTGACCGGATGCCTCCCAGACCTCACGAGCCAAGATGACGCAAGAATCTAAACCAACAACATCTTCTCGACCTTGAACCATCGCGCGCCACCATTGGCGCTTAACGTTATTTTTGAGTTCGACTCCAAGGGGGCCGTAATCCCATGAGGCGCGCAATCCGCCATAAATTTCTGATGATGGGTATACAAAACCTCTGCGCTTGGCGAGGCTAACAATTGTCTCTAAACGATCTGCGGCCATCTCTGATCTCCATCCGGCTGGCTGTCGGCTCTCCTTGCTGGTCGCAAGGTGGCCAATTCTACTCGTAGAAATGGTGCAGGTAGACTCCTTCCATGATTGCGATTGTGTTAGCCGCGGTAACCGTAGGGTCCACCACTCTCGGCGGATATGTCGCCCTTCGCTCTAAAGATCGCTTCCACTTAGTCCTCGGCCTAGCTGCGGGACTCTTGCTTGGCTTAGTTGGCTTTGATTTATTGCCCGAAGTTTTTGTCGGTGGCGGCTTACACCTCGGAAAGATTCCATTAGTCGCAATCGCCTTCGTTGTGGGATTTCTCTTCTTACATTTCTTTGAACAACTGGCCGGCGGTCACGAACCTGCGGAATCTGAATATGCTCATGAGCACACCCACTACGGCGATGCGGCTGGAGTAGTCGGCGCTCTCGCTATGGCTATTCACGTCTTCTTTGATGGTGTCGGATTAGCCGTTGCCTATAAAGT
>WLRE01000033.1 GCA_009698045.1 Actinomycetota bacterium | reverse complement strand
GTTAGATGTTGCCCGGAATAAGTTAGGTTAAATCCATGACAAAGCGCCTCTTCACCTCTGAATCTGTTACCGAAGGCCATCCAGACAAGATGGCTGATCAAATTTCAGATGCGATCCTGGATGATTTACTTCGTCAAGATGCCAAGAGTCGCGTCGCAGTTGAAACTATGATTACAACTGGCCAAGTACATGTTGCTGGTGAAGTAACAACTGATGCGTATGCAGATGTAATGACGATTGTGCGCGACACTGTTGTAGCCATTGGATATGACTCATCTGATAAGGGTTTCGATGGAAATTCTTGTGGAATCTCAGTCTCGATTGGTGCTCAGTCCCAAGATATCGCCCAAGGCGTGGATAGTGCTTTTGAAAAGCGGGTCTCGGCTTCAGCAGATCCACTCGACCTTCAAGGAGCTGGCGATCAGGGTCTGATGTTTGGATATGCATGTGATGACACCCCAGAGTTGATGCCACTTCCTATCCATCTTGCCCACCAACTCTCACTCAAACTTTCGCAGATTCGTAAAGCTGGCGCGGTTGGGTATTTGCGTCCAGATGGCAAGACTCAAGTGACCATCGAATACGACGGCGACAAGGCAGTGGCACTCAATACTGTCGTAATCTCTACTCAACATTCGCCTGATGTTGACCTTGAGAAGGTGCTTGCGCCGGATCTCAAGCGTTTAGTTATTGATCCCATCATTAAGGATCTCAAAATCGATACCTCGGATGTTCGCATTCTCATCAACCCAACTGGCCGATTTGTTGTAGGCGGACCAATGGGCGACGCTGGATTGACTGGTCGCAAAATTATCGTAGACACCTACGGTGGTATGGCTCGCCATGGTGGTGGCGCATTCTCTGGAAAAGATCCTTCAAAGGTAGATCGTTCGGCGGCCTATGCGATGCGTTGGATTGCAAAGAATGTCATCGCCGCCGGCCTAGCAACCCGATGCGAGGTCCAAGTCGCCTATGCAATCGGTAAGGCTCATCCAGTTGGTCTCTTCGTCGAAACATTCGGAACCGAGAAAGTTCCAGTGCAGCAAATCACCGATGCGATCTCATCTGTCTTTGATCTACGCCCGGCAGCGATCATCCGTGACCTCAATCTTTTACGTCCTATCTACTCCAAGACTGCGAGTTACGGCCACTTTGGTCGCGAACTGCCAGAGTTCTCTTGGGAGAAGAGCGATCGCGCCGCTGCTCTCAAATCCGCAGTTAAGGGTTAATTTCCTTCACTTCAGGTTCTCTACTTATGGGCGATAAAGGTTCACTCAAGCTCAAAGTTCAAAAAGCTCCTGCCGAAAAGAGTTCAGAGCGTGCCAGCGATCGAGCCTTGCTCAAGGTTTTAGTAGACACTGGAGTCTTTCATCTCGACCAGGCGTATGACTATCTACTCCCGGCCCAATTCGGAGATTCGGTAGAAGTTGGAACGATGGTGAAGGTTCCGTTTGGAAATAGAACTTGTACTGGTCTAGTCATAGAACGAAGTTCCAACGAAGTCTCCGCAGGAACAAAATTTATCGACTCTGCAATTACATCAATTCCGGTTCTCGATCACTCAACTATCGCGCTTCTCCAACGAACAGCACATCGCTACGCATGTGATATTTGGGAACTTATTCCAGATGCCGTTCCGGGACGCGTGGCAGGCATGGAACGCCTCTTTCATTCGGTAACACCACCAATTGCGCCAAATCTTCCAGGCAAACGCTCTCACTCGTTAAAGATTCTCGAGCCGGGCACTTCATATATAGAACAAATCCGTGATGCAGTTCTAAGTCGAGGTCATAATGGGCAAGTTCTTGTTGTAGTACCGGATGAGAAAGACCTTTCACTTCTTCTCACTTCGTTAGCGCAGCGAGTAGATGAGGAGATTCTTTCCGTATCGAGTGCACTGGAACGCTCGGAGCGCTACCGAAATCATCTCCGAGCTCTGTATCGCAAGCCTGCGATCGTCATTGGCACTCGCAATGCAATCTTTACGCCATTACTTCCCGGTTCGACCATCATTGTTTTTCAAGATGGCGAAGAGAGTCTGGTAAGCCGAAGATCGCCCGAATGGAGCGTCCGAGATATTGCGCTTCTACGAGCCGCAGACTTCGATCTGACCTTTCTTTCGTTCACACCGACTTTGGAGATTGCCCGACTAGTAGAAACCGGTTGGCTATCTTTGCAGGCATCAACCATTAAACAACTGAGCCTTGCCTTTGATGAAAGTAAAACCTCATCGGATGCCGTAATTTCAAACGGACTTAAGTCAGGCAGTGTTCTTGTGACTGTTGCCGCGCCGGGTTATGTCAATTCGTTCTCCTGCCAGAAATGTCGCAACCACGCACTATGCATCTGCGGTGGCCGGTTAATGATTGATCGTTCAAAAGGTTATGTATGTTCGTTATGCGATGCCATCAGTTCAGCGTGGGCTTGCAATTTTTGTGGTCAATCCTCACCACGCGCTTTATCTCGGGGTAGTTCTCGGATCGGGGAGGAGCTCGGTCGGGCACATCCCGGGATTAGCATTATTACAAGTTCAGGTAAGAAGCGAGTGGATCTCTTGCCGAATGGCAAACACTTAGTTGTCGCAACCAACGGCGCTGAACCGATCGGCGAATATGCAGCAGTAGTTCTCCTGGGTGGAGATTCTCTATTCAATCGTATTGGTTTACATGCAGAAGAGAGTGCCAGGCGAAGTTGGTTTACTGCACTATCCTTAATGAAAATTGGGGGAGAGGGATTTGTCTCGCTTCCCAGCGCGCATCCCATCTCTCAATCTCTACTCAAATGGTCGCTCTATCCTCAGATTGACTTAGAGATTAAGGAACGAGCTGCCGCTGATCTGCCACCGTACTCTCGTATTCTTACGATTGAGGGTAAGAAAAGTGAGATTTCCCAACTTCGAATAGTTCTAGAAGAGGTAGAGATCTTCGAACGAGTCAGCGCGTTGGACCTAGATGGTGAGTTCACCAAACTAATTCTTCGAGTACCCATCGATAAATCTGAAGCTCTCTCTGAATTTGTTAGAGACTTTAAGCGGGTACGTTCCTTAAAATCCTTGCCGCCTCTCCGAATACGCCTCGATCCATATGAGATTTAGTGAATATTGAGAATTAGCGTCGGCTTTACTCGTATAGAATATGCACGTGCCTGTTCAAGAAATTCGACTCTTTGGTGATCCCGTCCTCACTACTAAGGCGCAACCTGTCACAACATTCGACAAGGAATTGCGAAATCTGGTACGAGATTTAACCGAAACTATGCACGACGCTCCTGGAGCTGGACTTGCAGCTCCTCAAATTGGCGTCTCGCTTCGCGTCTTTGTTTGGGACTGTGATGACAATGAGGGCCATTTGATAAATCCAACCTTGGACCTTAGCGATGAGATGCAAGATGGCGGTGAAGGATGTCTGAGCTTTCCCGGCATGAACTATGAGACACCGCGTTCCATGCGTGCGATTGCCAAAGGATTCAATATGCACGGCGAGCCAATAGTCATTGACGGAACAGAGCTACTCGCTCGTTGCTTGCAACACGAAACAGACCATCTAGATGGTGTGCTCTTTATTGACCGATTGGTTTCGGAAGAGCGAAAGCGAGCCATGAAAGAGATCCGGGAGTCCGAATGGTTTGGACTCGCTGATGAGTTAGGAAATGCACCAACCATCAAAGTTAGCCCACATACAACCTTTGGTTTAGGACTCTAATTCGTGCAACTTTCAATAGCATCATCCTCGCTAGTCTCCATTCCTGTTATTGAAGCAATCATGGCCTCCGAACACACCATTGGTTCCATTATTACTAACCCCGACAAAGAGACTGGTCGCGGTCAGAAGGTTGTACCTAATGAATTAGCGGCTTGGGCAGAGTCAAAGGGATTGAATGTTGCCAAACCAGCAGACACTTCTGAACTTAATCGTCATCTACTCGATGCGCAGCCCCAACTCATTGTTACGGTCGCTTACGGGCGTTTGATACCGGTAGAGCTATTGCATGGACCTCGATTTGGTTGGATCAATCTACATTTCTCATTACTTCCGGCCTACCGTGGCGCAGCTCCCGTTCAATGGGCTCTTCTTAATGGCGATTCACGAACAGGCTTTACTATATTTAAGTTGGATAAGGGGATGGATACTGGCCCTTACTACATTCAAGAAGAGTTAGATATTTCACCGACCGACACAACGCAAACCCTGTTAAAAAAGCTCGGAGAGCGAGGGGCGTTATCGATTATCGAACTACTTTCAGTTATAGGCAAGACGAGAACCACTCCTCAGCCGACTGCAGGAATTTCGCTAGCTCCAAAAATTTCGAAGGAGATGGGCCACATTGATTGGAGCAAGTCGGCAGATGAAATTCTGCGTACTTCGCGAGCCTTACAAGAGCGCCCCGGCATCTATACCTATCACCAGGGCAACAAGATTTCACTCTTCGGTTTATCAGAGAGCCTCCTGCCCAACTCACTCTCGGCAATAGGTTCTATCGAGTCGTGCGCGCAGGGTCTTCTCGTGCGCTGCTCCGATAGCGTTCTATTGATTGACGAAGTAATTCCCGCCGGTAAGAAGAGAATGAGCGCTGCTGATTTTGCTCGTGGTGCACATCTAACGAGTGAGTCAGCGTTTGAGTAATTCTGATTTTCGTAAACCTAAGCCAGATAAGGCTCGACTGCTGGCCTACGATCTCATCTCGCAAGTCAATCAAGATGGTGCTTACGCAAATATTCGTCTACCAGATCTCCTGAAAGTATCGCAATTAGAGCAACGAGATAAGGCCCTTGCTACAGAACTCTCATATGGCACGCTCCGTATGCAAGGCCGATATGACTATTTCATCGCTCAGAAGATTGATCGTTCTATTGCCGAGTTAGATCCAAAAATTCTCAATCTGTTGAGAATGGGTATGCACCAAATCGACTATATGCGAACACCGGATCATGCTGCGGTATCTGCAACGGTAGAAGTTGCACGGTTTGTCGCAGGTGAGTCGAAAGCCTCATATGTAAACGCTATTTTGCGCGCTATTACGCGTGATACGAATTATTCCAGTGCAATCGCTGCGGACTCCGCGCTTAGCGCCACGGAGAGATTATCAATCGAGTATTCCCATCCCGAATGGATTGTCAAAGCTTTTTACGACCAACTAAAGGATTGGGATAAGGTGGAAGAGCTTCTGCGAATTGATAATCTGCCAGTAGCTCCACATCTAGTCGCGTGGCCCGGAAAGTCCACGGTTGAGAACTTGCTCGAAACTGGTGGAAGGGAGCTCCCTTTATCTTCCTATGCAATCGAGTCCGACCATCTTCCGAGCGAATATCCAGAGATCGAATCTAGGCGGGCCGGCGTGCAAGACCTGGGCTCACAAATAGTCGCTGAAACTTTCTATAACACTGCGAAACTTTCATTAGATAGCGCTATCTCTTGGTTGGATATGTGCGCAGGACCCGGCGGAAAAGCGGCGCTGCTCTATAACTTGGTAGAGACATCTCGCCCACAAGATATCTTTACCGCAAACGAACCAACGGCCCATCGCGCCGAACTTGTTGCGAGAGTCGTGCCGAGTTCTCTGATTACTCAAAACGATGGCAGAGACTGGGCAGCTTTCGGCGCCACATATGATCGTATATTGGTTGATGCGCCATGCACCGGACTGGGAGCCCTACGTCGTCGCCCTGAGGCGAGATGGCGACGCACTCCAAATGATTTGAAGAATTTGGTTGCACTACAGAGGCAACTTCTAGACTCGGCCTATGAACTTCTCAATCCTGGGGGAGTCATCGGATATGCCACCTGCTCGCCACATATAGCGGAGACAATGGGTCAGATATTGGATTTCACTCATCGTCATAAAGATATGAAAATTCTTTCGGTTGCAGACTTCGTTAAATCGCCTACCGGGGGAGAGAATCCTGATGGGACGCTCCAGCTTTGGAGCCATATTCAACATAGCGACTCCATGTACCTCGCCCTGCTTCAAAAGCCGCTCTAGTTTGCCTGCACCAAGTACGATTTCGACATGAGTTCGGTTCGAATCTGTCCCAGCATTCTCAATGCAGACCGCCAGAACCTCTCCTCTGAAATTTTAAGGATCGCATCGGTCTCCGACCTTCTTCACCTTGATGTAATGGACAATAAATTTGTTCCTAATTTTACCTTTTCGTTTGAAGAGGCGGTACATATTATTGAACAGAGTCCGCTAGCCGTTGATTCGCATCTGATGATTTCTGATCCAGATATACAAGCGCCGTTATATGCCGAACACGGAAGTGCCAGCGTCACTTTTCACTTAGAGGCAGCCAGCGATGTGAAATCACTGATCTCAAACATCGCCAGCAATGGCGCACGAGTGGGTATCGCCATCAAGCCCGGGACTCCTTTCTCATCGGTTGAGCCCTTCATGGCCGATATCGACATGCTCCTTGTGATGACGGTTGAACCTGGATTTGGCGGACAGAAGTTTATGAGTGACATGATGCCCAAAGTAGCAGCGGCTCGCTCGTGGATATTGGCCAATCAGTTGAACGATCTCTGGCTACAGGTAGATGGTGGCATTTCGTTGGCTACGATCAATGAAGCCACCCTTTCAGGTGCAGATACCTTTGTCGCAGGAAGTGCTGTATTCAACTCTCCGGAACCCGCTGTAATGGTGCGAGATATTCGGTTAGCAGCAGAGAAATGTCGAACCGCATAGCCCTAGAAGAAGGTAAAATCCAGTCATGAAATCTTTTGATAGTCTCTGGATCGAACTCAATGAAATGGCGACAACAAGACCAGAAGGATCGGGCACTGTTGCTGCTCTAGATGCAGGGGTTCATCACATAGGCAAGAAAGTTGTCGAAGAAGCCGCTGAAGTATGGATGGCAGCTGAATACCAAGGTGCTGACGAACTGGCACTAGAGATAAGTCAACTTCTTTATCATCTGCAAGTTCTCATGATTGCTAGGAATATTCCACTCGAATCCGTCTACGCCAAGCTTTAAGGAATCTGATGACATTACGAATTGCAGTACCTAACAAGGGATCGTTATCTGATGCCTCGGCCGCGATGTTGCGTGAGGCCGGTTATCGCCAGCGATCTGATCCGCGAGATTTAACCTTCATAGATCCAGAAAATGATGTCGAGTTCTACTATTTAAGACCGCGAGATATTGCGGTGTATGTAGGGCTTGGCGAACTTGATGCAGGAATAACCGGGAGAGATTTACTCCTAGATAGTGGCGCCTCGGCGACTGAAGTTCTTGCGCTCGATTTTGGAAAGAGCACTTTTAGATTTGCCGCCCCCCAAGCAGCCGGGAAAGTAGACCTTGCCGGAAAACGAATCGCTACTGCATATCCGGGTCTGGTGGAGAAGTACCTTGACCAGAATTCCATAAAAGCTCAAGTGGTTCGGCTAGATGGTGCCGTCGAGGGTTCCATTCGACTTGGAGTTGCTGATGTTATCGCCGATGTTGTTTCAACTGGAGGAACACTTCGTCAAGCAGGGCTCTCAATTTTTGGAGATGTCTTGTTGTCGAGTGAAGCCATTTTAATAGAGCGATCTGGGGTTGCACAGGCTCCGGCATTTGAAACTATTATTCGTCGACTTAATGGCGTCGTTATGGCCAGGCAGTATGTACTTGTCGATTACGACGTTAAGAGTATCGATTTGGAGAAAGCGTGTGCCTTAACACCCGGAATTGAATCTCCCACTATCTCGCCATTGCAAAAGTCAGATTGGAATGCAGTGCGAGCAATGGTTAAGCGCAAGGATATTAATCGGGTAATGGACGAACTCTATGCCGTTGGTGCTCGGGGTATTCTTGTTACCGACATTCATGCTTGCCGTCTCTAACTACTACTAATCGCTCGCTTCGATTTCATCTCTGCTAATACCAATCAGATAGAGAACTGAATCCAGGTAAGGGGAGTTGACGGCGCTGTCGGCGGCTGCTTGCACGGCTGGCTTAGCGTTAAATGCAATTCCCAGTCCGGCCGCCTCAATCATGTCGAGATCGTTAGCGCCATCTCCAATTGCCACTGTCTGTGAAAGAGCGACGTTCTCACGCTGTGCGAATTCTCGTAGTGCATCTGCCTTTGCCGCACGATCAATGATGGGTCCGACCGTCTTTCCTGTGAGGTGCCCGTTCTGAATTTCTAAGGTATTTGCTTGATAAAAATCTATCTGCAACTCTTGGAGAAGTGGTTCTATAACATTGAGAAACCCGCCAGAGACGACTCCTACTTTATGACCTAAGCGATGAAGCGTTTTGATGAGGGTGCGCGCTCCAGGAGTGAGGGTTATCTCGCGCGCTACTTCGGCGATTGCGCTCTCGGCTAATCCTGCAAGTTGTTGGACGCGTGCGGCGAGAGATTGAGAAAAATCCAACTCTCCGCGCATCGCTGATTGCGTTATGGCGGCGACACTTTCTTCGACCCCGGCTTTGCGAGCAAGAAGGTCAATAACCTCTTCTCTAATTAGTGTGGAATCCATATCTAGGAGCACGATTCTCTTGGCTCGGCGCATCAAGCCAGCGCGTTCAACAGAGATATCAAGATTCTCGCGTTGCGCTACCTCTGCTAGTTCTCGAGCGATTGTGTTCAGTTCAATGTTTCCTGACGGGAAACTGGCATCGAGTTCTATTGCTGTTAGTGGGTAAGAGGCGGTCCGATGAATACGATCTATGTTTCCATTGAATTCTGAGATTTTTGCCGCAACTCCAGCGATACCTGTTGGCTTTAGCTCTGTTGAAAGTACGACGATATGCAGACGTGTAGGAAGAGCTACTGCCTCCACTGGTGAATCTTGAAAGTCAATTGCTAAATCCAATGAAGACGCCGCAGCCATCGCCAGAAGATCTTCTTCTATGGCACTGCAGTGCGCAGGATCGAGCGAGATAAGGACTGTAAGAACTAGCCGGCCTCTAATCACAACTTGCTCAATGTCGAGTACCGAAATCTGGAACGGAGAGAGAGTGCTAAATAGGGCAGCGGTAACTCCGGGCGAATCCTCGCCTGAGAGCAGGATTAGCCCCGTAAATCGTTGGGGAGTGTTTGATACCACTGCCCTAGGTTAGCGTGTTATACAAGCGTGAAAGGGTATCTTTCTTCTCGTGAGGACTGTGCTATCAGCAACTGATGTAGTCGTTTCTCGGGATGGCAAAAATATTCTTGGTCCACTTGCCTGGACGGTAAATGAGGGCGAGCGTTGGGTCATTCTTGGACCAAACGGAGCGGGAAAATCCACACTTCTTCTCTTATGTGCAACTGCCATTCATCCCACTGGTGGCGTCATGCAAATTCTTGGAGAAGAACTGGGCCGGGTAGATGTATTTGAACTTCGCACACGATTGGGTCTAACAACGCCAGCTCTTGTTGCGGAGATTCCTCATGATGAGGTCGTGATGGATGTTGTTCTGACCGCTGCTTACGCAATTACTGGGCGGTGGCAAGAAGAGTACGACTTGTGGGACGAGTCGCGAGCGATAGCCCTGCTCACTACGTTGGGTGTGCGTGATTTAGGGGAGCGGTTATTTGGCACACTCTCTGAGGGTGAGAAGAAACGAGTGCTCATTGCCCGAGCGCTAATGGCTGATCCGGAACTGCTTCTTCTGGACGAACCAGCAGCTGGATTAGATTTAGGTGGACGAGAAGATTTGTTACGACGTTTAGAGAATTTAGCGATAGATCCGCTCTCGCCAGCGACGATTATCGTGACACATCACATCGAAGAGATTCCGGTTGGTACTACGCACGCCCTTCTCCTTTCTCACGCACAGGCGGTCTCCTGCGGGCCAATTCATTCTGTTATTACCTCTGAAAATCTCTCTCTTGCATATGGATTGCCGATCGTAGTCAGCCAGGAGAGCGGTCGATTCTTCGCACGTGCGCGCTAGTTCATGAGACTCTTTGACTATCTTCATGAGGAATGGAAAGTCGAGCTTGCGCCGCTTGCTTCCAAGATAGATTCAATTCAAGATGAACTAAGTTCCCGTACTTACCTGCCTGATTCGTCTCTCATATTTAGAGCCCTCCAAAATCCGGTCTCTTCTTCGCGAGTTCTTATTGTGGGTCAAGATCCATATCCAAATCCAGGATTCGCTTGCGGATATGCATTCTCAGTTCCGCCGGATGTTGGCAAGGTGCCCAAGAGTTTGCAAAATATTCTCAGAGAAGTTACTGATGATGTGGGAAGCACATGCATCCGCTACGGCGACCTCACTCCGTGGGTAGCTCAAGGTGTGATTCTTCTGAATAGAACTCTTACTCTTGAAGTCGGAGAATCTCTCTCTCATTCGAATTTAGGTTGGCAAGCGGTCACCGACGAGGTCACACGTATTCTTAACAGGCAGGGTGTTGTCAATATACTCTGGGGAAAGTCGGCCGGGGAGTTGCAGGCATTTACCAATCCTCTTCGCACCATCGTGGGAGTTCATCCCAGCCCATTATCCGCTTATCGAGGTTTTTTTGGTAGTAAACCTTTCAGCAAGGCAAATGCAATTCTCAAACAGGAGGGCAGAGAAGAAATCATTTGGTAGCACCGGCGGTTCGGTTAACCACACTTAACGATATCGCCATCGAATTACCAATCAATAGCGCAAAGAGTGCGGTTCCTAGGCCGACTCTTCCGCCCAGAAGAGCGCCAGCAATAAGCGCACAGATCTCGATGAAAAGTCGAACGCGTCCGACACGTATTCCGGTCAACTTGTGCAATGAAGTCATCAAGCCATCACGCGGTCCCGGACCCAGTCCACAAGTAATATAGAGAGCAGTTCCAGCGCCGACGAGTGCAATACCTAAGAGCACATATAGCAACTGGAGTAGAAAGATTTGCGGAGCTACCGGAAAAATATATAGACCTACCTGAAGAGCTGCCGAGATGAGAACAATATTTGCAAGTGTTCCAAATCCAGGGCGTTGCTTAAGGGGCCACCAGAGAAGGAGAACCAGTCCACCAATCAAAAAGGTGGCGGCGCCGATAGAGAGCGGTGTTTGATTGGCGATTCCTTGTGCCAACACCGACCAGGGCGCATTTCCCAAATGGGATTGAATGATCAGAGCATCGCCCAAACCAAAGATGATTAAGCCGAGACAGAGAACGAAAACACCCTGCGCGGATAATGCCCAACGACTCTCTGCTGTCCATCTGGCGTGCGGAACGGTCCGATGCGGTTTTAAGATCGCAAGCAGCGATTTTTTACCTGATAAAGGCTGATCTGCGTTAGGCTCGCCACTCGTATTCACTGCGAAATCCTACAGGTGATGTTAGTTGCGAGTATAGAAATTGGGGAGTTATGTTTGTCGGTTTAGGAACAGTAATAAATGTGAGCGCAATAATTGCTGGCTCATTGTTGGGATTACTAGTTGGTGGCCGGTTCAAAGAGAGCACCCGCAATCTCATCACCTCAACTCTTGGCTTTATCACCCTGCTTGCAGCTGTGGATTCAATAAAGAATGTATGGAATCAGCAGTTAGCCTCTGCCTTTCCGCGGGGATGGACCATGCTCGTCATCCTCTTCTCCCTGTTGTGTGGCGCTCTCATTGGTTCTTGGCTTGGTTTAGAGGATCGATTGGAATCTCTCGGGCACACGCTTAAAGATAAACTCGATAAGAACGGCACAAGTCCTTTTGTTGAAGGCTTTGTCGCTGCATCCCTACTTTTTGTAATCGGACCTATGGCAATCCTTGGCTCCATAAGCGATGGCATGGGCACCGGTATCGATCAATTAGTCCTTAAAAGTATTCTGGATGGAATAACCTCAATCGCATTCGCGGCCTCCTTAGGTTGGGGAGTGGCTGTATCTGCGCTACCAGTTGGCATTTATCAAGGTCTCTGGACTGCCGTAGGACTCTTCCTCGGAAAGGTTCTGCCGGACTACCAAATCTTGACGATGACAGCAGTAGGAGGAATTCTCCTATTGGGAATATCTTTTAGGCTCATCAAAATCGCACAGATTCAAGTAGGCAATCT
>WLRE01000032.1 GCA_009698045.1 Actinomycetota bacterium | reverse complement strand
ATTAGTCCGAACGACAGTAAGGTCTTCTATCAGGGTCAGCCCTTTAATCCCCAAGTTGTTCTCCATCGCACTGTTGCAAAATTTATGCACTTGGTTAAACCAATACTTGAGGTGCTCGAGCATTCTGGAACGATTGTCATTAACAATCCTGCTGCTTCAATAACTTCAAGAAGTAAGCTCGAGACTGCGCAAGTACTCGCGAGAGCCGGCTTACCTTTTCTGCAATCTGAGTTCCAATTTCCTGGAGAATCTATCGAGTTGCATCTCGAAGGTGAGATCATTTCTAAGCCAGTTTTTGGGGCTCAAGGTAGAGGAATTCAATTCTTTCAGAACTCCATGCAAGCCACCCAAGCGATTGCAAAATCCCCAAAGGTTTTAGCAGATCACTTTGTAGAACCAATCTTGATTCAAAAGGATTTAGGTACAAACGTAATTGATTATCGTGCGCACGTAGTTGATGGTCGATGTGTAGCTTTGATGGAACGCATTCCTCAACCGGGTGAGCGCGTAGCTAATCTGGCACAGGGCGGTACTGGAATAGCTTTAGCGTTGACTCATCCTGCTGCGAGATTGGCAGAGTCTGCAGCGCAAGTGATGAAATTAGATATTGCAGGTGTAGATATGTTGGGAATCAATAATCAAATTTATATTTCTGAACTAGATGCCTGGGCTGGTTTTGCCGGGATTGAGAAAGTCACCGGAGTTTCGGTAAGTAGTTCCATCTTCAAAATGATTGAACGTCGGCTTACATGAACGTTATTGGCATAGGAAAGAATGAATGGGCAAGAGGCGTACCAGAGGAACTAGTACGTGCCTGCGAAGAACTAAAGATTGCCTATCAAGTACTCGATTTCTCCTCAGACCTGGATTTGGAATTAACTGATATCACCCATTTTGCGCCATGTCTTTTTATTCTCAAACCGCAAGTAGTAGAGATTTATCGTGATGCACAAGCACGAGGCATTATTCCGCTCAATCCAATTTCAGCAATAGCAATAGCAGATGACAAAGCTAAAACTTATCTGGCATTAGCAAGTGCCAATATTCCGCAGGTGCCTACTGAACTAATCGATCTACATGTGGACTCTGTGCTCGGCTATTTTCGTCGAAATAACGCCCCATCAGTATTTAAGATGCGCCACGGTGGACAAGGCCGATGGGTGCGTTTGATACGAGAAGAGAGTCAGGTGCCCGCTCTTTGCGAAGAATTCGCTCAAGAAGGTCTCGGTCCCATACTTGCTCAACCATTTATTGAAGAGGCAGAAGGCGAAAGTATCCGAGTAATTGTGACAGCAGGCAGAGTGATTGCGGCATCAAAGCGCCGTAGTACCCAAGACTGGCGATCCAATATTTCTCTTGGAGGAGTTCAAGAGAGGTATGAACTTAATTCACACGAATCTGAAATCGCTATTGCTGCAACTGCCACCATAGGCCTTGGGCATGCTGGCGTTGATCTCCTAAAAATGAGAGATGGCGCAAGAGTCCTTGAAGTTAATGCCTGCCCAGACTTCACGAGCATGAAAAGTATTTCAAGTGTGGACATTGCGCATGAAGTAATAAAGGCAACGCTTAAGGCCAAACTCCCTTAGCTGCCTTTCGAATCTTCAAGGGAGCGAGGCTGATAAGAATTATCAGCGGAGTTCCGATCACGTATATGAAGAACTTAATCCAATGGTTTATCTCGGCTGGAAGAACGCTTAGGACAAATACCGCCATAGGAAGAAGAAGTTTATTGAATTCACTCGCCAACCGCGTACGAATTCTTCTATGAACTCGAACGGTTGAAGTGACATTATCTTTTGGGATGCCAAGCGCATCTCGCGCAATTGGAGAGATGTGCACAAGTAAATAGCGCGGAAAGTCTTTAGGAAGTTGCGAACTCTTCAAACCAACCGCTTTTGAATTCTTAAGCACGGTACTTGGTGAGTAAATCTCATCGAGCTGTTCAAAGGCAAAAGCTGAGATTTTTTTACCGGCGTATTCGACAAATACTTGATCGCCAGGAGAGATGCCGAGTCTAGAGAATTGGGAATTCTCTAGACGAATAAGAGCTCGATCGTCATCGCCAGGAAATCCCATAGCAGTGCGGAACACTGAGACTGGGGCACCTAGAAATTTGCGAAGCAGAAATTCGATCCCGGAATCGATCCTGCGAATGATTCCGATACTTCCGCTATTTTCAATCGTTGGTTTGCTTAGAGAGACGCTCTCGCCACTCTTAATTTCAGTCAGAACTCGCATTGTAAAACCCATGCCCACGACATCTGACGAAACTCGTTTTACTGGGATTGGAAAAGAAGTCTTATTTGATTTTGTTAGAAGTGTGTATTCACCGCTTCCGGATTTTATAGCTACTAGAGCGGCTAGTTCGTGGGATAAATGCAACTTGTCTGCATCGCGCAGTTGGGAAATCTTTAGACTTCCGATAGTTACCTTTTTCATTACTGCTCCGATGCTAGAACGCCGCCTCTAATGTTACGAGCGAAACCTCTGGAGGGGAAGCGACTCGAATACGCGCAAATGGACTTGTTCCCATACCTGCAGAGACATGCAACCATGGCTCTCCCGGATCTCGAGTTAAACCACGGGCACGCCAATGAGGGAGATCGCAATTGGTGGTTAGCGCTTTACTTTCACCAAACCATGGCAAACGAACTTGTCCACCATGAGTGTGACCCGCAAAAATTAAATCTAAATCATCCTTCGACATTGCCTCAATAATTCTTAAGTACGGTGCATGAGTAACACCAATAGCTAGGTCAGCCTTTGGATTTGGTTTGCCAGCAACGAGTGAGTAATCATCGAGTTCAAGATGGGCATCATCGGTACCACGCGCTTCAATCTTTGTGCCATTTATTTCAATATTGACAGTGTGATGATTGAGATTGTGCCATCCAAGTTGAGTAAGTGAAGATTCCAACCCTCGCCATGGCAGCTCTTCTCCGTGCACACGCTTTCCGTGGTTCTTCAATAAATATTTGAGGGGATTTTTAATTTTCGGGGCGTAATAATCATTGGAGCCAAAGACGAAGAGTCCAGGTATATCGAGTAATCCAGATAACGCTTCTAGCGCAACCGGGACGGCATCCTTATGAGCAAGGAAATCACCGGTACTTATAACGAGATCTGGCGCCAGCTCGGCAAAGCTTTTGATATCTGCGATCTCAGCTTTGCGCGATGGGGTCAGGTGCAGGTCAGAGAAGTGGAGCACGCGAATATCGCGGTGGCCCGCAGGCAGAACCGGGACGCTGACTTCTCGCAATTTATAACTCATAGGCGTGAGAAGATACCGCTATGGGACTAAAAGAAACACTCCAAAGCGACCTGACCGAGGCGATTCGCTCTCGGGATGAGATGTCATCCGGCACGATCCGGATGGTTTTAAGCGCAATCACCAATGAAGAAGTTTCAGGCAAGAGCGCGCGCGTTCTGACCGATGCTGAAATCATCACCGTGCTTTCACGTGAAGCCAAGAAGCGCCGCGAAGCCGCCGAGGCATTTGCCGAAGCTGGTCGCGCTGACCGCGCAACAGCCGAAATTGAAGAAGGCAAAGTAATTGCCAGATATCTTCCGGAACAATTATCGGAAGCGGATCTCAAGAGGATGATTGCTGATGCCATCGCTGAAACCGGTGCAACTGGTCCATCAGGTATGGGGCAGGTAATGAAGTTAATCCAACCAAAAATTGCAGGCAAGGCCGATGGTGGCTTAGTCTCGACACTAGTGAAAGCAGCGCTCAATGGTTAAGTACGAATATGCAACAGTTCCACTTTTGTCACATGCCACTAAGCAGATTCTCGATACCTGGGGTTCTGATGGGTGGGAGCTCGTTCAAGTAATTCCCGCACCAGGTTCTGGTGAACAACTCGTTGCTTATATGAAGAGGGAGATCAACTAAATGGATGTACGCGCAAAACTTAAAGAACTGGGGCACGAACTACCGGTGGCATCTAAGCCGTTAGCTGCATACGTTCCCGCATCTAAGACCGGCAAGCTTGTTTTTACTGCAGGTCAATTGCCGATGGTCGATGGCGCGATTCCATTTGTAGGCAAAGTTGGCGGAGAAGTTACCCAAGAACAAGCTAAGGAGATGGCGCAAGTTTGTGCACTAAACGCACTAGCTGCACTTAACTTGGTGGACGATGTCGATAACGTTGCAAAAGTTGTTCGTATTGTCTGTTATGTCAACGGGGTTCCAGGATTTATCAATGCTCCATTCGTAGCAAACGGTGCATCTGAACTATTCATGGCGATCTGGGGCGAAGATGCAGGAGTTGCTGCACGTAGCGCAATTGGCGTAGCTGAACTTCCGCTGAATTCTCCAGTCGAAGTTGAACTTACCTTCGAACTCAAGTAATTAGTTTTTAACGACCGCGCTTAGATAGTCGTTCGACATCGAGGACGACTACAGCGCGAGGTTCTAGGCGAACCCACCCGCGACCAGCAAAATCAGCAAGCGCTTTGTTGACTGTCTCGCGTGATGCTCCGACTAATTGAGCAAGCTCTTCTTGAGTCAGATCGTGATTAACGTGAAGTCCATCGTCTTTCTCTACACCAAAGCGCGAACCCAAATCCATAATTGCTTTGGCAACGCGGCCAGGAACATCAGAGAAAACTAAGTCTGCAAGAGATTCGTTGGTGCGGCGAAGGCGTTGCGCCAAACGACCAAGAAGTTGAAGTGAAACTTGTGGGTGCTTGCTGACCCAACCAATAACTTGATCGTGAGCAAGTGCTAAGAGTCGTGAATCTGTTACCGCTGTTGCAGTTGCAGTACGAGGTCCTGGGTCAAAGACCGAGAGCTCGCCGAACATTTCAGAGGGGCCAAGAATATTAAGTAAGTTTTCGCGACCATCGCCGGAAGAAGTTCCGAGCTTGAGCTTTCCTTCAAGAACAACGAAGAGGCGATCTCCGGGCTCACCCTCTTTGAAGAGAGTCTTTCCTTTAGCAACTTTAATTTCAGTCATCGATGCGCGCAGTGAGGCAGCAGCTTCATCATCCAAAGCACTGAAAAGCGGCGCTCTGCGAACGGTCTCGTTATCTTTAATCTCTTTAGCTGTAGGCACGGTGAAACGATACCGCCAGAGGCCACTGAACTTCCAATCGAGTAATCTGCAGGAGTGCGCCAGCCTCAAGCGATCTTCAAGGCCCTGGTCAAAACCTATCCAGAGGCAGATTGCGAACTGGACTTCGAGTCTCCTTTTCAATTATTGGTTGCAACAGTTCTATCGGCCCAGTGCACTGACAAGCGGGTAAATTTCGTCTCGCATCGACTCTTTAAAAAATTTGGCACTCCTAAGAAATTGGCAGGAGCAGATATTGCGGTAGTTGAGGAGATGATTCATTCGCTCGGATTTTTTCGGGTGAAAGCACAGAACATCAAAGCGCTGAGTCAGAAGTTGCTACAAGATTTTGATGGAGAAGTGCCCAGCAATATTCATGATCTTGTCACCCTGCCAGGAGTAGGTCGCAAGACCGCAAATGTTGTTCTCGGTCATGCCTTTGGAATTCCAGGAATCACGGTCGATACTCACTTTGGTCGCCTGAGCCGTCGCTTTGGTTGGTCAAATAGCCAAGATCCTGTAGTTGTCGAACGCGACGTATCTGTTCTTTTTCCCGAGAAAGATTGGACCGACCTCTCACAACTTTTGATTTGGCATGGTCGACGAATCTGCCATTCACGCAAGCCAGCATGTGGCGCATGTCCACTCGCTCGGCTGTGTCCATCGGTAGGAATTGGTGAGATGGATAGAGTTAAAGCGTTGGCCCTAGTAAAAAGTGATGAGGATTTTCGATGAGAAAAATAATTGCAATCATCACTTGCTCACTCCTGCTTGCCTCATGTTCTGCTCCGTCAACTAAAAAGAGCGATGCAATAGGTGAAATTGTTTCTTGCACAACCATAAACACTGATCGCATCACGACAAAAGGCACAGTTCTTCCCTGCCTTGATGGCGGCCCGGGGATTGTGATGGAAGCACTTCGCGGTCCGGTTGTCGTTAATGTCTGGGGTTCTTGGTGTGCGCCTTGTATTGAAGAAATGCCCTACTTTGTGGCGCTTGCCGAGACCGGCAAAATAAATATTGTTGGTGTTGATGTGGAAGAGAAGAATGTGGCGGCTGGTAAGAAATTTGCACTGAGCCATGGAATGAACTGGCCAATTCTCTATGATCCTGACGGACGTACCAAAGCGCTCTATGGAATGGGTGTTCCTGTTACTTGGTATATCAACGCAAAGGGCGAGGTTGCCTATCGACATGTTGGGCTTGTGAAATCGAGGAAGATTCTCTTTGATGAAGTTCGCAAATATTTAGACGTGGATTTATGAAGACTTATATTGCCGATTTAATCTTCGCTGCACTTCTTCTCTTTGCTATCTACAAAGGTTATAAAGAGGGCCTGTTATCAACACTATTTTCGGTAATCGGATATGTGGGTGGCGGATTAGCTGCGATCTACTACTCTGTTGATTTTGTTAGAGACTGGCAGAGCAGCATTCAGAAGTACGCACTCATCATCATCGCCGTAATTATTGGCGCATCTATTGCGCAATCTGTATTGCGGAGAGTTGGCCGGTTCGTTCACACCAGAATTCTCTTTGCTCCATTTACCTGGATTGATTCACTTCTCGGTGCCGTGTTATCGGCTACTCGGGCCGCACTATTTATCTATCTCTTCTCACTTCTATCACTTGCTATGCCATGGTCATGGGCGCAGCAATACATTCCACAGAGTCAGATTTACCAACAAATGGATGAACGCGCTCCTGGAATACTGAAATCAGTAACCGAAAAACTTTCTAGTCTTCGCTCTTCCCCGATTGCAAACCCTCTTGAATAAGTCGCATCACATTGGGATCGGCCAGAGTAGTGGCATCTCCTACCGCCCGATTTTCGGCGACATCGCGCAATAACCGTCGCATGATTTTTCCGGAACGAGTCTTCGGAAGTTCATTCACCACCATGATTTGACGTGGTTTGGCGATTGGTCCGATCTCTTTTGCGACATGGTCGCGCAGCTCTTTAATAAGTACATCACCATCATGATGCGCAACTCCACCGCGCAAAATAACGAAGGCAACGATTGCTTGACCAGTCATTGCATCGTTAGCGCCAACGACCGCAGCTTCAGCGACCGCTTCGTGCGAGACCAGTGCTGATTCAACTTCCGTTGTAGAAATACGGTGGCCCGAAACATTCATCACATCATCGACTCGACCCAACAGCCACATGGCACCGTCGTTATCTAACTTTGCGCCATCCCCCGCAAAATAACGCCCCGGAAAACGCGACCAATATGTCTCGGCATAGCGCTCTGGCTCGCCCCAAATTCCGCGGAGCATTGAAGGCCAAGGTTCAGTAAGAATTAAATACCCGGCATGGCCATTGCCCATAACGTTTGCATCGTTATCAATAATTTGTGCAGTAATTCCAGGAATTGTTCCCATGGCAGATCCAGGTTTTGTTGCAGTAACTCCTGGCAGCGGTGAAATCATGATTGCGCCAGTTTCGGTCTGCCACCAGGTATCAACAATCGGACAACGGTCGCCGCCAATAATTTCGCGGTACCACATCCACGCCTCAGGATTAATTGGCTCACCAACTGAACCAAGTAGTCGCAGAGATGTGAGATCGCGCGAGTTAGGGAATTCATCGCCCCATTTCATCCATGTACGAATAAGAGTTGGAGCGGTATAAAGAATGCTGACCTTATATTTCTCAATGATTTCAAAGATGCGTGATTTAGTTGGAGTATCCGGCGTTCCTTCGTACATCACTTGCGTCGCGCCATTAATCATTGGCCCATAGACAATGTAAGAGTGCCCAGTGATCCAACCGATATCAGCGGTGCACCAATAGATATCGCGCTCTGCTTTTAGATCAAAGACTGCTTTGTGTGTGAATGCGGTCTGTGTGAGATAACCGCCGGTGGTATGGAAAATTCCCTTGGGCTTTGCAGTGGTGCCAGAGGTATAGAGAATAAATAAGACGTGCTCACTATCGAAAAATTCTGCTTCGTGTTCATCGGATTGGCGGTCCACAATCTCGTTCCACCAGATATCACGGCCTTGAGTCCATTCACTCTCTTGCCCGGTGCGCTTTACTACCAACACATTCTTTACATTGGTTGCACCTTTAAGTGCCTCATCCACAGCTGGCTTTAGCGCAAAGGCAGTGCCCCGTCGATATCCACCATCAGCCGTAATTACTAATGTGGCATCGGCATCTTGAATACGGGAGAGAAGTGCTTCGGCTGAGAAACCACCGAAGACAACTGAATGCGCCGCACCCAATCGTGCACATGCCAGCATTGCAACAGCAGCTTCGGGAATCATCGGCATATAAATTGCAACGCGATCGCCAGCCTTTACGCCCAATTCAATCAGCGCGTTTGTTGCCTTCTTTACATCCTTAAGCATCTGCGCGTAAGAAATTGCGCGAGTATCACCAGGTTCGCCCTCAAAATAGAAGGCGATGCGCTCTCCGCGACCTTCAAGGACATGTCGGTCGAGACAATTGTATGAAGCGTTAATTTTTCCACCGATAAACCATTTTGCAAAAGGAACTTGCCAATCGAGAACTTGATCCCACTTCTTATCCCAATGAAGCATTGATGCTTGGTTTTCCCAGAACGCTAATCGATCTGCTGCCGCGCTATCAAACAAATCACTCTTAGCATTTGCCGCCGCCGCAAAATCTGCAGTGGGCGAGAAGGTTCGGTTTTCGTGGCCAAGGTTATCGAGTGCATCAGACATGTTTGCAGATTACCAGCGCTAGGTTTTCCACACTACGGAAAATCCATACCAATTTTCTCAGTTTCGCATTCTAGATTCTCGAGCATGCACTCCAGCATTCGTTAATCAAGGGAGCTTTATATGTTAAGCACATTCTTTACTATCGTAAATAATCTCCATCTCATCAGCGTCACTCTGCGAGGGGTAAGCCGTTTGGTCTCACTTGCCGCCAAATCCAATATCGGCCTGTTGGGCTTGGATCGCCTGTTGAACCATCTCGGGATGTAAAACCAATAGAAATGAGCGCTCAGGAGGCACCTCACACACCACCTTCTGAGCGTTCTTTTCCTTTTATGCTCAAAATATGGTGGGATTAGTCGTAAGCCTCACCGCCGACCCAACGACGAGACCGGTTAGAGATTTACACCGAATGAAAACTTGGGAGAAGAAATGCCAATTGCAACCCCTGAAATTTATGCCGAAATGCTCGACCGCGCTAAAGCCGGAGCATTCGCATATCCAGCCATTAACGTCTCGTCATCACAGACACTTATCGGCGCGATCCGTGGATTTGCTGAAGCAGGTTCCGACGGAATCATCCAGATCTCTTGGGGCGGTGCTGAATACCTCTCTGGTTCAACCGTTAAGAACATGGTCGATGGCGCGGTAGCGCTCGCAGAGTTCGCACATATCGTTGCTAAGAACTACAAAGTAAATATTGGTATTCACACCGATCACTGCCCCGTCGAAAAGCTCGATGGCTTTATGCGCCCACTTCTCGATATTGGTGCCGAACGCATCAAATCTGGCAAGGGTCCATTGTTCAGCTCACACATGTGGGATGGCTCAGCGGTATCAATGCCAGAGAACATGAAGATTGCTGACGAACTTATTACGAAATCTGCTGCAGCCCGCACACTTCTTGAAATTGAAATTGGCGTTGTCGGTGGCGAAGAAGACGGTATCGAAGCAAAGCACGATGCAAAGTTGTACTCAACTCCAGAAGATGCGCTGATGACAGTTGCAACACTTGGTTCCGGAGAGCGCGGTCGTTATATGGTCGCTGCAACTTTCGGAAACGTGCACGGTGTTTATAAGCCAGGCAACGTTGTTCTGCAACCTGCAATATTAAAAACTCTTCAAGATGCAGTTGCTGCAAAGCTCGGTCTACCTGCTGGCTCAAAGCCAATGGATCTCGTCTTCCATGGTGGCTCTGGTTCGCTGCTCTCGGAAATCCGCGAATCACTGGATTACGGCGTTATTAAGATGAATATCGATACCGATACTCAATATGCATTTACCCGTCCGATCGTTGATCACGTCTTTAAGAATTACGACGGTGTGCTCAAGATTGATGGCGAAGTCGGCAACAAGAAGGCCTACGACCCACGTGCGTGGGGCAAGCTCGCTGAAGCAGGTCTTGCTGCTCGCGTCGGTGTTGCTTGCGAAGATCTCCGCTCTACCGGAACGTCGATCAACGCCTAATGCCAGCACTCGTCTTGCTCGGAGCCCAATGGGGCGATGAGGGTAAAGGTAAAGCGACCGATCTACTTGGCGACCGCGTTGATTACGTTGTTCGTTATCAAGGTGGCAATAACGCCGGACACACCGTTGTTATTGGCAAAGAGAAGTATGCGCTGCACCTACTGCCTTCCGGAATTTTAAGTCCTAACGTCGTTCCCGTTATCGGTAATGGCGTTGTGATTGATCCTTCCGTTCTGCTTCAAGAGATTGCAGGACTCAACGAGCGAGGCATCGATACCTCTAAGTTAAAGATTTCTACCAATGCACATCTGATTACGCCTTATCACCGCACCATCGACAAGGTCTCCGAGCGCTTCTTGGGTAATTCTAAAATCGGAACTACCGGTCGCGGAATTGGACCTGCATATGCAGACAAGATCAATCGCATCGGTATCCGCGTGCAAGACTTATTTGATCCTTCGATTCTGCGCCAAAAAATTGAAGGCGCACTTCGCGATAAGAACCAAGTACTTATCAAGGTCTTTAATCGCAAAGGTATCGAAGTCGAAGAAGTTCTCAAGGAATATCTTGCTTATGCAGAAATCTTGGCCCCTTATGTCTGCGACACCGTTCTGCTTCTCGATCAAGCCCTTAAAGCTAATAAGAATGTTCTGCTCGAAGGCTCACAAGGCACATTGCTCGATGTTGATCACGGTACTTATCCATTCGTAACATCCTCCAATCCAACTGCGGGCGGTGCTTCGACTGGTTCTGGAATCGGACCAACCAAGATCACTCGCGTCATCGGAATTGTTAAGGCCTACACAACTCGCGTTGGTTCTGGTCCATTCCCGACCGAACTCTTTGATGAAGATGGCGAAAAACTTCGCACTATTGGTGGCGAAGTTGGCGTAACTACCGGTCGCAACCGTCGTTGCGGTTGGTATGACGCACCGATTGCTCGTTACGCAGTTCGCGTTAACGGACTTACCGATTTCTTCTTAACAAAGTTAGATGTTCTGACCGGTTGGGAGAAAATTCCAGTCTGCGTTGCCTACGATATTGATGGAAAGCGGGTAGAAGAACTTCCTTCTTCGCAATCTGATTTCCACCACGCACAGCCAATTTACGAATATCTGCCTGGCTGGACCGAAGATATCTCTGGCGCTCGCACGCTTGAAGATCTGCCGGCTAACGCTCGTGCATATGTGAAATATCTAGAGGATATTTCTGGTGCACCGATGAGTGCAATCGGTGTCGGCCCCGGGCGCGATCAGACCATCGCGGTCAGAGACCTCATCAACTAACCGATGAGAGTTCTCCTGATTGGCTCCGGCGGGCGTGAACACGCACTCGCAGCAGCACTCAATCGGGACCCACAGCTCGAAGAACTTCACGTTGCACCAGGCAATCCCGGTATTGCAGCAATTGCTTTATGTCATGCAATAAATGTCGATGACAACTCTGCCGTTGTTTCACTTGCCCAGAAATGGCGAATTGATTTAGTTGTTGTCGGCCCAGAGAAACCTCTAGTCAATGGTTTATCCGATGCGCTCAAGGTGGCCGGAATTGCTTGCTTTGGTCCATCACAAGCTGCTGCGCAGTTAGAAGGCTCAAAAGATTTTGCAAAGAAGGTAATGAGTGATGCGGGTGTTCCAACTGCGAGATCATTTACGTGTACTAATAAATCAGAGGTCGAATCGGCGCTCGATACTTTTGGTGCGCCGTACGTGGTTAAGCACGACGGGCTTGCAGCAGGCAAGGGTGTAGTTGTCACGGATGATCGCAGCGCTGCAATCGAACATGCGCTGTTGTCGCCGCGAGTTGTCATCGAAGAATTTCTTGATGGCCCAGAAGTTTCACTCTTTGGAATTAGCGATGGCACGCGTGTGATTGCTATGCAACCTGCACAAGATTTCAAACGAGCGTTTGATGGTGATCTCGGTCCGAACACTGGCGGCATGGGTGCGTACTCACCACTTCCTTGGGCTCCTGCTGACATCATTGAAGAGACGCTAGAAAAAGTTTTGAAACCCATTATTAATGAGATGGCGAAGCGCGGAACTCCCTTCGTTGGTCTGCTCTATGCCGGTCTTGCATTAACAAGTAAGGGGATGCGGGTGATCGAATTCAATGCCCGCTTTGGTGATCCCGAGACCGAAGTTCTCTTGCCCAGACTTAAGACGCCACTCGCCCAACTCTTATACAAAGCAGCGACTGGTTTATTAACCGATGAGATGACTTTGGATTGGTCAGATGATTCCGCCGTTACCGGTGTCTTGGCATCGCAGGGTTATCCCGCAGCTCCGATAACTGGCCTACCAATTACCGGGATCTCTGAGCAATCAGGCGCAGCAGTATTTCACGCCGGAACAACGCTCCAGGATGGCGTTCTTCACTCGGCGGGTGGGCGCGTTCTGACTGT
>WLRE01000031.1 GCA_009698045.1 Actinomycetota bacterium | reverse complement strand
TATGAGAGTGCAATCGAGCTATAGACAAATGAGGCGTAGTTGTAGCCAACTCCGCTTGCAGTTGCTATATACAACGGGCTAGAACTTGATACATCCCACGCCTTCACAGTAAATGTCTTTCCTGCGCAGGTTGCAAGACCTGTATTAGAGAAAGAGATTTGTGAAAGATAGAAAGCACCAGCACCCGAAGCATTAACAAAGGTAGATGTCGGTGTCATGGTAATTGTGTTATCACCCGAACATGCAGCGGTCTGAGTTAGTCCTTGACCGAACTCAAGTGAAGCACCTGAGTTGATCGAAATGTTTGCAGCGAGAGTTGATCCAACAACTGCGATAGCAGCTGCTGCAGCAATTCCCAAGATTGTCTTACGTGAGCTGCTCGATGAGCGCTTACGTGAAGAGCGCTTAGGCGCTTCTTCGAATTTTAAGATTTCCATTTTTATATTGCTCCTTGATGTTCGTTATTAGGTTGTAAGGCTATGGAGAGGTTCTCCTAGGCCTGACGTGCATTACCAACGGGGGTTACTTTGCCAATAAATGGACCACAGGTCAAGCAAGGGATACCCCTATCCCTCACCCCTGGGCTAGCGAAATGATGGCGAATTCACGCGAATTTTTTTGTAGATGAGCTGAATTCATCAGAACATTTGTGACAGGGCGTTACAAATAACGGCCTTTAATCGACCCTGCCAGTTTTCTACTCAACTGACCTTACTGAACGGTTTCCACCGTTGTTCTACGGACAAGTTGTCCATCAATATTTACAGTTGTAGCTGCTGGATCAATATAGAAAGTTATATCACCGCTTGTTCCCGAGAGTGTGCTGCCGTCATAAACCGAAGTGCCCGAGACATTGACAGTTGCAGAGGCAAGAAGCGCACCTGAAATTCCGCCACCGATACCAGTGAGATACGAGAGCGCAACGCCTCCTCCTTCGGTACTGATATTTCCTTGTGGGACTGGATTTGGAATTACTACTTGAAGAACTGTTGCGGTGGGGTCAGAACCAATTGGAATTTCTTGACTGGTACCGTTGATTAAACGCACTCGCAGCTTATTGCCGGCGCATGCTTGCAAATCTAAATTCGAAATTGTTACGGCGCGAACGCGGAAGAAACCCGCAGATGAATCTTGTGGAGTTGGGGCGCTGTGCCACTCTTCTCCCATTGCAACATAAACCTGTTGATCACATGCAACAGCTTGCTGCGAACCTTGACCAAAAACTAACGAACCATTTCCTACTGTCACACTTGCTGCAAATGTTGAAAGCATAAAAGGAACTACTGCAACGAGTGCTACACCAAAAATAATCTTTGACTTGTAACGACCTGCGCCACCGAATCCGGACGTGACTCGACCACTAAGTGGTGAATCTAAGCCGGCCATGAGTGCTCCATCCGATGTGAATTTGGGTCTGTAACCAAAGTCTAGCGAGGCTAGATTATCGACCTCACCCAGGGATTACAAGCGTGAGGCAGACTCCTACTTGAGTTTGACGGTGCCTACGCCCTTTGTAACTTCCAAACCGAGCGCCCGGAAGGTGAGTTGCGCGCTGTTTTGAGATGAAGCACAGAATTCTGGAGAGATATCAGGTGCTCCCATAGCCACGAATGAGATGGAGAGGGTTTTGCCGGCGATCGCTGAGACCGAGGAGTAAGCGCTCAGGCCGCCCATTGAATTGAGTAGGGCCAGAGCGTCACTGCTCTTTCCTGAGATGCGTAATAGAGAGGAGAGATCTCCTCCTAATAATAAGGAATCATTCGCTGCGCTATCTGGCGCGCGGCGCGTTGCGACATCAAAGCGTAGGCCGTTGCCGGACACGCAGATGAGAGAAAACTCTGAGCCCGAAGCAGAGATGGCAGGGATGGTTCTCATCACTGCGCGCGGGTCTACATTCAAAGAAGCGGGAACTCTCAATTTATAGCGCGGTTGATCGACCAGAGGTTCTGCGGCAATCGCCGTAGTCGAATCCTCGATGGAATTAGGCAAAGCTTCCATGGTCGGATCGGGTGAAGCAGATGGCAAAGGGGTGGCGGTGCTGGTCTCGGGAGGAAGTTCTGCGGTAGTTGTCTCTTGTGCTGGGAGCGGTGGCTGCTCTAATACCTCTTGCTGGGTATTGGACTGCGCATCCTGAGCCATCGTTGGAATGATGGTGGAGAGAAAAAGCGCCGCAAAGGCCAAGAAAGCCACGCGAGAGATTAACTTGGCGCGCCTGGATTGACCATGCAAAATGTAATCAACGCGCTCTTTGGCGCTATCGATGATGCGGTCAAGTGCGGACATAGTCGAAATATACCCCGACTATTTCTTCTCAGCAGTGCTGGTATCAGACTTCTTACGCTCGAAGGTAATAATTCCAGCCTTCTGCATCTGAATCACAACTTTTTGCTGTAACTGGGTATCGCCAACCCGTGCGGCATAGGCATTAGCGGTGTTGAGGAAATCCAATCGCGAGGGGGCAAGCTTGGAGAGAGCCATGATCTGTTTACGCATATCGGCCAGATTGCCGTTGTTGTAATCAACCTTCGAAATAAATAGACGAGGTCCTACACAACGAGGGTGCTGCTCAATTCTCTTCTTGGCAAAGACTGTTAATGCCTCTAGGCCTTGGTTCTCAATAATCGCATATTCGTTCTCGTAAAAGAGCGGGCATGGAAGCCATGGTGAAGGATTGTAAGAAATCTTTGCTGTGGGCTCAGCGAAATGTCGCTCAAAGCTCTTCATGTAGTTGAGCTGAGCGGCGGCAAAGTTTGCGCCAACAAAGAGAGATGAAGCGGCGGCAATCGCCACGAATGATTGAACGCCTATAACGTTCCAGCGAATAAATGAACTCTCTTCATCCGAGCGTGCGGATCTATATGCACTGCCAACCACATAGCCGGCCAGCGCCCAGAAAATAAACTTATTAGGAAGAGTAATTGGACTTATTGCCGAGTTTGTTAAGAATATAAAGAAGTAGAGAGTAAGAGCGCCGTAGTACTTCTTGCGCTCTGGATTGCGGGCCATCAGAATTAAAATCGAGCGGACTAATACAACTAGAAGAAGGATGAATGCTGCTGCCCCAACTATGCCAAGCGTTGCAAGTGTTTGAACGGTGGAAGCGTGTGCATCGTTAGAGAGAATTGTTGGAAAGAGATTTACATCTTCAAGCGTGCGATATTGCTCATAATGATTTCCATATTGATCAGGTCCGACTCCAAAGAGAGGATGGCTCATAAATTGATTTAGTGCTGCGACCCAGAATCTTCCTCGGATTTGTACTTGTGGATCATTTCCTAAGAGTGGCACTGATTTACCGATAAAGGGCATGAGGAAAATGCCTTCAATCCAAATAATGAAGCCCAGGGTTAAGAAAATAGTTTTCACATTGAGTGAGAAATCCAAGCGAGGAATAAACCGGCGTACCAGATAGATAAGAAAGAGAATCAGGGTAAGAGCAAGATCTACATACGCTTGGCGACGCCCAGGAAGATAAAGCGCATAGAGAGAGGTGAGCGCTGCCAAGCCAATAACAATTCGAGTGCGTTTAGTACTCTCAATTAAGAGGTAGAGAAATAAAGGGAAAGAAGTTCCCAGAAATGCTGCAAAGAAATCCATATTCCCTAAGGTGCTAGTAACCCCAATATCGCCGGGGAAATCAATAACTTTAAAATGTTGGAGTATTCCCAGTACGCCGACCACCCAAACAGCGGAGAGATAGAGCGAGATAATTCTCTTAATCGCCCCTTCGCTAAATTGCGCGTGGTAAATAGCAACCACCAATAAGCAGAGTAGTGATATGACTCCGGCATAGCGTCCAGAATCACCAGTCAGTGATGAAATTGGATCTGAACTCAAGAACGTGGAGAGCGCGAGAACCGCCATTAATATCCAAATAGCTTGTATTCCGTGGCCGCTAAAAACAAATCGATCGCGCTTAATTAGAACAATGGCGGCAAAAATCGCTGCTATCAATATGAGAGTTAAGAACTCGACTGAAGAGTTCTTGTCGAAAGCATGCGGAAAGACCGAGATAGGGATATGGACAGTGGCGAGAGCAAGGAACAGCGCTCCAGTTAAAAGGAGGAGACGATTATTTCTTACTCGGTTTAGCATGGAGAGAAGTATAAGTGGCGCCATGAGCCCAAGTTTCTCGCTCTCAGGTGAGAACGAGCGATAGCTCAGCCTTGAGCACCGTGGCTAGGTATGGCGAAAGCTGCCATTGCTCTATGAGTAATACATACCTATCTATATCTGCGCGCTGCGCAGCCACCCCAGTCTTTACTGCACGGATCATTAAATTGCGTGGGGTGTGCTCTCCCCCGATGAATTCAATTGCCTCCACTCGATATCCCAGCAATCTCAAAATTTGGCAACGTATCGCATCCGTCAGAATATCTCCGAGACGCTCTTTCAATATTCCCTGCTTGGTCACCATCGACCATGGCTCTGGAATCGCATCCATCTGTCGTTGAATATCGTGATGGCAACATGGTGCCGCAAGAATTAATCCCGCCCCGTTCTTGACTGCCCACGCAAGAGCATCATCGGTCGCGGTATCACAAGCATGTAGAGCGATTGCAACATCTACGTTGGTCTTAGTTGTTGCTGCAATTTCTTGTGCACGAAATTCAATCGACTCCGATATCCCGAGTGCCATTGCGATCTTCTCATTGCGTGCCCGCGACTCTTCACGGATATCGATTCCTATAACGTGCACTGGTCTGTCAGTAGAACGCAGATACTGATGCGCGGCGAAAGTAAGGTAGGCATGACCACAACCTAAGTCCACAATATTTAGCGGTTTTGATTCTGTGGGCGCGGGCAATTGGCCGGCACTGATAGCGCTATCTACGGTTGGTGCGAGTAACCGCAAAAACTCCTCTACTTGTTTGAATTTATCTTGACGCGACGGCTTTACAACACCCTTGCTATCCGAGATTCCAACTTCAATGAGAAATGGATCAGATGGCTCTAGCAGTCGATTCTTCTTGCGATCGTGCTCAAGGTTCTGAACGAACTCACCTTTTTCATAATGTACTTGGGCTTCACCTTTCTTGGTGATGCGCAGCGAGATTGAACCGTCCCTGGATTCGACCAGAAAGTTTGCAAAGCCAGTGTTCAGCAGAGCCAGGATTTGTTCACGCGAGAGATCTGCATTCTTCGTGGTTGTGCGAACCCCATCGTTCTCCATAATCTGCAAGAGGATTGCGCCCTTAATCAGGACCGGCTTGATATCGATTCGCTCTATGGCAAGTTCGAAATTTCGCCTACGGCCGGAGAGCACACATCGGACGAAGGAATCACGATGAGAGATTGCCTCAACTATTTCAGCGAGAGCGCTCTCTAACGTCGTGGGCATGGTCACAGTCTAAGTCAGAGATCTCTTTAAAATCCCTCATCTGCAAATTATTCGCAGTTAGCGCAATTAGCTTTGCTCTCGTAAACTCTGCCCATGCTCGCAATCAACAACCACTGGTACTTCACGCGCCGCTTGGTTATTGACCTCTGCCGCACATCTTCAACTTGTTGCTGACCTGACTCTTATCTCGAGTTCGGGCTCCCTTGCAAGCCATTTCTTTATACCTTATCTATTAACTTTATTTACCGAATTTCATTCTATTTCTCATGAAGGAGCAGCACATGACCTTGTATAACAACATCACCGAAGTAGTAGGTAATACTCCGCTTGTACGACTTAATCGAATTACCCCAGGCGGCGCACATGTTTATGCAAAGCTCGAATTTTATAACCCAACATCTACCGTAAAAGATCGCATTGGTATTGCAATGGTCGACGATGCCGAAGCATCAGGAGCGCTCAAAGCTGGCGGCACAATTATTGAAGCTACTTCAGGCAACACGGGTATTGCACTTGCCATGGTGGGAGCTGCCCGCGGATACAAAGTTATTTTGACGATGCCAGATTCCATGTCAAAGGAACGTCGGGCACTTCTTCGCGCATTTGGTGCAGAACTTGTTCTCACTCCTGCGGCCGAAGGCATGCGCGGTGCTGTTGCAAAGGCAGAGGAACTCGGACAACAACCAGGCTCTGTTCTCGTGCGCCAATTTGCCAACCCTGCTAATCCCACAATTCACCGCAAGACAACTGCTGAAGAGATTTGGCGTGATACTGACGGAAAAGTTGCAGCACTTGTTGCCGGCATCGGTACTGGTGGAACAATTACTGGTACCGGTCAAGCCCTCAAGGAGAAGAACCCTGCAATTAAAGTTTTTGCAGTAGAACCTGCCGCCTCCCCTATTCTCAATGGTGGATCTCCTAGCGGACACCCATTGCAAGGAATCGGGCCAAACTTTGTTCCAGATATTTTAGATACAAAGGTCTATGACGAAGTTTTCGATGCCCCTAACGAAGAGTCAATTGCCTTTGCTCGTCGCGCTGGAAAAGAAGAAGGAATTCTTGCCGGCTTATCTTCGGGTGCGGCTTTATGGGCGGCAGCGCAAGTTGCACAACGCCCTGAGTTCAAAGAGAAAATTGTGGTCGTTATCATTCCTTCATTCGGAGAGCGATATCTATCCACTGTTCTTTATCAAGACTTGATGGATTAATTAAGGGATACCTAAATATCATGTTAAAGCGCATAAACGAAGATCTTGAAACGGCGCTTCGTCGTGATCCAGCAGCACGCAACAAGCTTGAAGTGCTGCTGGCTTATCCTGGTCTGCATGCTCTCTGGAACCACCGGATTGCCAATTTTTTGTGGAATCACGGCTTTAAGTTATTAGCTCGCGTTTTCTCTAATTGGTCACGCACTGCCACGGGTATCGAAATCCACCCTGGCGCAACAATCGGCCGTCGCTTCTTTATTGATCATGGAATGGCTGTCGTCATCGGAGAGACTGCAATTATTGGTGATGATGTAATGCTCTATCACGATGTGACTTTAGGTTCGCGTGGATTTGCTGAAGGAAAGCGCCACCCCACTATCGGCAATAATGTAATTATCGGCGCTGGAGCTCGCGTACTCGGAGACATAACTATCGGAGAGGGCAGTCGCATTGCGGCCAACCATTTAGTGACTGAGAATATTCAAGCAAAGACTGTTGAATTTATTTACCAGATTTAACTAGCTGCCCAGTTTCTTCAGGGCATCCCCGCTGACTCGATATACAGTCCACTCATCCATCGCAACAGCGCCTTGAGATTTATAGAATTCAATCGATGGCTCGTTCCAATCCAAAACCCACCATTGGAATCTTGAATATCCACGCTCTACGCAAATCTGAGCAAGAGTCTTAAGGAGCTTAAGGCCCCAACCCTGCCCACGATATGCAGGATCGACATACAAGTCTTCTAGGTAAATTCCGTGCGTGCCCATCCAGGTTGAGTAATTCAAAAACCAAATTGCTATTCCAATTACTTTCTTATCTACTTCAACAACATGACAGAATACTTTTGGTTGATCGCCAAAGAGTGCAGTTCTTAACTGTTCTTCAGTAACAAAGACTTCGTGTGGTGCTTTCTCATAAAGTGCTAAATCGTGAATGAGTTGAAGAATCGACGCAACATCTCCGACGTGTGCGGTACGAATAGCCATTACTTGGTCCGGTGAACTTTATGGTTTGCAGCCTGCGCAATAGGACGCACAACTAATGAATCGATATTGACATGATCAGGCAACATCACCGACCAGCGAATAGTTTCAGCAATATCTTCTGCGGTCAGCGGATGCGCAACTCCTTCATAGACCTTTGCAGCCTTTGCACTATCCCCCGCATTTCGAACAAGTGCGAATTCCTCGGTCTTGACCATTCCTGGCGCGATTTCTGTGACACGAATTGCGGTGCCATTGAGTTCTAGCCGAAGTGTGTTAGCTAAAGAGCGTTCGGCGAATTTCGCTGCCACATAGCTTCCGCCATTTTCATAGGCCACATGCGCTGCAGTTGAAGACATCACCACAATATGTCCCTCCCCTTTCATCAAGGGAGTAATCGCTTTAGTCATGCGGACGGTGCCGACAACATTGACGTCATAAGTCTTCTTCCAAATTTCAGGATCTGAATCCATAACAGATGCCGCATCAAAAGCGCCACCAGCGTTATTGATAAGTACATCAATTTTTCGCCCCGCTAGTGCATGTGTAAATGTGTCCACACTCACTTGATCGGTGACATCTAGTGGCATGACTTCAATACTGGAATCTTTTGCTGCCAATTCAGTTAGGCGATCGGTTCGTCGTGCGCCTGCGATAACGCTAAAGCCGTTGGCGGCGAGGAGTCGGGCGGTGGCTGCGCCAATCCCTGAACTTGCTCCAGTGATGACCGCAACTTTCTTTGACGAACTCATGGAGTGATTAAAACACATATAGGGTGTTCCAATGAGCAACGCTAAGACAGTGGATCCGGACTTCCTAGCCCTGCCGTTGCAGGCGGTGGCCGATGCTGCGATTTCGACTGCAAAATCTCTCGGTGCATCCCACGTAGATATTCGTGTAGAACGAGTCCGCACAGGGCTGCTTCAACTACGGAATACCAATCCCGAATCACAGTCTGATAACTCTGTCTCTGGTATCGGCGTCCGAGTCATCGTTAATGGTGCGTGGGGATTTGCCTCAGCTCCTGAAATCAGCGTTGATAGTGCAAAAAAGTTGGCGCAGAGCGCAGTTGCTCTTGCACAAATTAGTAAGCCACTCACAACCGAGAAGATTGCTATCGCGCCAGAACCTATTTATGCGGCAAAGACCTGGGTGAGTGATTACGAGATTGATCCCTTCGCTGTTGGCACCGATGAAAAGATTGCACGCCTGGCAGACCTTAGTTCGCGTTTACTGAAATCGAATTCTGTGAATCTCACCGAGGCTTACACGATGTATGTAAAAGAGCAGAAGCATTACGCCGATTCGTATGGCACTTCAACCACACAACAACGTGTGCGTGTTCACTCTTCCATCCAGGCAGCTAACACTGAATCCGGTCTCACCGACATGCGCACCTTGGCCCAACCTGCTGGTTATGGCTGGGAATGGATGGGTAACGGAATTTGGGATTGGGATGCCGAGATTGCCGAACTCCCCACGCTTCTTGCCGAGAAGGTAAAGGCACCTTCAGTTGAACCAGGTCGCTATGACTTATTAATTCATCCCTCTAATTTATGGCTGACAATCCACGAATCAATTGGCCATGCAACCGAACTCGATCGCGCTGTCGGTTATGAAGCGAACTATGCTGGTACATCTTTCGCTACGCCAGATAAGTTGAATTCACTCAAGTATGGCTCTCCGCTTATGAATGTCATCGGAGATCGCATCACTCCCCACGGTCTCAGCACTATTGGCTATGACGATGAAGGTGTGCAAGCGCAACAATGGGATATCGTCAAAGATGGACTGCTTGTTGGATACCAACTCGATCGCACAATAGCCGCACGCGTTGGTCGCGATCGCAGCAACGGATGCGCTTTCGCTGATTCACCAGCACATATTCCCATCCAACGCATGCCGAATGTTTCACTCAAAGCTAACCCACACGGCCCAGATCTACAAGGACTCATTGAGAGCGTAGAAGATGGAATTATGATTAAGGGCGATAACTCTTGGTCCATCGATATGCAACGCTATAACTTCCAATTTACTGGACAACAGTTCCATCGCATTAAAAAAGGCAAGATTGTTGGACAACTCAAAGATGTTGCCTACCAAGCAACAACCACTGATTTCTGGGGTTCAATGAAGAACGTCGGCAATCAATCCACTTGGGTTCTTGGTGGTGCATTCAATTGCGGCAAAGCCCAACCCGGGCAGGTCGCGGCAGTTAGTCACGGTTGCCCGGCAGCTGTCTTCGACAAAGTAAATGTCCTCAACACCGCATCGGAGGCAGGCGCATGATGACTCCGCAAGAAATTATTGAACGCATTACCGCTGCTGCAGATTACGACGATTGCATCGTCATTGTCGAAAGCAAAACTCAAGCCAATCTCCGTTGGGCCAGCAGCACTCTCACCACTAACGGTGTCATTGCCGAACAAGATGTCACAGTTATTGGATTCGTCGCAGTCGATGGCGGAATGGCCTCGGGCTCAGTCTCACGCTCATCTGTTGAACTCGATGATTGCGCAGAACTCGCACAGCTAGCAGGTGCTGCTGCGCGCGCTGCTGGAAAAGCTGAAGATGCTGCTCCGCTGCTTACAAATAAATCTTTCGGTGACTGGGCTGCGATTCATCCTGCAACCGGTCCAGCAGTATTTAAGAACTTTGTCGGTGACCTCGGAGATATGTTCAAGCGCTCCAAGGCCGATGCCATCGAACTCTTTGGTTACGCCGAACACACCAGCAAGTCCACATGGGTCGGATCTAAAGGTGGACTTCGTCTTCGCTTTGATCAACCCGATGGCCGCATTGAAATGAACGGCAAGTCTCACAATCGCACCCGCTCCACTTGGGAGGGCGTAGCTTCTCGCAATTTCGATTCTATTAATGTCGCTCAGATTGACCAGACCATTCGCACTCGCCTGGATTGGCAATCACGTCGCACCGATATGCCTGCTGGCAAGTACCAAACAGTGCTGCCTTCCGGTTCCATCGCCGATCTGTTTACTTACATGTTGTGGTTATCAAGCGGTAAAGATGCAGCGGATGGGATTTCTGCATTCTCCGCTACGAAAGGTAAGACTCGAGTTGGTGAGAAGTTCGCAAACCTTCCACTCAATATCTATTCCGACCCTTCCTATAAAGGAATTGAATCTGCTCCTTATCAAGTTGCAAAGTCATCTAGCTCGATGTCCTCTGTCTTTGATAACGGAATTGATTCAGGAAAAACTGAACTCTTTACTATAGGCGTTCTCTCTAATCTCATGACTAATCGCGCTACCGCGGCAGAGACTGGGTTGGCCCACTCTCCGTGGGGCGATAACGTGATCATTGAAGTTGAGGGCGGCAAGGGCAGCAAAGAAGATTTGATTACTCAGGTAAAGAGCGGACTTCTTGTAACAACGCTCTGGTACATCCGCCTGGTGGATCCATCTACTCAATTACTCACTGGCTTAACACGCGATGGCGTCTATGAGATTAGAGATGGTGAGGTCATCGGAGCAGTCAATAACTTCCGTTGGAATGACTCACCTTTGGAGATCTTAAAGAGAATTGCTGCTGCTGGTTCGACCGAAATCACTCAACCCCGTGAATGGGCCGGCGATGTCGAGCGAGTCGCTGCTCCTGCAATGATTGTGGATGATTTCAATATGTCCACTATCAGCCAAGCGAACTAACAATTCAACTATCCTAAATTTACTAAAAAATATTTAGGACATTCTCTGCTTTTTGTACTCCATATAAGTTCCATTTGAAATATGCACAAATCGCCTGGATCTCTCTTCTCTCCCCCAGGAAGTTAGAGGGAGTGGGGAGAACGCTTTTGGGAGCCAATAACTTTTGATTGATTTCGAGGTACGAGGTCGAAAGTGTGCGACAGCCCCTTCTAGGAAGAGTTCGTAATCAGACATCGGCTTCTCGTGTATTACCCAGCCAATTTCGGAAAAGGACTTTTCAATGGCTGTTTTATCGTCAATTGGCCATATTTCGCCAAGACCTCGATTTAGGGCTAATGAATATGCGTATGCGTCCATTATCGGTGTTAGTGAGAGAAGTCGAAGCCAGCTTGGTGATTTATTGAAATTGATTCGGGCAATCATTCCATCAGGAAGAGAAAATATAGAGCTTCTCTTCATCTTCGTATCCTCCTAACACCTAATGAAGCGATGTACAGCCGTAGTAGCAGTTGCTCCGCGAGCCTCTTTGTGAAAAGAACTCACTATGTACTCTATCGGAGGATTGCCGACTCTCCACTTGCACGGTAACGACACATTAACAGAGACCTTTGAAAATCCACTACTCTTCTTTGTAACACTCTCTCGAAAAATGAACCAACCTTTCCGTGACAAAGTAGTTTCGATGCTCACTTGAACACCTTTGCACGTGGTTGATGCCGTTACGTTAACTGTATTTGGAACATGGGCAGAAATATGTGGATAGTCTGATCTTCCACCACAACCATTGCCCAGATTGGCTACCTCAAAAGTCCTATTGCCTCTGCCATTTGAATCTACTCCATATGGAACGCGAACTATCTCTGCTGAAACATTGGGTGTGGTTAGAGCGGAGATTAATACTTGTAATAAGCAAATCAAAACAAAATTCTTCTTCATTTAAATCCAATCTAATTCAATCCTTCAATTAATTAGATTAGTTTGACATTGGTTTCAAGATTTACTCATTGTGGAAAATACACGAATTACTCTCTGTAATCTCTAATATCTCTCAAGGTCCACACATCTAACTCGTCGTCACATAGATTTTAAGTCGCTACTTACAGCAAATCCGCAACGTTGAGAACCTTGGCGCTTCGTCCGGGTAGTGCGTAATTCAAAAAGGCGAGATTCTGCTCAGAGACAACCTGGTCAGCCTTGATTTGATACTCTCGCCAATTCATATCTGATGTTGTGTGGGCATCTCCAACCAGAGTGATGTCATATCCACGTTCGAGCGCTGCATGCGACGTATGGCGAACACAGTTATTTGTCTGAGCACCGCAGATAATTAGATTGCCGACTTTGTGTTCAGCTAATACTTGATCGAGGTTAGTCGCTTCAAAGGAGCTGCCATACTCCTTGCGAATATGGGGCTCAGTTTCGAGCGGAGACAACTCAGACACAATTTGCCAATACTCGGATCCGATAGGCATCTCTTCTTCAGAATGTTGAACCCAAATAACAGGTACACCCTTTGACCTAGCTTTCGTGACGAGAGTATTGATGTTCGCGATTACTTCAGCGCGGTTGAAGGC
>WLRE01000030.1 GCA_009698045.1 Actinomycetota bacterium | reverse complement strand
CCGGTTACAAGGCCGGGCAAGTAGTTAGTGATTTGGTCTGGGAATTGGAATGGCTCTTCCAACTTACCAATCCAATCGGGCAAGAAGACGATAACAATGCTTCCAATGCCAGCGCCCAAGAGCGTGCGCATTCCGCCCAGAATCGAACCAGTTAAAAGCGAGAGCGAGAGCGCGATTGGAAAAACGCTAGTGCCAACAAATCCACGAAGGCCGTAGAGCGCACCTGCAATTCCTGCAAAACTAGAGGAGATAACAAATACCAAAATTTTGGTGCGAGCAACATTTATGCCCATCAATGAGGCCGCGGATTCATGATCGCGAACTGCTCGCCAGCTGCGACCAGAGCGAGAGGAGAATAAATTAGCCGCGACATATAGAGCGAGAACTGCAAATGGCAAAGTAACCAGAATCTGCCATTCTTCAAAAGAAATATCACCTAGTAGAGCGATGATCCATTGCGGTGGAGTACCAGTATCAATTGAAATCCCTGACTCTCCCCCAAAAACAGATTCAAACCTATTAGCAACTGTCGGGAGTGCAAGGGCTAGAACCAGAGTTGTGCCAGCCAAGTACGGTCCGGATAACTTTGCAGCAACTGCGCCGAGCAATAGGCCTGCGAGGGCTGCAGCAATTGCGGAGAGCGGAATTGCCAACCACATGTTGATACCGAGCTTGGTCATTAAGAGTCCACACGAATATCCACCAATAGCCATTAGTGCGCTCTGACCTAATGAGAGTTGTCCAGATAGACCCGTCAAGATATTAATGGAGAGAACTCCAATAAAGAGAGTGAGGGCAACTGCAATTTGATTCTGGTTATACGGCCCAACAACGTGCCCCAAAAGTAAAATGGCAAGTAAGAATGTGAGTGCCAACAATAAGTTCCTTTGAGTGTGACCCAATTTCTTAAACACGGCGTCCCACCTCTGATCCAAAGAGACCTTGAGGTCGGAAGAACATGATTCCCATCAAAATCAAGAAGATGGCAATAAAAATATCTTCCGGGATGTCATAGACGCTGATAAATGCGATCACAAATCCCAGGAGAAATCCGCCGATGACAGAGCCAAGCAAGCTATCTAGCCCACCAATTACGCATGCGGTAAATCCAATGATCAGAATCAAATCGAGAGAGTTAGGAGAAATATTTGTTGCGGGAGTAACGAGCAGCCCCGCCACTGATGCAACAGCGCCAGAGATGACCCAGCCGAGAGTTCGAATGCTGCGCGTGCGAATACCGCTTAAGCGAGCGACTTCTGAATTGAGTGCACTCGCTCGCATTGCCAAGCCCACTGAGGTGCGCGCGAGAAAGAGGGATGTTGCAATCAGTATCAGAATGACAATTCCAATAGTGAAGAGATCGAAGTAGGTAAAAGGCATGGTGTTACCACCGACTTTAAGTGCGACAGTACTTACCGGCGCTGGGAAACCGCGTTCCGAACCTGCCCAAATCATTCCGGCAACTGATTGCAAAATTCCTAGAATTCCAAGTGATGCGATAACTGGAATTGCATCACGCATAGATGGGCTACCAAGAATTGCAGTTCCTGACTTCTTCTTCAGTGGCCTTATCACCAGAATATCTATGGCTGCTCCCAGTGCTGCTCCAACTATGAGTGCGACAAAGAATGCAATCCAATAGTTGTATCCCTGTGCAATGAGAGTGGATGCAACATATGCACTGAACATCGCCTGTCCCATTTGAGCGAAGTTAATAAGTCCTGCCCCACGCCATACAAGCACTAGACCCAGCGCAACAAGTGCGTAGATTGCGCCGCGCGATCCGCCAGTAAATAGAGCATTTAAGAAAGTTTGCATTAGTACCCCAAGTAAGCAGCTCGAAGGGACTCATCGGCACGCAATTGTGCAGCGGGCATGTCAGCAACAACTTTGCCTAGTGCAAGCAAAACACCGTGATCTGCGATTGCTAGTGCAGTGTTCGCATTCTGCTCTACAAGCAGAACGGTCAATCCCTTTTCGCGGCAGAGAATGGAGACGGTATCGATGATCTGTTCAACAATTAATGGCGCTAAACCAAGAGATGGTTCATCCAGCAGTAGTAGTTCAGGACGTGAAACAAGTGCCCGACTAATTGCAAGCATCTGGCGTTCGCCACCAGAGAGGGTTCCTGCCTTCTGACTCTTGCGCTCCTCAAGACGAGGAAAGAGTTCATATGATTCTGAAATAGCTGCACGCACATCTGCCCGATTAGTGCGCAGGCGAAATAGCGCTCCCATGCGAATATTCTCTTCAACGGTGAGTTCGGCGATTACTGAATGACCTTCAGGTGCTTGTGCAATTCCAGCGCGCACAATATTTTCAGGACGCATACCTTGAATTTCTCTGCCCGACCAAGAGATTGTTCCTGATTTTGGAGCAATCAGACCAGAGATGGTCCGCAGAAGTGTCGTCTTACCAGCGCCATTGGCGCCAATAACTGTAGTGATACGTCCTTTTTGGGCAGTAAAAGAGATCTGATTAACTGCTTGGACAGAGTCATATGAGACAGAAAGATTATTAATCTGCAGCATTAGTGGCGACTGCTTCCGAGATATGCAGTGAGAACTTCGGGATCCTCTTTTACGGCATCGAAAGTTCCAGATGCAATGATTTTGCCAAAGTTAAGAACATAAACCTGGTCGGAAATTTCGCCTACAAAATCCACATGGTGCTCGACCACAAAGACCGCACAATTTCGCTTCACTTCATTGATGATTGTTGCTAATTCATCTATATCGCCTTGATCTAACCCGGCTGCTGGCTCATCGAGCATCAAAAGGAGTGGATCTGAAATAAGGGCTCGAGCAAGCGCAACTTTCTTTGAGTCCGGATAGCTAAGTTCGTGAGGTAAACGCTCAGCCAAATGTGCGACCCCGAGAGAACTCAAAACCTCCATCGCTTTTTCGCGAAGTCTCTTCTCGGATTTTCCTGAAGCACCAATGAGATCGGTAAATATATTTGAACTTTTCTGGGTATCAGCACCGAGCATTACATTTTCACAGACGTTTAATCCAGAAAAGAGGCCTACGCCTTGCAAGGTTCGAGAGATACGTAGTGCTGCAAGTTCATGAGTCTTTGGCCAAGAAATCTTTTTTCCTTGAAATTCAATCTCACCACTGGAAATAGGAACAAAACCAGAAATTGCATTAAAGGCGGTTGTCTTACCTGCACCATTAGGACCAATTAATGCAACCACTGAATGAGGAGAAATATTAAAACTGGCGCTATCTAGCGCGGTTAAGCCACCAAATTGAACATGAAGCCCTGATACCGAGAGCAGCGGACTGACTGTGTTCACACGGAGATTCTAGGCACGCGAGCTGCGATTCGGGTAACTATCTCGTAATTAATTGTTCCGGAAGCACTTGCCCAATCATCTGCGGTGTAGCCAGTCTGGCTGATTACGAGAACTTCATCGCCTGCCTGCGCAGTGGAATCTGGGCCTAAATCGACAACAAATTGATCCATTGATACTCGGCCAATGATTGGTGCACGTTTTCCGTTATGCGTAACTCCGGTGGCAGAGGAAGCATTGCGGGGAATTCCGTCTGAATAACCCATTGCAACAACGCCAAGGACGGTCTCTCTTTCTGTTACCGCAGTTCCGCCATAACCCACCGGTGAACCTGCCGGAACTTTCTTCACGAGGTGGAGTTGCGCAGCGATACTCATAACAGGTCGCAACCCAAGTGCGGCTGAATGTCCCATAAATCCAATATCTGGTGAGAGTCCATACATAGCAATTCCGAGGCGAACCATTTTTTGATCAATGCCAATACTTAATAGAGTCGCTGCGGAATTCGCATAATGAATAATTTGTGGAGAACATCCGGCATGCTGCAGTTCAAGAAGTTTTGCCTCAAATACATTTATCTGAATTTGTGTGTAATCCGATAGCGGTTCATCTGCTCGGGCGAAGTGAGTCCAGAAACCAACAACTTCCACATGTGCGCTAGGCAAGAGTTTGAGGAATTCTTCCCACTCTTCAAGAAGCCCGCCCCGGGTCATTCCCGTATCGACCTCTATATGTACCCGCGCCCGCTTTCCTAACTTCTGTGACGCCTCTGAAATTTGATTAAGAATCGCTACCGATGGCACTGAGAGATCAATATTTAGTTCAATTGCCTTTTCAAATGCCGCTCCTGGCGGAGTGAGCCAAGCGATGATTGGCGCATTAATTCCTGCATTGCGAAGTTCGAACGCTTCTTCAAGAAGCGCTGTACCTAACCAAGTCGCGCCGGAAGCGAGTGCTGCCTGTGCAACTGGGATAAGACCGTGCCCATATGCATTTGCCTTCACGACCGCTAATACTTCAGCAGTACCGCCGCTCTTAGCGTGAGTAATGTTGTGCGCAAGTGCTTCAAGATCAATCCTAACTTCCGCGCGATTCTTCATTTGTTCTCCACAATTACCATAGCTGAGGCAATACCTGCGTCATGGGAGAGGGTCAGATGAACATTGAATTCATGGAGTCGCTTGGCCATTTCGCCAGAGAAATTGAAAGCGGGTTTACCCGACGGTTCGTTAATAATTCCAGCCTCAAGCCAATTAAATGGCGCTTTAGCATTTAACGCTTTTGCTAACGCTTCACGCGCAGCAAATCGTGCTGCAAGGGACGACAAAGGAAGCGTGGCTTCGGTCGGTGTGAAAATTCTTGTGAGGAGACCTGGCGTGCGATCGAGAGATTCTTGAAATCGGTCGATGTTAACGACATCAATACCTATTCCGAAAATGGAACTCATCAGGAGGGTTGTTTCTTTGAGGGGAAATAGCGATCAACGGCAATTATTGCGACCAAAATTGAACCACCAAGAAAGAGGCCGCCAATCAAATCAGAGAGCCAGTGTGTGTTTCGAATAAGTGATGCAACGCAGACTGCTACCGAGAAGAGCACGACTACCCAAGTCAAATTCACGCCATTAAATGGCGCACGTTTGGTGTATCGATAAATTATGTAGGCGAGTAGCCCCCAAGAGATCAGCGCATTTGCCGCGTGGCCACTGGGGTAGGAAAGTCCACCCACATGTAATTCATCAAAATGTAGGCGAGGCTTGGAGCGACCGAAAACTAATTTTGCACATCCCACTACGAGGTTGAGACTAAGTAGGGCGAGTAACGACAAATTCAAAGGCCTAAAGGATTTAAACCGCCATCCAATTATTGCCGCTGATACTAAGAGGACTGTCGCAGTAAACCATCGAAGACCTAAATCATCCATCGCTAAGAGAAAGTGGCTTGCCATGCCCGTAATTCGATAGTGCTTCATATTTACGACGTGGTGATCGATATCGTAAAGCAAGCCCTTTGTCAGAATCTGTTGCGAAGTAATAAGAAAGCCGACAAAGAGAAGGATGGACTGCTTAATCGCACGCTTCATCTGTGCTCGGCGTTTAACAATAAGGTCGACACTCATCGATATTTACCTACTCAACAGTTACAGATTTTGCGAGGTTGCGAGGTTGGTCAACGTCATTGCCTCGAGCGATTGCCATCTCGTAAGCAATAACTTGCAACGGGACCACCGAAAGAATTGGTTGTAGAAATTCGTGCGTTGATGGAATACGAATGAGGTGATCCGCCGATGCTAGCGGCGCATCAGAAATTGCAATAATGATTGCGCCACGCGCTTTTACTTCTTGAACATTGCTCGCCATCTTTTCGGCAAGCAACGTACCCACTGCCGGCATAATCGCGATAACAGGTGTTCCGGTATCAATAAGTGCGATAGGTCCATGTTTGAGTTCACCACCAGCGAATCCTTCAGCGTGCATGTAAGCAAGCTCCTTGAGCTTAAGAGCTCCTTCAAGCGCAGTTGGAAATCCAACGTGGCGACCAAGGAAGAGCATTGAAGAAGAATCCTTAAATTTACGGGTGAGCTCACGTAACGGCTCTACGGTCTCAAGAACTTGCTCTACCTTGGCAGGAAGTTCTGCAAGCTCTAATTCAATCTCGTGAGCAATCTTTGAATCGAGGGTTCCGCGAACACGACCTAAGTGAAGTGCAAGTAGGTACATGGCAATGAGTTGGGCCGTAAATGCCTTTGTCGATGCGACTGCGATTTCAGGACCAGCATGGGTATAAAGCACCGCATCGGATTCGCGAGGAATAGTAGATCCGTTGGTATTGCACACTGAAAATACCCGAGCACCATGGCTGCGGGCATAACGCATGGCCATCAAAGTGTCCATCGTCTCGCCAGATTGAGAGATCGGAATTATCAAGGTCTGTGCATCAACACTGGGTTCGCGATAACGATATTCAGAGGCGAGTTCAACATCTACTGAAATATCTGCCCATTTCTCAATTGCATATTTGCCGACAAGGCCCGCGTGGTAGGCAGTTCCACAGGCAATAATCACAACTTTATTAATTCCCTTTAGATCAATCCCAGCAGTTATTTCTGGATCTAACCCGGCGGTGCGACCAATTAACGTATCTGCAATCGCTTTGGGTTGTTCGTAAATTTCTTTCAGCATGAAGTGGGCATAGCCCCCGCGCTCTGCTGCACTGGCATCCCATGAAATTTCATATTCGCGGTGTGGTAGAACTTTGCCTGATGCATCCGTTACAACAATGGATGATGCAGTGATATCAACTACCTCGTCTTGCCCGAGCTCGAGTGCGCGCTTAGTGTGCGAAATAAATGCTGAGACATCTGATGCTAAGAAGTTCTCACCTTCACCAACACCGACTACTAGTGGAGAATTGCGACGAGAACCGACGATGCGACCGGGTTCATCGGAGTGAATCGCAAGTAGCGTAAATGAGCCACGCAATTGGCCGCAGACTTCGCGCATCGCTGCCGCAAGATCACCCTTGTGAGTTTTGCGAGCATCACTCAGTAAATGCACTACGGACTCAGTATCCGTTTCAGATTTAAAGGTATGTCCACGCTTTTCAAGCTCTGCCCGGAGTTCAACGTAATTTTCAATTATTCCATTATGGATAAGGGCTAACTTGCCCTCATTATCTAAATGCGGATGTGCGTTGTCGTCTGTGGGACCGCCATGAGTCGCCCAGCGAGTATGACCGATTCCGCTGTGAGATTCAGGAATTGCATCGCCCAAAATTTCTTCTAAGTTGCCAAGTTTTCCGGCACGTTTTTCAATCCAGAGTGGTGCGCCTTTGGTAACGACGAGTGCGATTCCAGCAGAGTCATAGCCGCGATATTCCAGGCGACGAAGTCCTTCGAGGACAGGTGAGAGGGCTAAGCCTTTACCGGTGTATCCAACGATGCCACACATGGTTAAGGCTCCTTAAAAAGTTAAGTGATTACTTCAGTTCTAATCTTACTATTTCAGCCAACTTCTCGGCGATTTCTTGAGCGGTCGCAATTGATGCAGCTTCGACCATCACGCGTACTAGTGATTCAGTGCCGGAGGCGCGGACCAAAATGCGTCCATTGTCCCCAAGTTCAGATTCACAGGAAGCGATCATCTCTGAAATTGCCTTCGATGAATCGAGTCGTGATTTATCGATATCTTTTACATTAATCAGAACTTGAGGAAATCGCTTCATAACGGCAGCAAGGTCTTCCAGTGATTTGTCGGTCTCGACCATCACTTGCATTAAGTGAAGTGCAGTCAAAACTCCATCACCAGTGTTGGCATGGTTGCGCAAAATAATGTGGCCAGATTGCTCGCCACCAAGAGTGTGGTTGTTGGCCAACATATTTTCAAGTACGTAACGATCGCCTACCGCGGTCTTCTCAACTTTAATACCTGAAGCTTCCATCGCCTTAACAAAGCCAAGGTTAGACATCACAGTTCCAACAACAGTCGAAACTTTAAGATGAGTAGCTAAAATTGCCATAATAAAATCGCCATCAATTAAGTTGCCCTTGGCATCCACTGCTAAACATCGATCGGCGTCACCATCGTGGGCAATACCTAGATCTGCGCCAACTTCTTTTACCTTTGCAATCAAAGATTCCATATGGGTTGAGCCGCAGTTCTCATTAATGTTCCAGCCATCAGGGCTGTTATTGATGGAGATAACTTTTGCACCCGCACGGTGATAAGAAGTAGGAGCTACATCAGATGAAGCGCCATTAGCGCAATCCACCACAACGGTAAGTCCCTTGAGATTTGTGGTGAGGGAAGAGAGTAAGTGATACAAGTAGCGCTCTGATGCGCTCTCGTCATTAATTACGCGACCAACATCGCGGCCAGTTGGGCGCTCCCATTTCTCGCCAAGACGAGCTTCGATCGCTTGCTCGAGTTGGTCATCGAGTTTGCCGCCGCCTTTGGAGAAGAACTTAATTCCATTATCTGGCATCGGGTTATGTGATGCCGAAATCATTACGCCTAAATCTGCACCAGATTCTGCAACTAAATGTGCGATAGCTGGTGTGGGTAATACGCCTACGCGATAGACATCTACGCCTGCGCTAGCAAGGCCAGCAATAACTGCTGCTTCGAGGAACTCTCCGGAAGCTCGCGAATCTTGACCAACAATTGCACGAGGGCGATGGCCCTTAAAAGCGCCTGCTTCACCAAGAATATGTGCAGCAGCAACAGCTAAATCGAGGGCAAGTTCTGCAGTGAGATCGCGATTGGCAAGACCTCTAACACCATCGGTGCCAAAGAGGGCCATTAGTAAATAATCGAATCGATAAGAAGAATTAACGCTTGCTGTATTGCGAGCGCTTACGTGCCTTCTTCAGACCGTACTTCTTACGCTCGATGACGCGAGCGTCACGAGAGAGGAAGCCAGCCTTCTTAAGTGCTGGACGGTTTGCATCTGTATCAATCTCGTTTAGTGCACGAGCAACGCCGAGGCGAAGTGCTCCTGCTTGTCCTGATGTTCCGCCACCATTGATGCGAGCGATTACATCGTATGAACCTTCAGCACCAACAGTGCGGAATGGCTCTGAAACTAATTGTTGGTGAACCTTGTTAGGGAAATAAACTTCAAGTGCCTTACCGTTAACAACCCACTTACCTGAACCAGGTACTAGGCGAACGCGAGCAACAGCTTCCTTACGACGACCGGTGCCGCCTCCTGGTGCTGTGATTGCTGGGCGGTTAGTTGCAGCAGCAGGTGTGCTGGAGCTGTAAGAAGTTGGAACTTCGTCCAAATCAGCGTCAATGGTTGTATCGAAATCTGACATTAGCTATAGCTCCTATTACTTCTTCACGATTTGGGAAACTTGATTAAATACAAATGCTGTTGGGTTCTGAGCAGCATGTGGATGTGTTGGGCCTGCGTAGACCTTGAGCTTTGTTCCGACTGAACGTCCGAGCTTGTTCTTAGGAATCATTCCAAGAATCGCCTTTTCAACAACGCGAGTTGGATCCTGGTTAAGCAAATCTGAGTACACGATTGAAGTCATACCGCCTGGGAAACCGGAGTGGTGGTGAGCAAACTTCTGTCCAGCTTTTTGTCCGGTAAGGACAACCTTCTCTGCGTTGATAACAACGACGAAGTCACCCATATCGATATGAGGTGCGAAGGTGGTCTTATGCTTTCCGCGAAGAAGGACCGCTGCATGGCTAGCAAGACGACCTAGTACAACGCCTTCTGCATCAATGACATGCCACTTACGTGAAACGTCACCGGCTTTTGGTGTAAATGTGCGCACGAGGTATCTCTCTTTCTAGCTTTAAGTTCTGGTTTTCTTCTGGTTTAGCCCGGTGGCTGTAAAGCCGCTTGAGCAGAGGGCTAGGTTACCCGTCCGCGTGGGGTGGGGTCAAAATGAGCTCAACCCTTGGAAATAGGCCAAATTGAGGATTATTGCAGGGGAATTAAGCGGTATCCGACCCCTCGAATCGCTGAAATCACCCGAGGTCCCCCGGCCGCCTTGATCTTGAGGCGAAGGCGCGAGGCATGAGTATCGAGCAGATGGTCGCTAGAAAAATCAACACTGCCGCCAATTGCTTCGATGACCTGTTCGCGAGTAAATACACGTGTGGGTTGTTCCATTAACAATCTAAAGAAATCGTATTCGGTCTTGGTGAGTGCAACGCGTTCGGTGCCAACTATTAGTTCTCGGCTTTCGGTATTGAGAGAGAGGTTTTCAACCTCAAGAACGGTAGCGCCGATTACCACTCCTAAGCTTCTATGCCGGAGTTGGGTTGTCACTCGCAAGTTGAGTATGCGAGAAGAGACTGGTTTGGTGATGTAATCATCGGCGCCGGCCGCTAAACACATCGCTTCATCCATCTCTTCGCCACGATTAGTTAGCATAATGATTGGAACAGTCGAAGTTTTACGGATTTCACGACAGACTTCAAAGCCATCTGGCTGACCGATGGAGAGATCAAGAATAATTACCGATGGCTTAGAGTCGTGAAATTTTGAGAGTGCGCTAGAACCATCGTCCGCTTCAATTACTCGCAACCCCTCCTCTTCTAAACTCGTTCTCACAAAGTGACGAATGTCGGCATTGTCATCTACTACTAAAACAAGCTCTCGTTGCATTATTGAACCTCTCCTAGGTCGTGCTTGGCTTTTTCAAGAATCATGAGAATCTCTCGACGATAATTCTCAATCTCATCAATGGCTGACTCTGGAAGTTTGGCAACTACTCGCGAAATCTCAAGAATCTTCTCGCCCTCACTTTCATAGGTGTAGAAACCGATAGCGCCACCAGTTTCGTGCGCAGCTGCTGCCACATCAGGTACTGATGCTGAATTCATTGTGGCGATTGACCTATCCAAAACTTGACTCCTTCTAGCAGCAACCATCTCATCTACCTGCGATAGCGCTTGCGGAAATCTCATCTCCATAGTGGTTCCTGCGCCGAGTTCAGATTGAACATGAATCGTGCCACCATGAGCCTCGAGAATTTTTTGAACGATTGCTAACCCGAGGCCAGTTCCTTGTACTTGATCTGAAACCGCGTTTCGAGCTCGAAAGAAGCGCGTAAAGAGTTGTGGAATATCTTCAGCCGGAATTCCCATTCCTTGATCAATAACTCTGACTACAACTTCTGCTGCCTTGTCTGCCAATTTCTCATCCCTGAAATCAATCGTGATCTCAGAGCTGTCGGGACTAAATTTAATTGCATTTGTTAGGAGGTTCATAAATATCTGAGAAATCTGGCTGTTATTACCCTCGATAATGAATTGATCAGGCTCGGTATGAAAATTTACTGATATTTTCTTTGCCGCAATTTGTGATTCTAAGATAAAGAGGATTGACTCGACATTGAGCGCTAAATCAACCTTCGATAACTTAAGGGAGTAATTCTCAGAATCTAACCGAGATATTGAAAGCATGCTTTCTACCAAGTCCATAAGGGCGAGTGCGTTGCGATCTAAAGTATCGACGAGATGTGAAATTTCAAGAATGGGGCTCTCTTTTTCTACACGCTTTCGGATCAGGCCTACATAGCCAATAATCGAGGTGAGAGGCGTGCGCAGCTCGTGATTGATTGTGGATATAAATTCATTCTTTACCTCACTTAAGGTCTGCATATCAGCAAGATTCTTCTGCGTCCCTAAGAGCTCTTCATGCAGGGCGTTTAAGACTCGTTTCTCCTCATGAATGGCGTCACGCCCACGTTTATATTGGCGCCGAGTAGTGGAACCAGCCCACACCAACAGGGCAACAAATAGGAGGCCAATCCAGATCAAGAGTGCAAGATTTATTCGAGCCACTCTTTCACGGGCAACTACCTGGCTTCGAATTTGTCGATCAACAGCGTGCTGATATGCCTCAGTGAGCTGGCGTGAATTAAGGAGTATCGCCTCAATTGCTGGTTGAGAAATGACCCTTAGGCGCTTCTGATCAGCGGCGTTAATGATGCCTGGACTCGTGCTTGCGAGAAATGAATCCGAAAGTTTAATTGACTCCAAGAAATGGCTACTCAATCTCTCGCCAATGGCATTACCTGCAGCATCAATAACACTCAATCGTTGAGCAAGGAGAGCTCTAGCGATTTGTACTGTACGGCGGTCCACTTGTCCGGCAAGCCATTGTGAGTATCTAGCTGTGTAAACCAGGGTCTCTCTCTGGGTAAAGATGATGGAGGCTGAAGGAGCTTCGGCATCACTGAGTAACCGCGCCTGAGAGATAGAGTTTCGAGAACTCGTGACAGTAGAGATACCAAAGATTAAAACGCTTATGACAAGAAGTGCACCCAAAATCTCTTGGCCGCGGGTGAGCCTAAATCGAGTCTCCTCAACAAAATCTCGACTAGCGCCAGAAAAGTTATTCATCGTGGGGAAGGTCTCTTAAAGTTATTTCGCAGTGATGGACTGTAGGGACCAGTTCCAGGGGTCTAAATTCTTGGCCCACTTACTATTATCGGGAAAGATTATTCGGATAGGACCACCCTGATCGTAAGGAATCGGCTCACCGTTGCGCAAGACAGCTAAGTAACCCTGTGCTGATAAAAAATTACCGGCAGTATTCGCATATGCATAATCATTGAGCGCGAGAGTCACAACTTTCTGCTTCGGAGAAATCTTTACTTTAGCAAATAATTGAGAGAGCGGAATTACATTGAACTTCTGGACCTTCTTTACAAATGGTTCATTGATAGTGATCACTTTGGTCGCCATCTTCTCTAAATCTGCGATTATATATTTCTTTGTAACCCCTTTAGAGCTGAGGGTCAGAATCACATCTGTTAGGGCCGCTGGATCTATCGAGGATGCGCCATAAGGATTAACGCTTGCCTTTGTGATTGCACCCGAGGCAGAGGTAGCAATTGTGACTGATGCGAGGAGAATTGCTCCAATAGAGAGATGTGAAACTAGGCGAAGAGACTTGTTCATAGTCTTAATCCTTCTCCTCAGGTAGAAACGCAATGACTTTATCGATAACAGATTCTGCGATGAATGGTTTAACTATGTAAGAACTAGCTCCGGCACTAATTGCTAAATCAATATCTACAATCTCAGATTTAGCGGTCATCATTAAGACTGGCGTTTCATTTATTCGAGAATCGCGATGGGCGCGAATCTCGCGGAGTAATTCAATGCCAGATTTACCCGGCATCATTACATCGAGTAGAACTAAAGATGGATGTGATTTCTCAAGTACCTCCATCGCTTCATTCGCATCTTTGGCATCGAGAGTTGTAAAACCCTCATCAGCCAATATCAACGTGACGAGATCGCGAATATCTTGATTGTCATCAACGACAAGGATTGTGCT
>WLRE01000003.1 GCA_009698045.1 Actinomycetota bacterium | reverse complement strand
GAGCGGAGGCGATCCATAACTTCGCGTAATCGAATTAGTTCTGAAGAACTATCCATAAAACGGTATTTACTACTTATTGGTTACGGCAGTATTTGGTTCTTTGTCGATGACATTTGCATTCTCTGCATCCCATGCACCGTAGCGAGGATTAACAACAACGCCTTTCTTAGAAGCCATTCCAACAACGAGGGCTTGAATCGCTGCACCATTGGTGTTATCAACACCGGCTGCTTGAGCAACCTGTCCTAGACGTTCAGAGATGAGCATCGTCTTTACATAACCATTGAAATCTTGAGCAGCAATACCTGCGCCAACGAGCGCCTGCGGAAGAGACTTCTCACCGCCAACTTGCTCAACGATTGCCGCACGACGTGTTGCGATCTGTGCTTCAGTAGGAATAGCACGGTATTTCACGCCAACTTCCTGCAAGAGAAGTGCAACCAGGTGGAAGCGAACAACATCTTGACTTAGTTTTGCGCCAGTCGATAGTTCCATTCCATTAGTATCGACAGCAGCACGCTCATCAAGAATAGCTTTTACTGAGTTTTCAACGGTTGTTACTGAAATTGATTCCTTGCCAACGCTTGCTGCCGAATCGACAGTTGAGCAACTTGAAAGAAGAAAAACGCTAGTGGCGGCAAGAAGTACTCCGACAACTGACTTGATGCTCTTCACTAAAACCCCATTCATTTCGAAGTTGATACCGATGGCGCCACGATTGTATTGAGGACTTCAATCGCCCATGGCAGGACTGAAGTATCTCCTACTTCCTCGCCTCCCATCCAATTCGGGGCGGCCGAACGGGCTACTAATACGCTTGATGTGGCGGCCTTCACCAAGGATCCTGGGTAGACGCGGGCTAGGCGCATGCCGATTGAATCAGGAATCATCAGCGGCGAAAGGCGCAAGAATTTTCCTTGAAGGACAACTTCAGTAAGTCCAAAATTCTTGGCAATGACTCGCAATGAGGCGACCGCCAATAAATCTCGTGCCGGCTCCGGTAATTCTCCAAAGCGGTCTTTTAACTCTTCTGCAATCGCATCTAACTCTGCTTGAGAACTGGAATCTGCCATGCGACGATAAATATCTAATCGAAGGCGCTCTGAAGGTAGGTATTCAACTGGAATATGTGCGGTTATTGGAAGCTCGACTTTGCACTCTCTAATTCGAGGGTCGTCCTGTGAATCAGGGACAATTCCAGTTTTGAACTCACTGACTGCCTCGCTGACCATCCGCATATACAAATCGAAGCCAACTTCTGCAATATGTCCTGATTGCTCGCCACCTAAAAGATTACCAGCGCCACGAATTTCTAAATCCTTGAGGGCTACTTGCATACCTGAACCTAATTCAGAATTTGTAGCTATTGTGGTTAAACGATCGTGAGCAACTTCGGTCAGCGGCTTATCTGGAGAGTATAAGAAGTAGGCATATGCGCGTTCACGACTTCGACCTACACGTCCACGAAGTTGATGCAACTGCGAGAGCCCATAATTCTCTGATCTATCGACAATAAGAGTGTTTGCGTTAGGGACATCGATCCCATTTTCGATAATTGTCGTCGAAACTAAAATATCGAAGTCTCCCTCCCAAAAAGCGAGAATAACTTCCTCTAAATCGTGTTCGTTCATCTGGCCATGAGCAACGCGAATACGTGCTTCAGGAACAAGTTTCTTTAATCGCTCAACTACCCCATCGATGCTTTCAACACGGTTATGAACGAAGAAGATCTGTCCATCACGTAGTAGCTCGCGATGAATCGCGGCCGTTATCTGTTTATCATCCAGCGGTCCTACATATGTGAGAACTGGATGACGTTCTTCTGGCGGAGTCGTGATATTCGACATTTCTCGAATACCCGTAATGGCCATCTCTAACGTTCTAGGAATTGGAGTTGCAGACATAGATAGGACATCCACATTGGTCCGGGTTTTCTTCAACTCCTCTTTATGTTCTACGCCAAATCTCTGCTCTTCATCAACGACAACCAGTCCTAAATCTTTAAATTGAATGTCCTTAGAGAGCAATCGGTGGGTACCAATCACGATATCTAACGAACCATCTTCAATGCCCGCAACAATTTCACGACTGACCTTGGGTGAATTGAATCTGGATAGGCCCGCTACCTTGATGGGAAAGCCTGTATATCTTCCTTGGAAAGTGGCAAGATGTTGTTGAACCAAGAGAGTTGTGGGTACAAGTATCGCTACCTGCTTACCATCCTGAACCGCTTTAAAAGCTGCACGTACCGCAATTTCTGTTTTTCCGTAGCCCACGTCACCACAGACAATGCGATCCATCGGATAAGAGCGTTCCATATCTCGTTTCACTTCATCAATAGTTGACATTTGATCAGCGGTTTCAACATATGCAAATGCTTCTTCAAGTTCGCGTTGCCAGGGAGTATCTGGTGAAAATGCATAGCCAGGTGCAGCCATTCGTGCCGCATATAATTGAATGAGTTCAGCAGCTATTTGTTTAACAGCTTTACGTGCTTTGCGCTTTGCATTTTGCCAATCTGCACCACCGATTCGGTGAACAGATGGGGCTTCGCCTCCCACATACTTCGTGACTTGTTCTAGGGTATCTGTAGGCACAAATAGGCGATCGGCCGGCTGACCTCGCTTTGAAGATGCGTACTCAATGACGACATATTCTCGAGATGTCCCTACGACCGTTCGTTGTACAAGTTCGATATAGCGCCCAACTCCATGTTGTTCGTGCACAACAAAATCGCCTGGCTTAAGTTCTACCGGATCAATAGCTTTCTTGCGCCGAGAAGGCATGCGAGCAGAATCCTTGCTGGAGGAACGTTGACCTGAAATATCTTTCTCGGTAATAAGAGCTGTCTTAAATCGCTCACTGATAAAGCCGTGATTCACATGGGAAGTGAGAAGATAAATTGCATCATTTGTCAGCGCTGTATTTACCTCTTTAATGATACGAACTGGTAGCTCTTCTTCAGCGAGTAAATCTCGATATCGTTCAAGAATTCCCGAGCCCATAGCGCTGAAAATCACTTGGTAGCCTGCGTTAAACCAGCTCTTCACATCTTCAATAAATGGTTCAACCTTGCTGTTATATATTGGCACTGAAGCAAAAGTATCGAGCGAATTATCAAGTTCAGGATTAGATTGATAAGAATTGAGTTCGCGCCAAGAAAACCCACGCCTACTTGCCTCATTCTTCAACTCTTCTAATTCAAAATATCCACCAGCGCCAACTTGATCTGTGAAATCAATAGGCGCTTTCGCGCCCATGGCTGCGGTCGACCATGAAGCCTCTAGAAACTCTTCATTTGTTGAGATTAAATCCGCTGATCTCGATTGTGCACGTGGCGCATCAATAATCATGACCTTAAAATTCTCGGGTAGAAATGAGAGCAGCGAACTCATCTCTGGTTTGAGTGCACCAGCCAGGGATTCCATTCCCTCCACGGAAATCCCGTTCGATATTTTCTCGCACATTTCTGCGATTGCCGGAAATTCTGCAGCTAAATATGCAGCTCTTTTCTTCACATCTTCGCTGAGCGCTAGTTCTCGGCACGGATAAATCGTTAAAGAACCGGTGACGGGTGCAAAAGTTCGCTGATCTGCAACTGTAAAGAATCGTAACTCTTCGATTTCATCACCGAAAAAATCAATTCGAACAGGGTGCTCGCAATCTGCTGGGAAGATATCTACGATGCCACCGCGTACCGCAAACTCACCTCGACGTTCAACCAGATCTGTTCGCGCATATCCAAGATAAGACAGGTTCAGAACAAGTTGTTGCAATCCACACTCGGCCCCGATTTCCAGAACCGGAAATTCTTCACTTAAGAGATCAGCAATAATGGGTTGAATCAACCCTCGGATTGAAGTGACGACTGCTTGAATTTGTGCCGGCCTTGTTGCTAAGGCATGCAAAGTGCTCACACGTTTTGTGACCGTATCGCTCTTTGGACTCAAGCGCTCATGCGGAAGAGTTTCCCAAGGTGGGAATTCTAAAACTTCTTTGCCGGTGTAAGAAATGATTTCATCTCTAATTTCATCGGCAACTCGTGAAGATGGCGCGACAATTAATAGCGGTGTCGATTCTGTGACCATCGACAAAATAAGACCATGCGCGCTAGGTGCCGCCGCAAGTTCAGTATCGCTATCGACCGCTGGTATCTCGCGAGCTGAGAAATGCGAGAACGCGCGAAGAAGTGCCATGGCAACAAACTCCTTTCGCTCCCGAAACAACGCCAAAAGCCCCACATCTCAATGAGATGGGGGTGAATACCGAGAAGTCTACGGATATAAATCGGTCACATCTACCTCGTTTATCCTGCGAGAATGAGTCAGTGAATTCGCCCGTAGATCCACAAGATAACGCCAGTCTTCGCGCTGATGTACGTAAGCTCGGTGATCTCTTGGGCGAGAGTTTGGTCCGTCAAGAAGGCGCGCAACTCCTAGCGCTAGTCGAACAAGTGCGCAGTGCCGTCCGTGATGGATCTGGCGATGAGCTCTTAGAGAATTTAACTGTCCACCAGAGCGTTGAACTAGTGCGTGCATTTAGTACCTACTTCAATTTAGCTAACGTTGCCGAGCAAGTGCATCGTGCGCGAGTTTTGGCCAATGAAAGAAGTGCCGGTGGCTCTTGGCTAGCTCGGGCAGTTGACCGAATTGAAGAAGCGGCCAAGATCAATCCTGAACTTACGAAAGAGAACATTCAAGAATGGATTAACAAATTCTCAGTCCGCCCAGTATTTACTGCGCATCCCACTGAAGCCGCTCGTCGCTCAGTACTGAGCAAGATGTCCACCATCGCTGCGCTCTTGGATGAACCAGATTCAAATACCACATATCGACGTCTGGCAGAGGCAGTGGACTTACTCTGGCAGACTGACGAGCTTCGCTTAGGTCGACCCGAACCGCTCGATGAAGCAATGAATGCTCTCTATTATTTAGATGATTTATTTAAATTAACAATTCCAGAAGTTCTAGATGACTTTGCCCATGAACTTTCTCGTTTAGGTATCACCGTATCTCCCACCTCCCGCCCGTTAAGTTTCGGAACATGGATTGGTGGTGATCGCGATGGCAATCCACACATCACCGCCACGGTCACAAAAGATGCAATAGTTCTTCAAACTGGACACTTTATCCGCGTAATGATTGCAGCTTTAGATGAACTGCGCCAAGCGCTCTCGGTCTCTACTCGAATTGCAGGAGCATCGGCAGAACTTAACGCCTCGGTCGAAGCCGATCTGGCACGTTTGCCTGAAGTAGAAGATCGTTTCCGAAGACTTTATGTTGAAGAGCCGTATCGTTTGAAAGCCACTGCCATTCGTCATAAATTAGTTCTCACCGCAAAGCGGCATGCGGCCAGTGATCCACATGTTCCCGGTCGAGATTACGAAAGTACTGCGCAATTACTAGCTGATCTAAACATTATGCGAGATTCACTTCTTCAACATCGTGGTGAACTAATCGCCACTGGCTTACTCGAGCGAGTTATCCGCACCGTTTCAAGCTTTGGAATTACGCACGCGACCATGGATGTTCGTGAACACTCGGAAGCTCATCATCATGTACTTGCGCAAATCTTCGGCGAGAAATACAGCAACCGCGAATCCATAATTGTGAGCGATCTTGCATCTAGCTCATTTACCTCATCGCCAAGCCTCGATGAGCCAGCCCAAAAGACTCTGGATACCTTCGTTGCGATTCGTGAGCTCATTGAAAAATTTGGTCCAGAAGTAATGGAGACTTACATCATCTCTATGACCAAGAGCCATATCGATGTGCTGGCTCCAGTATTGCTAGCCAAAATTGCTGGTCTTATTTCACTTCACGGCGATAAGCAGTTTGCAAAGATTGGATTTGCACCACTTCTTGAAACAGTTGCTGAGCTCCAAAGCGCAGATACCATTCTAGATAATCTGCTCTCCAATCCGGATTACCGTCGACTCGTATCACTTCGTGACAATATCCAAGAGGTCATGCTCGGATATTCCGACTCCAACAAGGATGCGGGTATCACTACATCGCAATGGGAGATTCATCGTGCACAACGTAAGTTGCGCGATATCGCAATGAAACATGGCGTCACGCTCCGCCTCTTCCATGGACGCGGTGGCTCTGTTGGTCGCGGTGGCGGTCCTACATATGATGCACTTATAGCTCTGCCATGGGGTTCACTTGATGGTCAGATCAAAATGACTGAACAAGGCGAAGTCATTTCAGATAAATACTCGCTACCTGCACTTGCACGTGAGAATGTGGAGTTGACTCTTGCTGCTGCGCTCGAAGCAACTGTGCTTAACCGTAAACCTCGCCAGAGTGCCGAAGCGCTTCAATCTTGGAATGATTGCATGGACCACGTGAGCGAGAACGCTTTTCGCTCGTACCGCACACTAATTGATCATCCCGATCTGCCACGATATTTCTACGAGTCAACTCCGGTTGAGCAACTCGGAAATCTTTTCTTAGGTTCACGTCCATCTCGTCGTCCGGATGCAACTGGAGGCCTTGGATCGCTGCGCGCAATTCCCTGGGTCTTTGGTTGGACTCAATCGCGACAGATTGTTCCTGGCTGGTTTGGAGTTGGCTCTGGACTCAAAGCTGCACGTGAGTCCGGCAAGTCTGAAGTTCTTACCGAGATGCTTAAGGAGTGGCACTTCTTCCGTACCTTTATTTCAAATGTTGAAATGACCCTGGTAAAAACGGATCTCTCTATGTCTCGTAAGTATGTAGAAAAGCTCGTTGACCCATCTCTCCACCATTTCCTTGATGTGATTGAGAAAGAATTCAATTTAACTAAATCGGAAATTCTGCTCTTGACCGGTAAGAGTCAATTACTTGGCGACCAGGCAATTCTGGCTAGAACTCTTGAAGTGCGTGACACCTACTTAGCGCCATTACATATGTTGCAAGTAACTTTGCTGGCCCAGGTACGGGCAAACCCAGATGATATTGATCCACTGTTACGACGGGCGCTGTTATTGACGGTTAATGGTGTTGCAGCTGGTCTGCGCAATACTGGCTGATTTACTTATTAAACTCTTGCTGCGCGCTCTCTAAACCCTTTTCAATAAGACGTTCTACCGCAAGGGCACCGCGTGCGATGAAATCATCTAACTCTTTCTTCTCGGCGCTAGCGAAAGGCTTGAGAACAAAGTCTGCGGGATCTTGTGGCGCAGGTGGACGATCCACACCCATTCGTACACGGTAATAATCTGACCCAGCGAAGTGTTGAGTTATGGATTTTAAGCCATTATGGCCGTTATCACTTCCGCCAATTTTGATTCGTATTGTATTAAAAGCGATATCAATTTCATCATGAATAACAATGAGGTGAGATGCATCTACTTTATAGAAATCAGCTAGCGCTTTTGTAGGTCCACCAGAATCGTTCATAAAACCCTGAGATTTTGCAAGAGTAACTGGATGACCTGCAACGCGAATATCTGCGACTTCAGTCTTAGATTTATGTGTAGAGAATTTTGAATTGACCGCCAGATAATTAATGACCATCTGTCCGATGTTATGGCGAGTCTGTGCGTAGTTGGTTCCGGGGTTTCCTAACCCTAGAACCAACCAACGCGAAGTATCCATTTATTAATTGTGCTGCGAATTATTCCTTCGCAGGCTCTGCATCTGCTGCTGGTGCCACGGCTGCATCTGCTGCTGGTGCGGCTACTTCTTCTGCGGCAGCTGACTTCTCGGAAAGGTGAACGACAGGCATCATCGGATCAGAGATCAAAACAACACCTGCGGGAAGAACTACATCCTTGGCATAGAGAGATAGTCCAGCAGCTAAGCCAGTCATATCCAAAGTAAGGAAGGCAGGAATTGAAGTTGCTTCAACTTCAACTTGAATGGAGTTGTTATTGTGCTCAAGAATTCCATCGCGATCGTGCTCGCCACTTGTGTGGACTGGAACATCAACGATTACCTTCTCACCGCGACGAACAACGATGAGGTCAATGTGTGAGAGAGCGGAGGTCAGTGGGTGACGTGTAACAGACTTAGGAAGAGTGAGCTCAGTCTGACCGTCAACAACGACATCGAGAAGAACGTTAGATTGCTTAAGAGCTGCACCAAGTTCGCGAGCTGGAAGTGCGACGTGTTGTGGAGCTGCACCGTGGCCATAAATAACTGCTGGAACAAGTCCTGCGCGGCGGTCGCGGCGTGATGCGCCTTTACCAAATTCAGTACGACGTGAGCCGTTGATGGAAATCTCAGCCATGTAAATCTCTCCTCTAAATAGATGCGTTCCAGGAGAGCCACCCGTCGATTACGGGTAATAACCCCTCGCCGGAACGGTGATAACCATAACCCGCGAGGCTAGGTGGAGGCAAATTCGGGTTAATTGCCCTCAGAGAAGAAGATGTGACTCGCGATGGCATCTATAAGAGTGTACCAATCCTCTTCCTTCATGTGGGCCGGCGAGAAATCATCGACGATCTGACCAATTGTGTAGGCCTGAACTAATACTGCAATCGCGCGAGGATCAAATGCTGGATTGCCCCAGCCGCGTTCGATGCTTTCACGGAAGAGATCGGCCAGGGCTTGAGTCAGGCGTTCTTGCTCTTGACCTAACTTCTCTTTCATCCGAGGGTTGAGCATTGCTTTACTAATAGCAGTAACACGCTCTTCACGAAGATTAGAACGAGCCGGCGCTTGAGTTACACGAGTAACTTCTCTAATTCCGGCAACGAATTCCGATTTATTCTTTGAATGAATTGAAACTTGGCTGAGCATATAGATGGACTGGTCAACAAAACTTGCAAAGCGTGCCACCAACGCATATTCGATAAGTTCCGAGAAATCTTCAAAGTGGTGATACAGCGAACCCTTGGAAACCCCGGAACGTTCAAGTACATCATCGCTATTTATCTCTGACGGATTCTGAGAATCCATCATTTTTACGACAGTATCGATAAGGGCTTGCTTCGTCGGGTGAAGACCTTTGACGGTGCTCATTAGCTGTGGCCGTCGAAGAGACTTGTAACCGATCCGTCCTCAAACACCTCGCGAATGGCGCGAGCTAGTAATGGCGCAATAGAAAGAACTGTCAAACCATCGAACTTACTATCCTCGTGAATAGGAAGAGTGTCTGTAACAACTACTTCGCTAACGCGAGAAGCTTTGAGGCGTTCAACAGCAGGGCCCGATAGAACTGCATGCGTAGCTGCAACTATTACATCTTTAGCGCCATCGGCGAAGAGTGCATCGACGGCTTTGGTAATTGTTCCGGCAGTATCAATCATGTCATCAATAACAACGCAGGTCTGACCTCGTACATCACCGACGACGCGTCCAGTTACAGATTCATTAGGAATGCGTGGATCTCGAGTCTTATGTATAAATGCAATAGGACAGCCACCAAGTAAATCTGACCATCGTTCTGCAACGCGAACTCGACCAGAGTCTGGTGAAACGATTGTTAAACGAGAGCGATCGACTTTACTGCCTACATAATTAGCAAGTAACGGAAGTGCAAAGAGATGATCTACTGGACCATCGAAGAAACCTTGAATTTGTGAGGTGTGAAGATCTACAACCATTAAGCGATCTGCTCCGGCAGTCTTAAAGAGATCTGCCATGAGCCGTGCAGAGATTGGCTCACGACCACGGTGCTTCTTATCTTGACGCGCATATCCATAGAACGGGGCAACGACGGTGATGCGCTTTGCTGAAGCGCGCTTGAGCGCATCAACCATAATAAGTTGTTCCATAATCTGCTTATTAACTGGCGCAGCATGGCTCTGTAATACGAACGCATCGCAACCACGAACACTCTCTTCGAAGCGAACGAATATTTCACCGTTGGCAAAGTCATAGGCAGATGTAGGAGTAAGCGGGATGCCCAGCTCTTCAGCGACGCCTTCAGCGAGTTCTGGGTAACCACGACCAGTAAATAGGCGCAACCGCTTTTCAGAAGATAGTCGAAGTTCGCTCATTTATCTGCTCCAGTTCTTGTAGTTGTTATTCCGTAGCTCCTGCTTTACGAGCTGCTTCTGCTGATGCAGTTTTGGCTCGCTTGCGAAGAACCCAACCGAGAATATTTCGCTGTTTCGATCGCGCTACGGCGATTGATCCGGCGGGAACATCTTCGGTAATAACTGATCCTGCTGCGGTGTAAGCGCCATCTCCGATAGTGACGGGTGCGACCAACATGGTGTCGCTTCCGATACGAACTTCGTCACCTACTACCGTACGGTGCTTATCCACTCCGTCATAATTCACGAAAATTGTGGCTGCTCCAATATTTGAGCCGCTACCAATAGTGGCGTCTCCCACATAGGAAAGGTGTGGAACCTTGGAACCCTCGCCAATAGTCGAATTCTTTACTTCTACATAAGCGCCAACTTTTGCACCAGCTGCGAGAACGGTGCCAGGGCGAATGAACGAGAACGGGCCGACATTAGCGTTATCGCCAATAGTTGCAGCAGTGCAGTGAGATTCCAAAACAGTGGCGCAGCAACCAACGCTGACGTCGGTGAGAGTTGTGCGAGGACCGATTACTGCAGATTTTGCGACAGTGGTTTTCCCATATAAGCCAGAGCCCGGATGAATTGTGGCATCGGCTTCAATTTTTACTGAGATATCTATCCATGTTGTGGTCGGATCAATGATGGCAACGCCTGAACGCATCAGGCCATCATTTATTCGATCGCGCATAATCGCGGCGCACTCGGCAAGTTGGGAGCGATCGTTGATGCCTAGAGTTTCGGTGTAATCGTTAGAGAAGATTGCACCAGCTTTATTGCTCTCATTCTTAATGAGCGCAATTACATCAGTGAGATAGAGCTCGCCCTGTGAATTGTTCTTAGAAATCTTATGGATGCTGCTGGTCAGTGCCTCGGCGTTGAAGAGATACACGCCGGTGTTAATCTCATCAATCTCTCGCTCATCTTCACTCGCATCACGTTCTTCTACGATACGAATTATCCCGCCAAATTCATCACGAATGATTCGACCGTATCCGGTGGGATCAGGCAGTTGCGCGGTTAAAACTGAGACATCGTTTTTTGATGCGATGTGAGCATCTAAGAATTCTTGAAGTGTAAAAGAGGTGAGCAGTGGCGTATCTCCCGCAAGAATGAGAACATTGCCGCCAACTTTGACACCATCGAGAGCCAACTGAACTGCATGACCGGTGCCGTTGCGCTCAGCTTGAAATACGGTAGTTGCGTGAGATGCAATCTCTTTAATGTGCGCTTCTACGCTTTCACGTTGAGCGCCGACCACAACTCGAAGATCTTTAGGTGATAACGGTGCGAGCGCAGCAAGGACGTGACCAACGATGCTGCGACCAGCAATAGTGTGAAGGACTTTAGATGTTGAAGATTTCATGCGAGTGCCCTCGCCCGCAGCGAGAACGATTGCGATATCTAGTCCGCTACCCATCGTCTTGGCGCTGCTCCTAACCTCTATCGGTTTAACTGCTACTTAATCTTAAGCACGGGGAGGCGGTTATTTGGCTCCGCCACCAGGTATCGATCCTGGACCCTGGGCTTCAAAGGCCCATGTGCTAGCCACTACACAATGGCGGAACCTGAATTCTCCCCTATGAGCGGGGTAACCGCCAAACCCGAAAGATTGTTGTGGCTTTTTAGAGGGTTTCTACGACTCGGGCGCCATGAACTGGCCCATGGGCGCGAAGTACGCCCGCCACCACTCCGCTAGAACTCAGTGCAACAGTGAGGTCCAAAGCGCGTTCTTCATCTTCAACCAAGAATGCAACGGTTGGCCCTGAGCCAGAGACAATTGAAGCCAGCGCGCCATAATCATGTCCAACATCGAGAACTAAACGAAGTGCAGGTTTGAGTGAGCATGCAGCAGCTTGCAAATCGTTGCTCATTGCAGCTCCTAATGCTTTTGCATCACCGGCCCGCAGTGCTTGCATCATTGCATCACTCACTTGAGGACGTGCAATATCCAAACCTTCGCGGAGGCGATCACACTCTTGATAGACCGCCGGAGTTGATAATCCTTGCCCTGAAGTCGCCAGAACCCAGTGATAGCTGCCACGACTCAGAGCAGGAGTAAGTTCATCGCCACGACCGCGACCTATCGCAATTCCACCCGAGATTGAAAATGCAATATCACTTCCTAGTTTCGAAGCTAACTTCTCCATTTCATCGCGAGCCAGACCTAAGTCAAAGAGTGCGTCGATTCCAACAATAACTCCCGCGGCATCAGCACTGCCGCCCGCCATTCCGCCCGCAACAGGAATCTCTTTCTTAATGTGGAGAGAAATATCTTTAGGGATGTCATAAAGATCTTGCATGAGAGTTGTGGCACGAATTGCCAAATTTGTAGCATCAACCGGTACTCCCCCCGTTATCCCACTTGTCGAAAGCGTGATACCTGCACCATCTTCACCGATTCGAACCGTGACTTCGTCAAAGAGGGAGACCGCTTGAAACACTGTTGCAATTTCGTGAAATCCATCGGAGGCGGCAGGGCCGACGGCGAGCTGCAAATTAATCTTTGCTGGGACTCGAACAACTACGCCGCGCTTCATGATACGAAGCCTATTTCTTTTTTACTTTTTATGCGCTGATAGTTGGCGAGCAATAGCGAGAAAATCTGGCAAGAGCAATTCTTCGCCACGAGCGGTTGGTGCAATACCAGCAGATTCCAAAATGGCTGAAGCTTCACTATTTCCGCCGCAGAGTTGCGAAAGGGCTCCGCGCAACATCTTGCGACGTTGGGCAAATGCGGCATCGATAATCGCAAAAGTTGCCAGTCGAGCTTCTTCATCTCCAAGGGGCGTGTGGCGAACAAATCTCACTAAGGATGAATCAACGTTAGGAATCGGCCAAAAAATAGATCTGCTCACTCCTCCTGCTAAATCCACATCCGCCCACCATGCTGCTTTAGCGGAAGGAGAGCCATAATTCTTTGAACCGGGTTTTGCTGCCAGGCGTTCAGCAACTTCTGTCTGGACCATTACGACACCCGAGCGCAGTGACGGAACTCTTTCAAGCAGGCCCAATAGCACGGGGACCGAAATATTGTAAGGAAGATTTGCCACCAGAACAGTTGGGGCGGTAGCGAGATCAATAACTTCCATGGCATCACGATTGTGAATAGTCAGCAGGCGATTATCAAATCCATGCCGTTCTACCGTGAGCGGCAACTCTTCGGCTAATCGAGTATCTATCTCGATGGCCACAACCGCAGATGCTGCCTCCAAAAGTGCAAGTGTGAGTGAACCTAATCCAGGCCCAATTTCAAGTGCCACATCACTTTTTTCTACGCCGGCGGTCTTCACAATACGGCGACAGGTGTTGGCATCCACTACAAAGTTCTGGCCCAATTTCTTGGTGGGATTTATGCCGATTCGCTCCGCAATTTCACGAATTTCAGCAGCTCCTAAGAGACCTGTAGTGCTCATCAAGCAAAACTTCCGAAGATTCGTTCGCAGTTATCTGAAATTATTCCAGCAAGTACTTCAGCATCCTCACCTCGTTCATCCGCAATAAAGCGAACAATGTTGGGAATCTGCGCAGGAGTATTGAGAGAGCCGCGATGTGGCATAGGTGCTAAGAAAGGCGAATCTGTTTCTACAAGCAATTGCGAGTGCGGAACAAGTTTGACCGCTTCGCGCAGTTCTGGTGCGTTCTTGAAAGTAACTGTTCCTGCAAATGAGAGGATATAACCCTTAGCAATGCATTCCTGAGCCATCTCGGCATCACCTGAGTAGCAGTGAAAAATTGTTTTAGTTGGTGCGCCAACTTCATCCAAAGTATCGAGCACAGCGCGATGTGCATCCCGATCATGAATTACCAGCGCCTTTCCCACTTCTTTGGCGAGTTGAATGTGACGCTTGAATGAGTACAACTGACGTGCACGTCCGGATTCTTCAGTGCGAAAGAAATCTAAACCGGTCTCACCGATTGCACGCACACGAGCATGTTGAGCCAGGCCTTCGATAATCGCTAAATCTGCTTCTAAATCAGCAACGACCGGCGCTTCATTGGGATGTAGAGCGACCGCTGCAAGAACAGAGCCAGGAAAAGCATCGGCACATTCCACACACCATTGGGACTGTTCAGCTGAATAGCCCACTTGAACAATACGATCCACTCCTACCGAGCGAGCGTCCGCAATTAACTGGGCAACTTCTGGTGAATCTGGCGCAGTGTTTGTCACAATTTCCATGTGCGCATGCGCATCAACCGTGAATGTACGTAGTGGTTCTGGCAGTGGACCGGGTTTGCGATCGATATCCCGATTGTGGCGATCTGCCATTGATTACTTAGCTTCGCCTTCTTCAAGTCGTGGAAAGAGAACTGCTCCCTTAGTTACAACACTTCCCGGTGGAAGCTGTCCCCAAGTTGCCACCGAACTGATTCGCTGCGCAGAGATATCTCCCATGGTGTCATGTGCGCCAAGGCTCTTCCAGAGGATTTCAGATGTTGCAGGCATTATTGGATGGAATAAAACAGCGAGGGCGCGAATCGCATCTGCGGTGTTATAGAGAACATCCATAAGTTCTGCTGTGCGAGTTTCGTCTTTAGCAATTGCCCATGGCTCTTTTTCAGTCACATATCCATTGACCCGCTTGCAGAAATCCATAATTGCATTAATACCGCCCTGGAAATCAAGCGCCACGATTGCATCATCGGCAGCAGTAACTGTTTGTGCAAGCAAAGTGGAGAGTTCGGGATTAGTAGCAACTGCCGGAATTTTTCCGTCGCTATATTTTTCAATCATTGCAATAAGGCGCGAGGCAAGATTTCCGAAATCATTTGCTAACTCACTGGTGTAGCGAGCCGACATATCTTCCCAAGAGAATGAGCCATCGCTACCAAATGGAATAGCGCGCAGGAAGTAATACCGGAATGCATCAACTCCAAAATGATCAGTGATATCTCGAGGTGCAATACCGGTGAGTTTAGATTTACTCATCTTCTCGCCACCAACAAGCAACCAGCCATGTGCAAAAATCTTTTCTGGGACTGGAAGTCCTGCTGCCATCAACATTGCTGGCCAGATGACTGCGTGGAATCGGAGAATATCTTTACCAACCAGATGTACATCAGCTGGCCAAAATTCAGCGAATTTCTTACCACCGGCGCTTTCTGGATCATCGCCAAGTCCTACTGCAGTTGCGTAATTAAGTAACGCGTCGAACCAGACATAAATAACTTGCTTGGTATCCCATGGAACTGGAATTCCCCAATCAAATGTCGAGCGAGAGATGGAGAGATCGGTAACTGCAGTCTCTCCTTGTAAGAATGAAAGCACCTCGTTACGCGCACTTGTTGGTTCACATGTTTCTGGATGTTTGGTGTAGCGCTCTATGAGAGCAGGGACGAAGGCCGATAATTTAAAGAACCAATTCTCTTCGCTGAGCATTTCTACGGGCTTGCCATGGACTACACACTTGCCATCATCGAGATCGCCAGGAAGCTTGAATTCTTCGCATCCGATGCAGTACGGGCCTTCGTATTTACCGAGATAAATATGGCCGGCATCCTTCAGGCTTTGTAAGAAACGTTGAACTCGCATCTCATGGCGATCTTGGGTCGTACGAATAAAGTCATCATTAGCAATATTGAGGTGCTCCCAAACTGGCTTCCATGCGCTTTCTACTAACCGATCACACCATTCCTGGGGAGTCGAGTTATTCGCAGCAGCGGTATTCATAACTTTCTCGCCATGCTCGTCGGTGCCAGTTAAGAACCAAACATTTTCGCCACGGGAACGATGCCAGCGAGTAAGGACATCTCCTGCGACAGTTGTGTAGGCATGGCCAATATGGGGGGCGTCATTTACATAGTAAATAGGGGTGGTTAAATAAAATTTATTTGAAGACGCCATGGTCATATCTTACCTTCGATATGTGCAGCATTTTTGCTCTTCACCATCGCATCAAAGACGCTGCGCTTAGCAACACCAATATCGTGCGCAACATCGGCAATCGCTTCTTTGCGGGAAATTCCAGCGCTCTCCTTGGCATGTACCAGTGCGATGAGATCTTCTTGGGAATAGCTCTTTGAACTAGGGTCGAAGCCTTCAATCACAACGGTGATTTCACCGAGCACTTCGTGGCTTTGTGCCCACTCCGAGAGTTCCACGAGTGAGCCACGGATAACTTCTTCATACGTCTTAGTCATCTCTCGGCAGATTGCACCTTTTCGCTCAGAGCCGATAGCTGTAAGGGCGTCAGCAAGTGATTCGGGCAGACGGTGTGGTGCCTCAAAAAATATGATGGTGCGCTCTTCTTGCGCAAGATTTTCAAACCAAGATAGTCGTGCTCCAGCGGTACGAGGGGGAAATCCTTCAAAGCAGAATCGATCGCTAGGTGCACCCGAGAGTAAGAGCGCTGTCGTCACCGCACTTGGTCCAGGAAGAACTCGTAGCGCAATATTTCGTTCGATAGCTGCGCGAATTAATCGATATCCAGGATCACTTATTCCAGGCATGCCCGCATCTGTTATGACGAGTAAATCATTTCCTGATTCTAAAATAGCCATCAGTTCATCTATTCGCTCAATCTCGTTTCCTTCAAAGAAGGAGATAACTTTTGCCGAATGTGTTACGCCTAGGTCTTTGCAGAGCCTAGAAAAGCGACGCGAGTCCTCGGCGGCCACATATTTGGCGGCAAGAATTGACTCTCGCAGATGTGCGGAGGCATCTTGCACATTGCCCAAGGGGGCGGCAGCGAGAATAAGCATGCGCTAATTCTCTCAGGCTTTAGGCTTCATCTATGACCTCGGCCCTGCTTAGTAAGTATCGAGATTGGGTTACGGCGCTGGGTATCGCCATATTTGCCCTCATTTTGCGATTCTGGCGCTTGGGTTCCATTAAAGGATTTATCTTTGACGAGATCTACTACGCAAAAGACGCTCACTCATTACTACAACATGGCGTTGAAATTGATGCAATCACCAATGAGGCTTCATTTGTCGTTCATCCACCTATTGGCAAATGGATTATTGCTGCAGGAATAAAGCTATTTGGATTCAATGAATTTGGCTGGCGAGCTGGCGCCGCAATTATTGGTACCGCCTCGGTTCTATTAATGTATTTCACAGCAAAGAAACTCTTCAATAACTACGCTCTGAGTGTCGGAGCTGCGCTTCTTATTTCATTTGATGGCTTACATCTCGTGCATTCTAGAACTGCGCTCCTCGATATATTCCTTATGTTTTTTCTTCAAACTACATTCTTTTTTTTAATCTCTGCTCGTCACTGGCTTACTGGAATCTCATTAGGTTTAGCTCTTTCAACAAAGTGGACCGGCCTCTACTACATGTGCGCCTTCCTCCTCTTCGTACTTTATGTTGATTACAGATCACATAAGTCAGCAGAGGATGCATCACCAGCAAGAAAAATGATTATTACGAATTTTCCTAGTCGAATATTTCAGTACCTGATTCTGCCGATACTGATCTATATCTCTTCCTATGTTGGATGGTTCATCAACCGTAATGGATGGAGTCGATCCTGGGCGGATGAAAAAGATGGGACATTTACCTTTATCCCCGCCGTATTTCGATCTTGGTGGCACTACCAATTTGAAATCTTGCAATTCCATACCTCTCTTACTGATGCACATCCTTACTCCGCCAATCCCTGGTCTTGGTTAATTCTTGGTCGTCCCACAAGTTTCTATTATGAAACAGGTGCAGCTTGTGGGGCGAAAGAGTGTTCACAGGAAGTACTAGCGCTTGGAACTCCTCTGCTGTGGTGGGCTGCTGCGATTGCACTCGTAGTTGCAATCGGAATGTGGATTGCCCGACGGGAATGGAAATTAGGAGTTCTCTTGCTGAGCGTGGGAGCAGGCTATTTACCTTGGTTTATCAATCAGAAACGTACGACTTTCTATTTTTATACTCTCGCCTTTGAGCCGTTCTTGCTCTTAACTTTGGTTTATGTGGCTTGGGTCTTCCTAAACTCTGCGCGCGATGCGAAAGAGCTGTCGATAAGGCGGTACCTGCTGGGCATTGGCCTGGTGATTGTTGCGCTTAATTTCTTATATTTCTTACCGCTCTACTTGGGCATATCAATACCCCATGCCTCATGGGCAACACATATGTGGTTTCCTTCGTGGATCTAATTAAAAACTATTATTCGTTTACTGCTTGATCAGGTCCTTTTGCTGCTTCATTAGCTAACTCCTGATCAAAGAGATCATCGCGATTAGGCAGCGCGGCATGCAAGAGAGCTTTCTGCTCTTCTAACCATTTACCCGGAACAGTTAAATCAATAACGCGTTGTGAAGGTACAGCTTTTGCTGCTGAAACATATGTTGGCGCAGGAATTCGAATTGGCTGCCATGATGGCGACTCTTTCGGAATAATCACAACACCCGAATTTTCCGGACGATCTGCGAGCGGAATCCAGTGCTCATGATTGATAGGGGCAGCAATTCGCTCGATTGGTTCAGTTATAACTTTTGCAGCACCTATTTGCGCGAATGCGCTAACGCGACGAGCTTTCAATTGCGAAACTCTAATCTGACGTCGCACGTTAACGACGTAAATTCCAAGTGCAGAAACTGGAATCAGAAGAATTGGTAATGCAATAAATCCGAGAACTACCATTATCGCTGAAAGTACGAGTGTGAAAGTAAGTGAAGAGAAAATAACTCGACGTTGATTGAGCTGTTGCTCGCGATTTACTCTTGGTGCGGTATCAGCAGCAGGAAAATTAGAACCGTTATCTGCAACTACTCGCATCGCACTCTTATAACGTTCCTGAGTTCGACCCGATGCATCATCGTGAGAGGAGATCCATCGCGGCAGAAAATAGGCCACCCACATCCCAAGGATGATGAGGTAGATAAAACCGGAGGCCATGGAATGTAACCATAAATGGTTAAGCGTAGAAAGTAGTGGATTTGAGCGGTATGTCCGAATTTGAAATTAGCGAATATCCGGGTTCTCTTTGACATATGTCAGGTGATCGCGCCAATCTCCATTGATATGAAGATAGCGATGGCGCACCCCTTCATAGGTATATCCCGCCTTTTGAGCAACTTTTTCAGACGCTCCATTTTCGGGTCGTAAGTTAATTTCAATCCGATGCAGATGCATTTCTGAGAATCCATATTCAGTCATAGCTATTACAGCCTGGGTGGTGAGCCCTCGCCCTCCATATTTTTCATCAATCCAGTACCCAATATGTGCCCCACGCATTGCCCCAAAGACAATTCCGCCCAGCGTTATTTGCCCGATAAAAATAGGCGCACCAGCCCCGGTAAACCAGAGACCCAGGGTGATTGATCGCATCGCTCTGGCTTCGCGGGCATATTGGCGAATCATCTGAAAATAGGAGGGCAGGATTGCATCCACATCCGCTCGTCCATCGATAATGGGACGGGTCGCCTCCCAAGGATCAAGCCAATCTCGATTGCGAGCGCGGACCGATTCCCACTGGTGCTTATGTTTGAGTTTTAGAGGCTTGAGCAGTAAATCTCCATCTTTTATTGCAATGGGCCAAGCGCCACGTTCCACTTAGTTATTGCTCCGCTCCATGAGCAAGACCTCAACGGTATCGCCCGGCTTATAACTGGTCTGGCTCTCGTTAATCATGATTAAACCATTCGCATCTGAGAGCGCTAAGAGATCTTGCTGCTCTGGAAGAGCAGTAACCAAATAACCAGAGGCGCTAGGTGTAAGAACGGCTCGGACAAAAGAGCGCACTCCGAGCGCACTTTCGGCTGAGTTTTTCATGGTGCCGGTGACCTTGTTTCTAAAAATATTCTTAGCCCCGAGCATTGTGCGAATCATGGGGCGAATAAAGATCTCAGCGCTGATGTATGCGGCTACTGGATCTCCAGGCAGGGTCACGACTGGAGTTTGATCTGGTCCAATAAGGCCATAGTTGTGGCGACCGGTATCACTCATGCGAGGAATAACTGAAGCGACCGACCCTAATTTATTGAGGACAGAGGTAATTAGCTCGAAGGATTCATCGTGGGACTCCCCGCTAATAACAATGAGATCGGCTCGTACAAGTTGATCCTCAATAACTCTCTGCAGTTGCTCTTCATTTTCAGGAATCATATGGACCCGATATGTGGTTGCACCGGCTTCACGCGCAGCGGTAGTAAGCATCCAGGAATTAGTCTCGAACTCATCTTCGTAGGTAGATAGTTCTTGTCCTGGTTCTACCAAATCATCGCCGGCTGAAATAATTACAACTCGAGGATGTGGTCGAGTAGGTAATCGATTGAGTCCAATAGAAGCGGCTAACCCGATCTGGGTCGAGCGAATTCGAGTCCCTGTCCGCAGGACCAGTCGATCTCCGGCATAAATATCTTCAGACAAACTAGCGCCATGGGCATCCAGTAGAGGCATATCGAAGGGGGCAAGGGGCGTTGCGATCTCGAGCAGCGCTTCGAGTAATTCCTCGGTGCTGACGTCTGATATTTCTTGCTCCATGACTAAACCCTACTTCTTAGATACCGTATTTCTATGGAACCTAAGGGCATGAGCAAGAGTGAATTGCGCAATCATTATCGGCGAGAGCGAGAGCTGACTTATATCCCTGGTTCATGGCTTCATATTCTGGCAAGTGCAGAATTTAATGGAGTTGCGCGAATAGCCTCTTATCTTTCTTACGGAACTGAACCAGATACCGCAGAATTAAACCGAACAATTCTTGCTAAGGGCATCGATCTAGTTATACCGGCGATGCAATCAGATAAGAGCCTGCTTTGGTATTCATGGAATGGAGAGATTAGTTCGCTTAAGAAAAAGGGAAAGATCTACGAACCTAGCGATGGAACTCCAATAGATCCAGCAAGTATTGATGTGGTAATTGTTCCGACTTTGCACGCTAATCGTTCTGGATTTCGCTTGGGCCAAGGTGGTGGCTCTTATGATCGCGCATTAACCCAGATTCACGGATGGAAGATTGGACTGATTTACTCAGGGGAGCTAACTGCAGAAGAGTTACCCATCGAAAGTCATGACCAGAAACTTGACGCCGTAGCAACCCCTGAAATGATTGTGAGATTTACCGCGAAAAATTCTTAAAGGTCGTCTAAGTGGCGCGCCATGACAACGCGCTGCACTTGATTGGTTCCTTCATAAATTTGAGTTAGCTTTGCATCGCGCATCATTCGTTCCACTGGAAAATCTGAGACATATCCATAACCACCGAGTACTTGAACGGCATCCGTCGTTACTTTCATCGCCATATCAGTTGCAAAACATTTAGATGCGGCAGAGAAGAAGGTTAGATCTTTTTCGCCGCGCTCAGACTTAACTGCAGCTTGATAAGTCAGTGCTCGTGCCGCTGCAATACCCATCGCCATATCAGCCAACATAAATTGCACACCTTGAAAATCAAAGATTGGTTTACCAAATTGTTGGCGCTCGTGGGCATACGCCGTCGCTACTTCAAACGCCCCTTGCGCGATTCCAAGTGCTTGTGCGGCAATAGTAATTCTTGTGTGATCAAGAGTCTGCATCGCTAAAGCAAAACCAGAGCCAACTTCACCGAGGCGACGATCATCATTTATGTGCACACTGTCAAAATAAACTTCACGAGTCGGTGAGCCCCGAAATCCCATCTTTTTCTCGTGTGCCCCAAATGAGACTCCAGTATCGCTTTTCTCTACTATGAAAGCAGTTATTCCCTTTGATCCTTTGGAAGGATCGGTACTAGCAAGGACAGTGTAGAACTCGGACTCTCCGGCATTGGAAATCCATTTTTTGCTTCCAGTAATAACCCAGGAATCGCCATCCTTAACCGCCTTAGTTGTCATCGCAGCCGCATCAGAACCAGCAGCACTCTCAGAGAGGCAGTAGGAAAATCCTTGACCTTTAACGAGTAGTGGTAAATATTTTTTCTTCTGATCGGTCGTGCCTGCAATAAGGAGTGGAACTGAACCAAGTTTATTTACGGCTGGGATAAGTGAAGAAGATCCACAGACGCGCGCTACTTCTTCAATGATGATGACGGTCGCAAGAGCATCTGCGCCATCCCCACCAAATTCTGCTGGAACGTGTGCTGCAAATAGACCGGCGGCCTTAAGGGCATCGGCAGCTTCTTGTGGGAATCGCGCTTGTTCATCGACTTCGTGTGCAAACGGAGCAATTTTCTTGGTGGCTAGCGCGCGAACACTTTCGCGTAGGGATTCATATTCTTCGGCGATTAGGGATTCCATGTATCAATTAACTCAGGAATTCTTCATATCGTCTACACCGAGATTGGCATCTCGCTTGGCTAAAGAAGCAAGGTATTTGTTGTAATCCGAGAGCTCATCTGGCGTTCCCATTGCATCCGAGCGGGCTGCTGCGCGGTCTATGCGCTTGCTCTCGCGGGCGTCGTCTCGAACCCATTGAATAAACGTTGCCACAAGAGCAATCAAAATAGGAATCTCACTCATGGCCCAGCCAATAGATCCTGCAGTGTGTTGATCATTGACCATGTCTGGCCACCATGGGCGACCTAAGCTAGCGAAATAGCCACCATCAATCTGAGTAGTAGCGGACATTAGAGCAATCGAGAAAAATGCATGAATACTCATTGCTGCAAAGAGAATGACTATTTGGACAAGGTGCGGAACTTTTCTTGGATTGGGATCTATTCCCACAATCACATGGAAGAAGAGAAAACCGGCGGCAAGAAAGTGAATATCCATAAATAGATGGCCACTATGACTCTGCATCAATTTTCCAAATAATGGCGTCATATAAAGAGCGAATAGTGAGCCATCAAAAATTAGTAGCGCTGAAAGTGGATTAGTAATAAAAATTGAATATCGAGAGTGAAGGAAGGCAAGAAATAGCGCGCGAATTCCGCGTTCTTCTGCATTGCGCCCTTGCGGAAGAGTCCGAAGCGCCAAGGTAATAGGCGCGCTTAAAACGAATGCAATAGGAGCAATCATTCCTAGAATCATGTGAGCGATCATGTGAAATGAGAACGCAAAGTGCGCATAAACACCGATGCCGCCGCTAGTTGCAAAATCAGCGAGAGCGATACCAATTGCAAAGGAAACGCTCCGACCCACTGGCCACTTATCGCCGCGTCTTGTAAGAACCACAACTCCGCGAATATATAGCGCTGTTGCAAGAACCAAAATGCCGAGGAATGTTCCATCAGGAACATAACTCCAGAGAATTCGAGAGAGCGTCGGTGGTGGTGGCATCTCTAATCCCGTAATCGCAAGAGCGGTACTAACTTTTGGCAGATTGCTCTGAATCGGCGGCTGCGTAGTTGATAACCAACCACCGATGGCAACTGTCATTGCCATAATCAAAATTTCACCAGTCAATAGCTGAAAGAGCGCTCGGGTTCCCTGTAATTTCGCTTTGATATACCTTCTGTGGCGCACACCAATTGCGATGAGAATTACAGTGAGCAAAACTTTAAGTAGGACGAGAAGTGCATAAAAACTACTCCATGCGGCGAAGAAATTTAATCGAGTCCATGCATTGACCGAGCCACTGATAGAAACAGCAATCGCGCACCAGAGTGCTAGGGAGCTAAACCTAGAAATGGAAGCTTCTCGTTCGGATGGCTTGATGGCAGCGAGTCCAATAACGCCACCGACCCAGATGGAAATAAAGATAATATGAAAAAGTAAGGATCCAATTGCGATTCCATGATTACCAGAACTGCTCGCATGGCTCTGGAAAATTGGCGCAGCAATACCAATGAAAGTCAGGGCTAGTGCGATGACTATTCCCCCAACTCTGCGGACATATGGCAAAAATGCGAGAACGAGTGAACCTGCAAGAAAGGCTATGAAGTAACTCTTACCCAGAGCTGTTTGTGTAATGAATGCTCGCAATCCTTGAGGATCAAAGGAATCAACTATCGGTTCTGCAAAGAGATTAGAAATCTCGAGAAATGTTTGTCCGAGTACTGTGACAATCCAAATAGATACGGCTAGGGATGCCAAGCTTTTAATGCGTAATGCTTCGAGGGTGAGGCGGCCGGCCTCCTCACGAATAAGAAAAGCGGCGGTAATCAATAATCCAACTACGGTAATTGCGGCAAGGATATTTAAATCTTTGACTATTGGTAGAAAAAAGCTCACGTAAGGACTTACCTCGGGGATGCCAGAGGAAGGCGCAAACTCAATCAACATCTTCGTTATTTTCTACGGCTTCTCTTTTGCGAGCGACCAAATGTCTGTTGTGCATACCAAATCAAAAATGCAGCGACGGCAACTGCTAGAAATAAAATGACAAATACGAAACCACTTGTACCTCCACTATTTATCGGCATGGGAGTCGAAGATGTGGAAGGGATAGGTGTTGCCGATGAAATTACGCCCGGCGCTTTGAAAGTAAAATCGTATGAGCCGGTGAGCGGACCATCAGTTTCAGAAATCAAGGTATAAGTCACTGTGTAAATGCCAGACAGAGTCAGTGGTTTCATTCCTGCGACAGCTGTGGTGTTAGAGACAACTAATGAACCGTCGCTCATTTCTACGCCGTTCGGGTCAGTCACGACAACGGAATTTCCTTGATCAATGAGCGGACCTGTTGTGGTGACGCTAATTGCATTCGGTGTCAGGGTAAGGACTGCGCCGGCAGCTGGCGAAGTCACGGCAATATCTATCGCGTGGGCAGTGGCGGGAGAAATCACCATGAGCGATAAGAAAATTCCGCCAATTCCGCCAATTCGCTGAAGGGCTCTCATCATCTGCCTCTTTCTACTCGTAACAGGTCGGGTGGATTAGAAGTAATTCTCCCACTTCTTTACACTAGAGCCTATGCCTACCTACGAATATGCCTGTAATTCATGCGGGCACCAATTCGAGGCCGTCCAAGCATTTAGCGATGCAGCTCTCACCCAGTGCCCAGAATGTAAGGGCGAGATCCGTAAGGTTTACTCAAATGTTGGTGTTGTCTTTAAAGGGTCTGGTTTCTATAAGAATGACTCGCGAGCAAATACCCCGACTCGCACTCCAGAATCAGCGCCACCACCTCCTGCGCCACTTCCAAAAATAGATTAACTCTCAACCGTAATGCGGCGGGGTATCCCGAACAATTTCTGCATCACGCGAAGAATCTGAACTCTCTCTCTCATCTGATTCATCAGAAGTCTTCACAGGAATCAGCGGAGCTGTGTCCTTTGGCTTCTTTTCACTTTTCACACCACTACTCTAGGGCTATGTTTGAAAAACTCGGACATGTACTTGTTCGCCGCAGAAAAGCCGTTCTCGCGCTCTTCATAATTGCCGTGATTGCCACTGGCGCAATAGGTTCACTCGTTTTTTCCAGACTTCAAGATGGCGGATATTCCGATCCAAAGAGCGATTCTGCTCAAGTCACCCAGTATCTAAGCGAGACATTTAACGTCCAAGATCCTGCGGTCGTATTGCTCGTTGATGCCGGCACCACTCTCTCTGACCCTGATGTTGTAATGAGAGCAACTAATTTAGAGAATGCGATTAACACTGATCCAGAAGTAACGCGCACACTTTCTTATTGGTCATCTGGTGGAAGCCCACTATTCGTCAGCAAAGATCAGAAAGCTTCATATATCTTTATTTATAGCAAAGATAAAGATCCAACAGTGGCAACAGATTTAGCCAAGCGAATTCTTGACGCCTATCAAGGTAAGAAATTCGGCTTCACCATTTATGTCGGAGGATATGCAACATTTAGTTACTCCATTAGCAATCAAATCTCTAAAGATTTAGCGCTAGCCGAATCCATCTCAATTCCACTCACATTTATCTTGCTCATCTTTGTTTTTGGTGGATTGATAGCTTCTGCTATGCCGTTAGTTGTAGGAGTGAGCGCGATATTAGGTGCATTCTTTGCGCTCTATCTCATCAGTTTGGCTACTGGGGTAAGCATCTTTGCGCTTAACTTAGTAACGGGTATGGGTCTAGGACTCGGAATCGATTACTCCTTACTAATGGTTAACCGCTTTCGCGAAGAACTCCATCATGGGCGTAGCGTTGAAGAATCAGTTGCGATTACCGTAAAGACCGCAGGCCGCACTGTGTTCTTCTCTGGAATTACGGTCATGATTACACTCGCCTCATTAATGTTCTTCCCGCTCATGTTCTTAAAATCTTTTGGGTATGCAGGTGTCACCGTTGTAGCAATGGCAGTTCTCGGTGCCATCATTCCGCTACCTGCAATATTGGCGTTATTGGGTCACCGCATCGATAAATTCACTGTTCGCAAGAGTGCGATTACACCCAAAGAAGATGGCCGATGGGCTCAGACGGCGCGATTTGTTATGCGACGCCCCATCTCTATTGTTCTGCTGACGCTAATTTTCTTAGGACTATTAACTGCGCCGATCCAGAATATTGTTTTCTCCCAAGTAGATGCCCAAGTAATGCCCGCATCTAGTGCAATAGCGATTACAGCTAAGGTCACCACTGAACGTTTCCCAGGCCAAGAAGGAAACCCGATTCAAATAATTATTCCGCAGTCTTCCGCGGATAGTCCTGAAGTCATCTCATATCGTGAAGCGCTGAAAGCGCTGCCAGGTATTGAAAGGGTGGATCCGATAGAGGCTATTGGAACCACACTTCGTTTTAGTGCAATTCACACTATGTCTTCGCGGACTCCCAAGGCAGAGCAATTGATCAATGATATTCGCGCGCTACCGGCACCTTCTGGAACTCTTGTTGGCGGAGTTGCCGCAGATTACGCCGATAGCCAAGCAGGTATTGCACGTACCCTGCCTTGGGCACTTCTCTGGATTGCTATTGGAGTTCTTATTCTGCTCTTCGCATTTACGGGTTCCATTATTTTGCCTATAAAGGCTGTCATCCTCAATTTCCTCTCCCTTGCTGCAACTATGGGCGCAATGTCTTGGGTATTTGTTGAGGGACATATGCAATGGCTAACCGGATCTTTTACTGTTACCAGAACTATCGACACATCCATGGTCATTTTGATTGCAGTTGTTGCATTCGGTTTATCGATGGATTACGAACTCTTTTTGCTCTCTCGCATTAAGGAAGAGCATGATTCCGGTAAGAGCAATATTGACGCTGTGGCAACGGGTCTTCAACGATCAGCTCGGATTATTACGGCCGCAGCTGCTCTTCTGGCCGTCGTCTTTGCCACATTCCTGACCAGCGGAGTTACATCGATTAAGACTCTTGGTTTTGGAGTTGCTGTCGCAATTCTTATCGACGCCACAGTGGTGCGTGCGTTCTTAGTTCCAGCTTTAATGCGGTTATTTGGTGAGCGCAACTGGTGGGCACCAGAGTGGATGAAGCGCTTTACAATTTCTCATTAAGCGCCAATAACTCCAACACTGCTACTGCAGCGTCATAGCCCTTATCTTCATTGCTGGTCTTTAATCCACAACGATCGCGTGCTTGCTCGATGGTGTCACACATCAAGACGCCATTTCCAATCGGCTTGGAGAGTGCGAGTTGAACTTCCATAACTCCTTGGGTTACGCCCTGACATACATAATCAAAATGTGGGGTTTTGCCTCGAAGTACTAAACCGACTGCAACAACTGCATCAAATCCACTTTTGAGAACCATCTGCGAAGCGAGAGGAATCTCAAAAGATCCTGGAACCTCAATCACTTTTACTTCGGCCACGCCTGCTTTTGTGAGCGCTCTCTTAGCGCCTTCGACAAGTGCACGGCAGATATCTCCATGCCATGATGCGGTAACGATGGCAACTCGCGCTAGTGGAAGTAATGGGATTTTTACGTAAGGTGAGTTACCGGACATTGTTTCCTCCTGTATGTCCAAGGCGGTTTACCTTGGTAGCGAGATACTTTTCATTAAATTCATTTACAGGTGAATGTAGAGAGATCTGTTCGCATTCAATTCCTTCATTTACAACTGCAGCTATTTTTTCAGGGTTATTCGTTAGTAGCTTAATTGAGGATTCATGAAGAGCGTGAAGAATAGCGATCGCTTCGTTCCAGTTACGCGAATCAACGGGGAAGCCAAGCTCAATGTTGGCATCGACGGTATCCAAGCCTTGATTCTGTAAGTTATAGGCCTCTAGCTTATTAGTGAGGCCAATTCCACGACCCTCATGGTCACGCAGATAGATGATGTATCCAAAACCATTCTCTTCAATTTTCTTGATAGAACTCTTTAACTGATCGCCACAGTCACATCGCAGTGATCCAATGACATCTCCGGTGAAGCATTCCGAGTGAAAGCGGACTAGTGGAGTTGTGCCCGGCTTGCCATATTTCATAACGACCTGCTCGCGATGTTTAAGCGAAGGGAAAGTTGCAATATTCCATTCAGAATTCTCCAAACGTATTGGGCTCCAAGAAAATTCATAGCTCCTTGTAGGTTGCGATGGTTCGCCATTCTTCTCTTGATAATTACGTAAATCTCGGATTGAGATAATAGGAATGCCAAATTTCTTCGAGAAATTCGTCAGACTAACCCCGCGTGCCATTGAACCGTCATCATTAACGATTTCAGAGAGCAGCGCCGCTGGAGTTGAATGAGTTAATTGCGCGAGAGCAACACCTGCTTCAGTGTGACCTTGGCGCGCTTCGAGGCCATCATCATGCGCAATGAGAGGAAAGATGTGTCCAGGGCGTACGAAATCTCCGGCGAGAGAATCTAATGAACCCAATGCGCGAATGGTCGCTGTTCGCTCGATTGCACTGACACCCGTTGTCATTCCATCAGCGAGATCGACCGAAACCGTAAATGCAGTCTGTCTCTTATCTTGATTAGCCTCGACCATGTATGGAAGCTTTAAATCTCGAGCACGTTGTGAAGTGATTGCTACACACAAAATTCCGGTTGTGTGTCGGACCATAAATGCCGTTTTCTCAGGTGTTGCGGCGCTAGCTAACATGATGAGGTCACCCTCATTCTCTCGATCGTCATCATCAACAACGATAAGAAACTCACCAAGTGAGAATCGGGTTAAGGCCTCGGCAATTGAACTACTCATGAGTGCTCTTCTTTTCCATTAAACGCTCGACATATTTTGCGAGGACATCTACTTCGATATTGATAGGGGTACCAACGTGGAGTCTGGACAAATTTGTTTTTGCTAGAGTTTCAGGAATAAGCCAGACAGTTACGAAATTATTCTGGTCGTCGATAGTTCCTACAGTGAGTGAGACACCATCCAGCGCAATCGATCCTTGATTAACGATGTACTTACTGAGCGGGGCTGGAATCTCAATGACAAATTTCGTCCATTTTACTTCTGGAGAAATCTCTCGAACCGTTCCAACGCCATCGACGTGCCCCTGAACGATGTGTCCGCCCATTCGCATATTCAAAGTAGCTGCAAGTTCAAGATTTACAAACGAACCAACGATAAGTGAGGAAAGGGAGGTCAGATTAAGAGTTTGGATCATTACATCCGCAACAAAATAGTCTTCGCCTATTTCAACTGCGGTGAGACAAGTGCCATTAACGCTGACTGATCCCCCGATAGCTAAATCGCGCACCGTTTCAGGAGATTTGATGGTGATGACAGCAGAATCGGCACTTTGCACAAGTGCAATTACCTCGCCCAATTCAGAGACTAATCCAGTAAACATTAAGAATTACTCCTCATCCGATAGTGCGACTTCACATCATCGCCCATTTGTTCCGTACTTATAAGCTCGAGTTGAATGTGCTGGGCAAGTGTGGAGATACCTAAATCAGCAATAAAGTTGGCTCCGCTTCCGAGAATTTTGGGAGCTTGATAAATCACAATCTCATCGATCAGGCCCGCAGAAAGAAGTGCGCTGCCTAGCGCTGGTCCAGCTTCAATAAGAACTTGATTAAGACCTTTAGATTTCAAAAGTTCGGTCAATTTTTCTATGTTCCGACTTTGTAGGTAAAGAGTTTCGGCTTGGTCGTCGAAAATGTTATGTGTGGAAGGAATTTCGCGCTCTCCCATAATTATTCGAAGGGGTCGTGCGGTATGTCCACGAGGAACAAGGGTGGGGTTATCGCGCAGCGCGGTACCGGTACCAATCAATATCGCATCAGAATGCGCACGCAGCGACTGCACATCGGTTCGAGACGCTTCTCCAGTAATCCACTGTGATGTTCCATCTTCGGCTGCAACTTTTCCATCTAAAGTAACTGCGACTTTCCAAATCATTAATGGACGTGCTTGTGCAATAGTGTGTAACCAAGCTCGCTGAATAAAAGATAACGACGGTGATTCGATGTAGTCGACCTGAATTCCCGCTTGGCGCAAAACTTCCGCCCCACCGCTAGCCACAGGATTAGGGTCTTTCACGGCATAAATCACGCGAGAGATGCCTGCATCAATAATCGCCTGCGTGCAAGGTGGTGTCGCTCCTGTATGAGAACAAGGTTCTAGTGAAACAACAATTGTTGCTCCGATAGTCGCACTCTTTGCTCTCTTGATAGCCACAACTTCTGCATGATCAGGTGAGGTAAGACGGTTGTGAAATCCATCAGCAATTAATTTGCCTTCGGGGCTGTATATAGCTGCAGCAACATTTGGGTTTGGAGCAGTCGAGCCCAGGGCTTTTTGGCATAGCAAATAAAGATCTGCATACGCTTCTTTGATATTCACCGCTCTGCCCCTTCTCGTTTAATGACACGAGTTATCGGGGGTGCGAAAAATAAAACCAGCGCGCAGCAAAGCGCGATGATCTTTAAGCGTTATCTCTCATCCGGACTTTAACCGTCGGTCTCAGAGTTTCACTGAGTCAACCGCCCACTGGATGTGTGCGGGTCGCGGACTATAACCGCCGGTTCGAAATTACATCGACCCCGATAACAACTGAGTAAATCTTACCTTTGTTGGGTCATTTGCGAGAAATGGTGTCCTAGGCGGGAGTTGAACCTGCGACCTACCGCTTAGGAGGCGGTTGCTCTATCCACTGAGCTACTAG
>WLRE01000029.1 GCA_009698045.1 Actinomycetota bacterium | reverse complement strand
GTACAACTCAATTTATAAAGTTAGGGCAGAATACGGACATGGTTAATCTTGGAATGCCTTCAGCGCCACCTCCAACTCTCGCGCCTCGTCGCAAGAGTAAGCAGCTCAAAGTAGGAAGTGTTCTAGTTGGTGGAGATGCCCCAGTCTCAGTGCAATCCATGTGCACCACTCTGACTGCAGATGTGAATAGCACCTTGCAACAAATTGCAGAGCTCACTGCATCTGGTTGCCAAATTGTTCGCGTTGCAGTTCCCAGCCAAGATGATGCTGATGCGCTCTCACAGATTGCTAAGAAATCTCAGATTCCAGTGATCGCTGATATTCATTTTCAGCCAAAATATATTTTTGCCGCGATTGATGCAGGTTGCGCCGCAGTGCGTGTTAACCCTGGCAACATCAAACAATTTGACGACAAAGTAAAGGAAGTAGCTAAAGCTGCAGGAGATGCAGGAATTCCTATTCGTATCGGCGTTAATGCCGGTTCACTCGATCCACGCCTACTTGCAAAGTATGGCAAGGCAACACCTGAAGCTCTAGCTGAGTCCGCACTCTGGGAAGCATCACTCTTTGAAGAGCATGGTTTTAGCGATATCAAGATTTCAGTAAAGCACCACGATCCCGTCACAATGGTTCAGGCTTATCGAATTCTTGCGGCTAAGTGCGATTATCCATTGCACCTTGGCGTTACCGAGGCGGGTCCCTTCTTCCAGGGAACCATTAAATCTGCGACCGCGTTCGGCATTCTTCTTGCTGAAGGAATCGGCGACACCATTCGCGTCTCGCTCTCCGCTCCACCAGTTGAAGAAGTCAAGGTTGGAATTTCAATCCTCGAATCTCTCAATCTTCGCCAGCGCAAGCTCGAAATTGTCTCTTGCCCATCTTGTGGTCGCGCACAAGTAGATGTCTATACCTTGGCCGAGAAAGTTCAAGCAGGATTACAGGGAATGACTGTTCCACTTCGAGTCGCTGTGATGGGTTGTGTCGTTAACGGTCCCGGTGAAGCGCGCGAGGCTGATCTTGGTGTTGCTTCAGGCAACGGCAAGGGTCAAATCTTTGTAAAGGGCGAAGTCATAAAGACAGTACCTGAAAGCCAAATTGTTGAAACTCTTATCGAAGAGGCGATGCGTTTAGCAGAAGAGATGGAAGCAGCAGGCGTAGCTTCTGGCTCTCCAAGTGTTACCACCTCTTAAATCTAAGCGGTAATACGAACGAAGCAATTTTTCTTTCGGTAAGGTTCTCACATGCTACGTATGTCGACCTTGCTCCTTCGCACCCTTCGTGATGATCCAGCCGATGCAGAGGTCGCTAGCCATAAGCTCTTAGTTCGCGCAGGATATGTGCGCAGAGTTGCTGCTGGAATTTATGCCTGGTTGCCACTGGGATACATCACACTTCGAAATATCGAACGCATTGTCCGAGAAGAGATGGATGCGGCTGGATTTCAAGAAGTTCACTTCCCAGCGCTTCTTCCTCGCGAGCCTTACGAGACGACTAATCGCTGGAGTGAATACGGTAGTGATCTCTTTCGTTTACAAGATCGCCGCGGCAATGACTATTTACTAGGTCCTACACATGAAGAGATGTTTACTCTAATGGTGAAAGGCGAGTACTCCTCATATAAAGATCTTCCACTTTCTATCTATCAAATTCAGACCAAGTATCGCGATGAGACTCGTCCACGTTCTGGAATTATTCGAGGTCGCGAATTCGTCATGAAGGATTCCTACTCCTTTGATCTTGATGACGCCGGTTTAGCAGTGTCATACGATAAACACCGCGTTGCCTACGAAAAAACTTTCTCTCGCCTAGGAATGAACTACAACATCGTTTCTGCAGTCTCTGGCGCGATGGGTGGTTCTCGTTCAGAAGAATTCTTGGCTCCATGTCCTACCGGTGAAGACACCTATGTTCTCTGTGAGAAGTGTGGCTATGCCGCAAACGTTGAAGCGATGGTCACTAAAGTCGCTGCATATTCAGGTGATGCACCAGCTGCGATGGATGTATTTGATTCACCGAATACACCAACTATTGATTCACTTGTAGATCTGCTTAATTCCACCTTTGGGCCAGGCCATACTGCGAGCGATACGCTAAAGAATGTGCTGCTTGTTGCAGATGGTAAGGCAATCTCAGTATTAGTACCGGGCGATCGTGAGGTAGACCTCAAGCGTCTGCAAGCAAACTTGCCTGGAGTTCAAGAGCTTCGCCTCTTTGAAGATGCAGATTTTGCTCAGCACCCAGGGCTAGTTAAGGGTTATGTAGGACCACAAGATGCGAAGAAGCTAGGTCTCACGCTTTATGCAGATCCTCGAGTTGTTATTGGCTCGCACTGGATTACCGGTGCTAATCAGAGAGATAAGCACGTTCGTTTTGTTACTCACGGGCGCGACTTTGCGATAGATGCTTTTATCGAATCTGCTGAAGTAAAAGCTGGGGATTTATGTCCAGAATGCGCAACGCCAGTAATTATTGATCGGGCCATCGAGATTGGACATATCTTCCAACTTGGTCGCAAGTATGCAGAGGCGCTTGATCTCACGGTTTTAGATAAAGATGGAAAATCTAAAGTTGTGACGATGGGCTCTTATGGCATCGGTGTTTCACGCGCAGTTGCTGCAATTGCAGAACAGACCTACGACGAGATGGGACTCTGCTGGCCGCGTGAAGTTGCACCTGCCGATATTCATATTGTTGCTACGGGCAAAGATGATGAACCCTTTAATGTGGCCGAGAAATTTGCACACGATCTAGAAGCTGCAGGTCTGCGCGTGATGTTAGATGACCGCCGCGATGCCAGTCCCGGCGTTAAATTCAAAGATGCTGAACTCATTGGTATCCCATTCATCATGGTTGTCGGTAAAGGTTTGGCGGATGGCAAAGTTGAATTTAGAGATCGTAAGAGTGGCGAGAAGAGTGAGTTCGCTCTAGCTTCCGCACTTGCAACAATTATTTCTACCGTTACCCAGGCTTAACTTTTCGTGTCAGTCACCACCGCAATCTTTCTTGCGCTGGCCGCTGGATCTGCAGGATTCATAGATGCGATGGCAGGCGGCGGGGGACTAATACAACTCCCAGCGCTTCTGATTGGAATTTCAGATAAGCCGATACCGATGATTCTTGGCACTAATAAAGTTCCATCTATCTTCGGTACAAGTTCTGCCGCCTTTGCCTACTTTAAAAAGGTAAAGCCAGACTTGCGCGCCACTCTTTACATGGGCGTACCAGCTTTTCTCGGATCCATAATGGGCGCACGATTGGCTGCCTCGTTTCCTAAGGATTTCTTCCGTCCACTTATTGTGGTCCTGCTGATTTCAGTAGCTATCTATACCTGGAAGAAACCTGACCTTGGAATGAACGAGCATCTGCGCTTCTCACCACGTAAGCAACACTTCCTACTCCTGCTCTGTGGCACTGTTATTGGTTTCTATGATGGAATATTCGGACCGGGTACGGGAACTTTCTTAGTATTTATCTTGGTTGGTCTCGTGGGGTATGCCTTTCTCAAAGCTTCGGCAACTGCAAAACTCGTCAATATTGCGACAAATTTTGGTGCGATTGCCTCCTTCCAAATCACTGGACATATCTGGTGGAAGCTTGGCTTGCTCTTGGCTATTGCAAATGTCACGGGCGCAATTATCGGTGCGCGATTAGCCATCCGTGGCGGATCGCCATTGGTGCGCAAAGCATTCTTGCTGGTGACGTCAATTCTCATTGCAAAAGTGGGTTATGATTGGCTCATTAATTAGCAGGGCACAACTTAATAACAACTAAATAGAGTAAGGACAAGGCATGACGCAACAGTCAGTTATAGAAGAAATCACCACCGCAATCCGCCCGATAGTTGAGGCGAGCGGCAATTACCTCGAAGAAGTCACCGTCACACCTGTGGGCAAGAGCCGCATGGTCACCGTAATTGTCGATAACGAGAAGCATTTAAATTTGGATCAAGTCACTGCTGTATCCCGCGAAATCTCAGAAGTGATTGAGACGTTGGGCGCACTGGGCGAAACACCATTCACTTTGGAAGTTACCTCGCCTGGTGTTGATCGTCCGCTGACCGAACCACGCCACTGGCGCAAGAATCTAGATCGACTTGTCAAAGCAACCATGAATGATGGAACTATTGTCGAAGGACGTATTGGTCAAGCATCAGATTCAGGCGTTGCAGTCGGAGCGAAGACCCTTAACTACAGCGATATTAAAAAGGCACTTATTGAAATTGAATTTAAATCAACCGTTAAATCGGCTGATGTTGACGAGGATGCAGAATGAGCGTAGATGTAGATGCGCTAATTGCACTTACCATTGAAAAGCAGATACCGCTTGAGAAAATGATTAGCGCTATCGAAAATTCTGTGACCGAGGCTTATCGCGAACTTCCGGAAGCAAGACCGCAAGGACGCGCAGTTCTCAACCGCGATACTGGCGAAATTGTCATTCACGTACCAGTCTTCGATGAAGAGGGCATTTATGTTGAGACTGTTACTGATTCTCCCGAAGGATTTGACGAGGCGATCACCAAGCTCACGCGGCGCGAGATCAAAGAACGGATGCGCGCAGCTAAAGATGCCGATATCGTTGAAGAGTTCTCGGCTCGAGTCGGAGATGTTATCTCTGGCGTTGTGCAACAAGGCCGAGATTCCACAATTATTTATGTTGACCTGGGTCGCTGGGAAGGAAAGATTCCTCCTAACGAACAAGTTGCGACTGAGACTTACACCCACGGCATGCGTATCAAGGCTTTCGTTGTGGCAGTGATTCAAGGTGAGAAAGGCCCAGAGATCACACTCTCGCGTACCCACCCGCTTCTTGTTAAAACTCTTTTTACTCTGGAAGTTCCTGAACTTAAAGATGGCATCGTTGAAATCGTTGGTATTTCACGTGAGGCAGGTGCGCGATCAAAAGTTTCTGTGCGCTCACTCCGCGCGGGTGTTAGTCCTAAAGGCGCACTCATTGGCCCTAACGGCGCTCGTTCTAAAGCCGTTACTGACGAACTCAATGGCGAGAAGATTGACATTATTGATTGGTCGGAAGACCCTGCTCAATATGTTGCCAATGCATTAGCGCCAGCGCGTGTTACAAGTTGTGAAGTTGTGGATCTCGAAAGCAAATCAGCAAAAGTTATCGTTCCTGATTTCCAACTCTCACTCGCTATTGGCAAGGACGGGCAGAATGCTCGATTAGCCGCTCGCTTAACCGGCTGGCGTATTGATATCCATCCCGATAACCCCGTGGAGCGAATCCTCAAGCCCAAGCCAGAACCAGAAATTACGCTTGAAGAAGGCGAAGTCAGCGCAGAGAACCCAGTTCAAGAAGGCTGATTAACGGCTCGTAGCGAGCTCGCGGTAAGGTTGGCACGTTGAATTTTTTCGATCCGGCAAAAGTGAGCGTGGGGGCAATAGGTTGATTCCTATTCGTAGCTGCATCGCTTGCCGAAAGCGAGAGAATAAAACTGATCTACTGCGTGTAGTTCGAGAAGGTGACCGTGTGGTTGCAGACTCGAATAATCGCAAGGTAGGTCGGGGAGCGTGGTTGCACCGCAGGTGTTTCGACACCGCAGTACAACGCAAATCCTTTGAGCGGGCGCTGAAGTCAGAATCACCTCTGAATTTAGATTCCCTCAAAGATTTTCTCGCTCAAAAATAGTTGGCGGTACTTGGTCGCAACAAGCAGTAAAAGTTTAAAGAGAACCAGAAAATTTCTGGTCCATGAGAAGGAGCAAATTATGTCTTCCTTTAAAAGGGAACTAACACACCCATGAGCGCCGCACGCTCATGAGTAAGGCATCTATTTAGGCTCCAACACAGACGTGGGGCCAAGTCAGGAAGGCAATATGGCAAAGCTTCGCGTTTACGAGTTAGCAAAAGATTTAGGCTTAGAGAGTAAAGAACTTCTCGCTAAGCTCCAAGAAGTCGGCGAGTTCGTTCGCTCGGCCTCCTCAACTGTTGAGGCACCAGTCGTGCGCAAGTTGATGGATAAATTTCCAGATCTCAAGGCGGTAGCTGATGCTGCCCCTGCTGAGGCAAAGCCCGCAAAGAAAGCTGCAGCTAAGAAGAGCGCTGCAAAGAAAGCGGCTGCGCCCACTCCAGAAGAGATTGCAGCAGCACTTGCCTCACTCGATGAGGGAACACGCGCACAGATTGAAGAAGCGCAAGCAGCGATTCCGGTTGCACCCGTAACTCCAGTCCCGCCAATTACTCCAGTAAATCCAGCTTCATCAGCTGCATCTTCCGCAACAAATATGCCGCGTCCACCAGCAGCCGGAAATAATCCATTCTCTGCAGGTAACGCAACAAATATGCCGCGTCCTCCGCGTGCAGGTAACAATCCATTCTCTGCAGGTAGCGCAGTTCCGCGTCCTCCTGCACAACGACCACTTCGTCCAGGTGAGCGTCCACCGATGTCTGGTGCACGTCCAGGATCAGTACGTCCAGGTTTTGCAGCGCGCCCACAAGGTGCACGTCCAGGCGGTGCGCCAGGTACAGGTGCTCCTCGTCCTTCAGGTCCCGGCGGTGCAAGTGGCGCACCACAATCTCCTTATCGCACACCTAATGCAGGTGGCCCAGGCGGTGCAGCGCCAGGAAATAATTTTGGTCCTAACAAAGGTGGCGGTCGTCATCAACGTGGCGGCACAGCTGGAGCATTTGGAAAGCAAGGCGGTAAGTCTCGCAAGGCGCACAAGAGTAAGAAGGCGTTGCGTGAAGAGTTCGACAATATGGCGGCACCATCATTAGGTGGCGCAGTTATTCCGCACGGCGATGGCAAGACTCCGATTCGCCTGCGTCGCGGTGCAACTCTGATGGACTTCGCCGAGAAGATCGGTGGCGATCCAGCAGCGTTAGTTTCCGCACTGTTTCACTTAGGTGAGATGGTGACTGCAACCCAATCTGTCGATGAAGACACTTTCATGCTTCTCGGAGCAGAGCTTGGTTACATCATTCAGGTCGTCAGTCCTGAAGATGAAGACCGCGAACTTCTGCGTGAATTCGATATCAACCTCGAAGGCGAACTTGAAGATATCAACGAAGAAGATCTCGTTGTGCGCTCGCCAATCGTCACCGTCATGGGTCACGTTGACCACGGTAAGACTCGCTTGCTCGATGCAATTCGCCAGACTGAAGTTGTTAAGTCAGAAGCGGGCGGCATTACTCAGCACATCGGTGCCTACCAAATTCACCATGATCACGATGGCGTCAATCGCGCTATTACCTTTATCGATACACCAGGCCACGAAGCGTTTACCGCGATGCGTGCTCGTGGTGCCAAGGTCACCGATATTGCAGTACTTGTAGTTGCTGCTGATGATGGCGTGATGCCTCAGACTATTGAAGCGTTAAACCACGCTCAAGCTGCTGATGTTCCGATCGTCGTTGCAGTAAACAAGGTCGATAAGGAAGGCGCGAACCCAGATAAGGTCCGCCAACAATTGACTGAGTACAACTTAGTTGCCGAAGAGTATGGCGGCGACACTATGTTTATTAACGTATCTGCAAAGGCAGGAACTGGAATCGATGAGCTTATTGATGCGATTCTTCTTGTTGCCGATGCTGCTATCGATCTTCGCGCAATTGCCGATGATGTCGCACGTGGTGTTGCTATCGAAGCTAACCTCGATAAGGGTCGTGGCCCAGTTGCCACGGTTCTTGTACAACGCGGAACACTTAATGTTGGCGATGCAATCGTTGCCGGCGGATCGTTCGGTCGCGTTCGTGCGATGTTAGATGAGAATGGTGAAAGCGTCGAAAGTGCTGGACCATCTCGCCCAGTTCAGGTTCTTGGATTTACATCTGTGCCTGGTGCTGGCGATACTTTCATTGTTGCTGAAGATGATCGCACTGCTCGTCAGATTGCCGAAAAGCGTCAGCTTGCAATGCGTAACGCACTTCTCGCTAAGACTCGCAAGAAGGTCTCACTCGAAGACTTCATGGAGCAATCCAAGGTCACCACTCTTAATCTCATCCTCAAGGGTGACGTTTCAGGTTCTGTGGAAGCCCTCGAAGATGCCTTGCTACAACTCGACGTTGGTAGCGAAGTTGAACTTCGTGTTATCCACCGCGGCGTAGGTGCAATTACTAAGAACGATGTAACCCTCGCATCTGCATCTACTGCAGTTATTCTCGGCTTCAACGTTAAGCCAGAACCTCAGACAGCAATTTTCGCTGATGCTGAAGGCGTGGAGATTCGTTTCTACACCGTCATTTACCAAGCAATTGAAGAGATTGAAGCTTCGCTCAAGGGCTTGCTTAAGCCAGAGTACGAAGAGATCGTTCTCGGTAACGCTGAAGTTCGCGACATCTTTAAGTCCAGCAAGTTCGGAGATATCGCAGGCTCAGTCGTACAGGATGGATTTATTCGTCGTAACGCTAAGGCTCGTACTCTGCGTGCTGGTGTTGTTATTGATGAAGGTCTTACTATCGAATCTCTCCGTCGATTCAAAGACGATGCCACTGAAGTTAAAGAAGGTTTCGAGTGCGGTATCGGACTCGGAAACTACAAGGCACTTGAAGTTGGCGACATCATTCAGACTTACGAGATGCGCGAAAAGAAGCGGGCATAAGCCATGGCTTCCAATCGTGCACTTAAAGTCGCCGACCGCATTAAAGAGGTAGTTGCCGGCGCGCTCGAGTCTCGGGTGAAAGATCCCCGACTCGGGTTCGTCACCCTCACGGATGTACGTGTCACTGGAGACCTTCAACAAGCATCAATTTTTTATACCGTGCTAGGTGATGAAGAAGCACAAGCATCTACTGCAGCCGCGCTCAATTCCGCAAAGGGACTGCTGCGCTCTGAAGTAGGAGCAGCGCTCGGACTTCGAATCACTCCGTCAATAACATTTATTGCCGATGGTCTCGCTGAATCTGCGGCAGAGATGAATGATCTGCTCTCACAGATGAAGGCAGCTGATGCTGAACTCGCCAAACTTCGCGAAGGTGCAACTCCGGTCGAAGCAGATCCTTACAAGAAACTCGATTAAGTAGTTTCTGTGTCGGTTAACGGCTTTCTGCTCGTTGATAAATCTGGCGGAATGACGAGCCATGATGTTGTTGCCAAACTACGCAAGCGCTTTGCTACTAAGAAAATTGGTCATGCTGGCACGCTCGATCCAATGGCGACGGGCGTTCTAGTAATTGGAATAGGAAGCGCTACTCGCTTACTTCAATATGTGACCGATGGCCTTAAAGAGTATGAAGCGATTATTCGCCTTGGTTCCGCAACACATACCGATGACCGTGAAGGCGATGTAATTTCGACTGTTGATCCTTCACATATCACCGATGAAGAGATTAACAGCGGATTAGCCTTGCAAATAGGCAAGATCCAACAACGACCAAGTTCGGTGTCAGCAATCAAGATTGATGGCAAGCGTGCGCATGAACGCGTTCGTGATGGGGAAGTTGTCGATATTCCCGCACGCGAAGTTGAAGTATTTGAAATTGAGATTAAATCAATTGTGCGCACTGCCAGATTTATCGATATCGACGTACGTGTGAAATGTTCCGCTGGAACATACATTCGCGCTATCGCTCGAGATTTAGGCGAGCAGCTAGGTGTAGGCGGACATCTCACCTCACTTCGCCGCACACTGGTCTCACCATTTTCTATCTCTGATTGCGGTGATTGGGAGAGTGCAGAACCAATCGGAGTTGCTGCCGGCATTTCTCAGATCCTTCCTACTCGCACTCTCGACTTTGAAGAGATGACTGAGATTTCATTCGGGCGCTATCTCGCACCCAGCGCAGAATTTGGTGCAGTAGCGGCACTCTCGCCAGCGGGGGAGTTTGCAGCTCTCTTGGAAAACAAAGTTGTGGCTGAAAAATCTGTGGCTGCACCCATCCTTGTAGCCGTGAAAGAATAACCACATGAGCGCTGCGAAGAATTGTGTTGTCATCGGAATTTTCGATGGCGTTCACCGAGGACACCAAGCCCTCCTCAAGCTGGCCACACAACATGGTCGAGTTGTTGTGCTTACTTTCTATCCACATCCAACCTCGGTCTTCGCACCCGAGCGCACTCCATCGCAACTGGTTCCACTGGAAGATCGTGTTCACCTGTTGATGAAGAACGGCGCAGATGAAGTTGTGGTTATTGATTTCACGCCAGAATTTGCAGCGATGTCTCCCGATGAATTTATTGAGAAAATCCTCATCCAAAAGTTGAAAGCAGATCACGTTGTCGTAGGAGCTAATTTCACTTTCGGCCACAAAGCAGCTGGCACCGCCGAATACTTGCGTTCTAGCAATAAAGGTTTTGAAGTCTCAATTGTTAGCCTAGAAGAGAACCGAGGCGCACCAGTCTCTTCTTCGCGCATTCGTCACCTTATAAAGGATGGCGATGTTGAACGTGCGGCAGATCTATTGACTCGAAATTTCTATCTGCAAGGACCAGTTATTCATGGCGAGAAACGTGGCCGAGAGATCGGCTATCCCACAGCAAATATTGGTTTAGATTCGCTCGCGACAATTCCAGCCGATGGAATTTATGCAGGCTGGCTAACCGTTGGACCCAATCGCTGGCCAGCTGCAATTTCTATCGGCACTAACCCAACTTTCCCCGGAGTTCGTGGCCGACAAGTAGAGGCCTACGCGTTGGATGAAACTGATTTAGATTTATACGATCAAATTGCAAATGTTGAATTTGTTGCACGACTTCGTGACACCTTGAAATTTGATGGACTAGAGCCATTGTTGGTGCAGATGGCCCAGGATTGTGAGAATGCCAAGAAGGTATTAGCCCTCTAATTAGGCGTGATCTGGACTCCGTTTTGGCTTGCACAAGGGTCCGCTGGTAACCTTGCCCAGTCTTAAAGGACGTTCAAGCGAGTAATCGAGCCTTCGTGAATTACACCGAGGCCCTCGTGACAGTAACGGGAGTGAAACACATGGCATTACAGCCTGCAGAGAAAAAAGAAATCATCACAAAGTACGGCACTTCTGCCACTGACACAGGAAGCCCTGAAGCTCAGGTAGCTCTGCTCTCACGCCGTATTGAACAAATTACAGAACACCTACAGACCAACAAGCACGATCACCACAACCGTCGTGGTCTATTGCTTATGGTGGGTAAGCGTCGTCGTATCTTGCAGTACCTTGCACGTACAGATGTCACTCGTTACCGCGCGATTATCGAAAAGCTTGGTATTCGCCGCTAAATAAGAATTAGCTTTTTATCTAAGAGCTATTTAAGAAGACGCCCTCACGCCAGTTAATTGGTCCTCGGTAGTGGTTTCCGGATACGTATCCGTGAACTTCGATCGAAGATCCATTTCCTGTTGTGAGGGCACTTCACCAAAAGAATTTTGGTGGGGATTAAAGAAATGGAGCGACCTATGGAAGGTCAAGATGTGAAGTTCGCCGTTGCAAAGATTGATAACGGCAAGTTTGGAAAGAGAGAGATCCGCTTTGAAACCGGACGCCTAGCTCGTCAAGCAGCAGGTACAGCAGTCGTTTATCTCGATGATGATTCGATGTTGCTTTCAGCAACAACTGCCTCTAAAAACCCTAAGGACCAATTCGACTTCTTCCCACTTACAGTGGATGTTGAAGAGCGTATGTATGCAGCAGGAAAGATTCCTGGTTCATTCTTCCGTCGCGAAGGCCGTCCATCTGAAGATGCAATTCTGACTTGTCGTTTAATCGACCGTCCATTGCGTCCAACATTCGTTAAGGGACTTCGTAACGAAGTTCAAATCGTTGTCACTGTTATGGCGTTAAACCCAGATCACATGTACGACGTAATTGCTATTAACGCTGCCTCAATGTCTACTCAACTTGCTGGTCTGCCATTCTCTGGCCCAGTTGGTGGAGTTCGCGTTGCACTAATCGAAGGTCAATGGGTTGCATTCCCTAACCACTCTGATTTAGAAAAGGCTGTCTTCGACATGGTTGTTGCCGGTCGTATCGCAGGCGACGATGTTGCCATCATGATGGTGGAAGCAGAAGCTACCTCAAAGACAATCGGACTTATCAAGGATGGCGCACAAGCTCCTACTGAAGAGATTGTTGGCGCAGGCCTTGATGCAGCAAAGCCATTTATCCGCTTACTCTGTGAAGCACAGATGGAACTCGCAAAGAGTTCTGCAAAGCCAACTGGCGTATTCCCAGTCTTCTTGGATTACCAAGATGATGTTTATGCCGCTGTTGAAGCTGCTGCAAAGGATAAGCTCGCAAAGGCTCTGACTATTGCTGGCAAGCAAGATCGTGAAACCGCTCTTGATGAAGTCAATGCATCAGTTACTGAATCACTCACCGAGCAGTTCGAAGGCCGTGGCAAGGAAGTTTCAGCCGCACTTCGTTCTGTTACTAAGAAGCTTGTTCGTCAACGCGTTCTTCGTGAGAAGGTACGTATTGATGGTCGCGGTCCGCGCGATATCCGTGCAATTACTGCCGAGGTTGAAGTTATTCCTCGCGTTCACGGTTCAGCGATCTTCGAACGTGGCGAGACTCAAATTCTCGGCGTAACAACCTTGAACATGCTCAAGATGGAGCAACAGCTCGATACTTTGAGCCCTGAAAACCACAAGCGTTACATGCACAACTACAACTTCCCTCCTTACTCAGTAGGCGAGACTGGTCGTGTTGGTTCACCTAAGCGCCGCGAAATCGGCCACGGTGCACTTGCAGAGCGCGCATTGGTTCCAGTTCTTCCTACCCGCGAAGAATTCCCATACGCAATCCGTCAGGTCTCTGAAGCACTTGGTTCCAATGGATCAACATCTATGGGTTCTGTCTGTGCATCAACCATGTCATTACTTAACGCTGGTGTGCCGCTCAAGGCCGCCGTTGCTGGTATTGCTATGGGCCTCATCTCTGATGAAGTAGATGGCAAGACTGAATACGTAGCAATCACAGATATTCTCGGTGCAGAAGATGCATTCGGAGATATGGACTTCAAAGTTGCAGGAACAAAGGATTTTGTTACTGCCCTACAACTCGATACCAAGCTCGATGGAATTCCTGCTTCAGTACTTGCTGGTGCTTTGCTCCAAGCAAAAGAAGCTCGTATGACCATTCTTGGAATCATGAACCAAGCAATTGACGCACCAGATGAGATGAGCCTTCTTGCTCCTCGCATCATCTCGGTCAAGGTTCCTGTCGATCTGATTGGCGCAATCATCGGACCTAAGGGCAAGATGAT
>WLRE01000028.1 GCA_009698045.1 Actinomycetota bacterium | reverse complement strand
CTCTTCCAGATATAAATTGCGCCTCTTCTTCATTGAGGATCAAGAGATCGGTGAGGCTTATCCACTCTCGGACTTTTGCGACTCCTACCTCGGCGAGCATGCCGATAGTAGCTGGGTCGAAGACTATCGAAAGTTTTTTCGCACGAGCTATTTCGATAATTTCTAGGATTCCTTCGCGAGAGAGCGGGTTGATCAACGAATATCCGGAGAGATAAATTGCATCAAATCCATCGAGTGGCGGAAGATCGCTCTTATTGAGTCCTGCGTTAGCGCCAGAATCTGGAAACATCGTGCGCTCACCCTGTCCATCGACAATAACGATGACTACACCGGTGTTAGCACCCGCAATGACTGAATGTGAGTGTTCTACTCCAAATCGATCTAGCTCTTCAATAACCGTGCGACCGGCACTGTCATCGCCCACTCGCGCAATCACATACGCACTGGTGCCGTGAGTAGCGAGCCAGGAAGCGACATTTGCTGCGGCTCCACCGCCTTGAGTAGAAATCTTTGCCCGAGTCTCGAGACCTTGAGTGATGTCTTTACCAATAACTGCCGTGACATCCAACATGATGTCACCGATACAGAGAATTCGATTCATTTCTTTAGCGAACAGGCGATTTCGGTAGCAAGTTGAGTATTCGATTTAATGATTTCGATATTTACCCGCAGAGACTCGCCATCACTTGAAGTGTGGAAATGTTCAAGCAGAAATGGCGTCACCGCTTTGCCGGTGATGTGCTGCGCTGTTGCCGCAGATAGACCAGCCTGAAGAATTGCATCGTGACGCACAGGATCCATCTGATTCTTCACTGGATTTGTTACAACGATTGCTCGGTCGTTTGTTTTCAGATCGACTCGATTGCGCCAGATATCAGCAATCTCAGAGGCACTTTCTACGCGATGCTCTAATGCAAATCCAGAATCGGTGAGATAGAAACCAGGGAAGCGGTGTGTGCGATATCCAAGGACCGGAATTGAATAACTCTCGAGTCGCTCAAGTGTTCCGGAAACATCTAAAATTGATTTCACGCCAGCGCACACAATGATGATGGGCAGCTCAGCTAGAGCGATTAAATCTGCAGATTCATCATAAACATGGCCACGATGAACTCCGCCTAATCCTCCAGTTGCAAAGACTGAGATTCCAGCGAGATGTGCGATGTGTGAAGTAGCTGCCACAGTTGTAGCAGCGGATTTTTTGGTTAATTCTAGAATCGCTAAATCGCGAGTTGAAGCTTTAACAACTTCGGAGTCATTGGCAATTCGATTGAGTTGATCGGGTTCAAGTCCAACACAGATATCGCCATCAATCAACGCAATAGTTGCAGGAACAGCGCCTCCTGCCCGGACAATTTCTTCAACTTCAAGGGCGACTTCTAAATTCCGCGGCCGAGGTAATCCGTGGCTAATGATTGTCGATTCGAGAGCCACTATCGGCGTACCAAGAGTTCGTGCGGCAGCAACTTCTGCGGAGAATTTCATCACGAACGGAGATTACCTCACTTGTCTTGAGATTAATCAACGCGATTTATCGGTGTTAGGGCAGGATAGGACAGTGCCCACACCGAATCTCACTCGCGGATTAGCGCAATTATCGAATTCGATATTTGCCAGCCTTGGAGTCTCGGGTCTCGCGGATGAAATGGCTATCGGTGAAAGTCCATCGGGTCGCGAATGTTTCGTTCTAATCGATGGAATGGGTCAAGCAGCGATAGATAAATACGGTTCACACTTTCCGATCTTCGCTCAATTTCTTGCTCAACCTTCTATCTCTTCCTACTTTCCTTCAACTACCGCAGTCTCGCTCTCTTCTATTGGTACCGGAGTTCTTCCCGGAGTACATGGAATGTTGGGTTATACAGTTCGTGTGCCTCGCAGTGGCGAACCAGGTCGCTTACTTAACTCGTTAAAGTGGGATGAACGTGTTGACCCAGTTATTTGGCAGTCGACCAAGACTCTCTTTGAACGCGCAACGCAACACGGAGTGTCAGTCACACATGTTGCAGCTAAGCGATACGAGGGAAGTGGCTTTACTCAAGCAGCCCTTCGTGGTGCGACCTATCTTGGAGCTAATCAGATTGCAGATATCGCTAACGGTGCTGCCGCTTCGCTAAAGAAATCTCCCTCGTATGCCTATGTCTATATCAATCACTTAGATGCGGCTGGACACGATGAAGGAGTTGGATCTGAAAAATGGTTTGCTGCATGTTTAAGTATCGAAGAACTTCTTAAAGCCTTGCTCCACAAATTGCCCAAAGGAACGCGAATTTGGGTCACCTCCGATCACGGAATGGTCAACGTGGCAGAGAAAATCATTCTTGGCCAAGATAATTCATTGATGAATAATGTGACCCTTGTGGGCGGCGAACCACGCGCCCGACATATCTATCTCCGCGAAGGTAGCGAGCAAGAAACCGCTATCGATTGGCGGGAGCAACTTGGCGAATATGCAGATATCTACACCCGCACTGAAGCAATTGCGGCAGGTTTGTTTGGGGCGGAAGTTTCTTTAGATAGCAGCGAGCGCATGGGGGACTTGATTGCGATCGCAAAGGGCGGTGCTATTTTGATTGATCCAACCCGCGTCTCCCAAGAGAGTGCGATGGTGGGCCATCACGGCGGTCTGGAAACGGCGGAGACTTCAATACCGCTCTTTACTCAAACGATTTAATCCCGCTAACTATTTAAAGATTTAGTCAGAGCCCTTATCTGGGTTTGAGCCAAACATGATTTCATCCCATGACGGCAACTTAGGTCGAGACTTAACGCCATCTTTAGCTGCATCTTCTTCGTCTTCGCTCAAATTGCTCTCATCGAGTGACATATCTTCATCGGAAATTTCTTCTTCAACTTCTTCGATTTCCGCTACAACCTCTAACCGCTCGTACCTCTCAACAACAACTTCTTCCTTAACTGCCATGAGTCGCGGCGCAGCTGGGGCATTCTCATGATTAAAAACTAGACCATGTGATGGTGTGGCAGCTCGCATCGAACGTGGATCGCGTTCTTCTCCGCCAATCCACTTTGCGGAATCATCGTCGGAGGTCAGCAAACCTCGGGCAGCATCGAAAATCCATTGTGCCTGCTTCTGACCGTCATTGCTGGGGTAGTAAAGAACTATTACCCACTGACCATCATTACGGCGATGGGTATTCCATTCGACTTGTTCTAAGTCAACGCCATGAGAGCCAAGTTGTGCGACCATCGCCTCTTGCAGAAGTTGAGAGCTGGGATCGCGATGCAACGGAGTCTTTAGAGCCTGCGAAATTATGTAGGCGCGCTCTTGCAAAATAGGTCCAGCAAACTTTTCAATTTTCTCTAACGGCCAATCGGTGGTGCGAGAGATTGCATCCATGGACTCGCCTGAACGAAGTCGAGCCTGAATATCTTTTACTGAATAGTTTGGGCGCTCATCGATAGGCGCTACGGATGTGAGTCGAGGCTGATTGACACTCGCGCGAAGGGTATCTCCGATACGTAGTGAGAACTTGTTGCCGACCGTATCGCTGAGATCGAGGTGGAGGCCATCTGCAGATCGGCCCACAAGGCGTAGGTCAGTGCTCTCTGGAGTATCGCTCATGAGCAAAGAGTGCCACAGCCGAGGGTAATTTTCGGGTAACTCCCACGGGGTAGATTGCTCTTATGGAAAATATCTCAGACCTCTCTGAACTTTTGGGGCTGGCCGAACGAGTTGCCCGAGAAGCCGGTGATTTTCTGGCGACTCGGCCTGATGTCTTTGATCTCAGTGAGAAAACATCCGCCGTAGATTTCGCAACCCAAATGGATATTTCTGCAGAGAAGTTGATTGTTCAGGCCCTGCTCGCCGCTCGGCCCGATGATGGAATTATTGGTGAAGAAGGCAGCGAGCGAATCGGAACATCTGGAATAACGTGGGTAATCGACCCCATCGATGGAACGGTCAATTATTTTTATGGGATACCTGGTTGGAATGTCAGCATTGCAGCTAAGGGTCAATCGGGTGTCTTAGTTGGCGCTGTTTATTCGCCAGCCACTAATTCTTTTTGGAGTGCAGCTCGCGGCAAAGGTGCTCATTTCAATGGCAAGAAAATTCTGTGTAATGACCCTGTGGATTTATCGATGGCGCTGCTTGCAACAGGATTTGCATATGACCGTGGCGATCGCATCAAGCAGGCGCAACTCTTCTCCTCACTCTTGCCAAGAATTCGGGATTTCCGTCGCAATGGTGCAGCTGCAGTAGATCTCTGTTATGTCGCAATGGGTGCGCTCGATGGATATTTCGAGATTGGACTCAAAGAGTGGGACTTAGCGGCAGGGGGTCTGATTGCCAAAGAAGCAGGCGCGCGAGTAAGCGGCAATCCAGATTTGGGGGAGATTGTTATCGCGGCTGGGCCGGCGCTTCACGCCATTCTCGAGCGGGAAATCCGCGCGATTTAGGGCTAATTCCGCCACCAAACCCCGATTGGCTACCTACCTGCCCCGTGTGGCAAGATACGGGTCTTGCTTCACACGAAAGACCCTCGCTTAACCCTAGTTACCGTATTGAAAAGGACCCTCACATGAACGTGTTAGATGCAGTAGATGCTGCTTCACTTCGCTCCGACGTCATTAGCTTCCGCTCCGGAGACGAAATCAAGATCCACGTTCGCGTTATCGAAGGCAGCAAGAGCCGCCTCCAGGTCTTCCAAGGAATTGTTATCCGTCGTCAAGGCGCAGGAGTTCGCGAGACTTTCACTATCCGCAAGCTCTCTTACGGCGTCGGAGTAGAACGTACCTTCCCAGTACACACTCCAGTTATCGAAAAGTTTGAAATGGTTCGCCGTGGCGATGTTCGCCGCGCGAAGTTGTACTACCTCCGCGATCTTCGTGGCAAGGCTTCCAAGATCAAGGAACGCCGTGGCGCTAACAATGAATTTATTGTTGAAGAGGTTCCGGTGGCAAAGGCCGCACCAGTAGCCGCTCCTGTTGTTGAAGAAATTATTGAGACTCCAGTTGCTGAAGTAATTGAAACTCCAGTCGAAGTTGTAGCAGAAGCACCTGTTGCTGACGTTGCTCCAGAAGCTGAAGTCAAAGAAACCCCAGAAGCTTAAGCACTGACTTAGAGCCGCCTTTTTCAATGCGCGCGCCTAAGAAGGGTTCATTACTTCGCGAAATACCGATCATCATCGTTTCGGCGTTGATTGTTTCTGTCATCGTCAAAACATTCTTCATCCACTTCTTCTTCATTCCATCTGGCTCGATGGAGAACACCCTTCAAGTCGGCGATCGCATTGCAGTCAACAAACTTGCTAATTTCTATAGCGATATCAAACGTGGAGAAGTTGTTGTATTCCGCGATCCCGCTAATTGGTTAGGTGCAGCACCTACCGAAACCAGTAAAGGCATTATCGAAGTAGCAAAGAGTGGGCTCGTTACTCTCGGAGTCTTGCCTGATCCAGCAAAGCAATATCTGATCAAGAGAACCATTGGAGTCGGTGGCGACACAATTAAGTGCTGCAACAAGGATGGCAAATTAACAGTCAATGGCGTTGCGGTTAATGAACCCTATATTTATGAAGGCGATAAGCCGAGTGACTCTAATTTTACAGTCACTGTCCCACCAGGTTTTATCTGGGTGATGGGAGATCATCGCGGGGCTAGCGCTGATTCACGATTCCATACTGATGATATTCACAAAGGAATGGTTCCCACTAAAGATGTCGTTGGTCGCGCTGTAGTTGTGGTCTGGCCTTTCAATCACATTAAGTTCTTATCTGTTGGCGAAGATTTATCGAAAGTCAAAGTTAACTCTCAACCGTAATCGCTATGGCCTTCATTGAAGAGACTCTTACTGCAGCAGGTATCACCAAAGTTGCAGGCGTCGACGAGGCCGGTCGTGGACCATGCGCTGGCCCACTTGTTGTTGCGTCAGTAATACTTAAAGATTTCAAAAGCCCAGCGCTCTCCAAAGTCAGAGATTCGAAAGAACTCTCCGAAAAAGTGCGCGAAAGTTTGTATGACCTCATTATTCAAGAGGCTCTTGCTTACTCCATTATTGAAATTTCCGTAGGCGAGATTGACTCTTTTGGTCTCCATAAGTCCAACATCGAAGGTATGCGTCGGGCAGTTAGCGCTCTCACAATCGCACCCGAGTATGTACTTACCGATGGATACGCCATCCCTGGACTTTCTGTGCCAAACCTTGCCGTGTGGAAGGGTGACAAAGTCGCAATGTGTATTAGCGCTGCATCGATTCTTGCCAAGGTCTATCGAGATCGGAAGATGATTGAACTCGATGCGCAGTATCCAGAGTATGGATTAGCCCAACATAAGGGATATATAAGTGCAGGACATACAGCTGCTATCGCTGCACATGGTGTGAAGGATTTCCACAGACGCTCGTTTTCCAATATCGCGGAGTTCTTAAAGAGGGAGTAGATATATACGGGCGTATCTTCGCCTACCTATGTTAAAGAAATCGAGAAACATTGAATTTGGTGCACAAGGTGAGGCGCGAGTAGCTCAATATCTTAAAGATCTCGGATATGAATTTATCGCTAAGAATTGGCGCATTCATGCCGGAGAGATAGATCTGATATTTCGTCATCCTGATGGACGAATAATTTTCACGGAAGTGAAGTCGAGGCGAACAGAAGCATTTGGGCATCCCCTCGAAGCAATCACATCGATTAAGGCGCATCGCATGCGACGGCTGGCTCTTGCATGGTTGATCCTCAACGACCTTTGGAGCGCTCCATTTCGAATTGATGCCGCTGCGGTCCTTGGCGATGAGAATTTCACGATTGATTATCGAGAAGGAATTGCTTAATGACTCTCTCTCGCACATATACCGTCGCGCTTATGGGGCTGACCGGCCATCCCATTGAGGTAGAAGTAGATATCTCCGATGGACTTCCCTCTTATGTTCTACTCGGATTACCAGATGCAGCACTTGCCGAATCTCGAGAGCGCGTGCGATCGGCTCTTGTAAATACTGGTGCGCCGTGGCCTAATCGGAAGGTAACCGTTTCCATGTCGCCAGCATGGTTACCTAAGAGCGGATCGAGTTATGACTTACCCATCGCAGTGGGTTTGCTCATGTCTCAGGGTGTGATTGCTCAGGAAGATCGCAGAGATCACATACTCATTGGTGAGCTAGGACTTGATGGACAGGTTCGAAGTGTGAGGGGAGTATTGCCCGCACTTTTATCAGCGAAAAAAGCAGGAATTAAATATGCAATTATTCCCGAACAAAATTATCAAGAAGCTGTAGCGGTTGAAGGCTTAGTAATAGTTCCCGTAGATACTCTCCGAACTGTCATTCACTATCTCGCTACCAGCGAAATTCCTGAACGGGCGTTAATGCCCTTATCTTCACAGCAACCGATGTTAGATCTCTCAGATGTTGCAGGTCAGAAGTCTGCTCGTAGATCCTTAGAAATATCTGCTATCGGTGGCCATCACTTGCTCTTGATTGGCCCACCAGGAACAGGCAAGACAATGCTGGCCGAACGCATTCCGTCAATACTTCCCTTACTCAATCAAGAACAGTCGCTAGAAGTCGCAGCGATTAACTCCATCGCAGGCAACTGGACTCCCTCCAGAGAAATCACACGCACTCCACCATTTGTCTCTCCACATCACTCAACAACTGCAGTAGCAATGGTGGGTGGGGGAACGCACCAGATTCGACCAGGTGCATGTTCACTTGCTAATAGGGGCGTGCTCTTTATTGATGAGGCACCGGAATGTGGAAATGGAGTTCTCGATTCTTTGCGGCAACCGTTGGAATCTGGTTCTGTGACCATCTCTCGTTCGCTTGCAACGTTGACTTTCCCGGCTCGATTTATGCTCGTTCTCGCTGCTAATCCCTGTCCTTGTGGAAAGTTCAGCGGACGAGGGCGTACGTGTACCTGCTCTTCGCTTCAAATACGTAGGTATATGCAGAAGCTTTCAGGTCCGCTTCTCGATCGTATCGATATTAGAGTCTTTGTAGACGCACCTTCTCGCGTGGAAATGGCTTCGATGGCACCGCAAGAGTCCAGTGCAGAGGTGCGAACGAGAGTTATCAATGCAAGGAATATTGCCGCCGAGAGATTCGCTGACGAAGAGTGGCAATTAAATTCGGAGATACCTCCTAGTCTCTTAAGAAAAAAATATGCAGCAGAGCGCTCTGCGATGAACATCTTGCATCAAGAGCTAGATCTCGAGCGTTTGAGTGCGCGAGGTTTTCATAAAGTATTGCGGGTCGCTTGGAGTATTGCGGATCTATCCGGTCATTCCACTCCTACCTCGGTCGATGTCCAAGAAGCTTTAGCAATGAGATCAGGAATGGAGAACTCGGGATGAGCGCGCTGACCGCGAGAGCTGTTCTCTTCTCCTGCATTGAAGGAGGTTCAATGTTCTGGAGTGATGAAATTGCTGCATATGGCCCAGAATCTGTTCATGAGAAATTGATAGGTGGTGGATATGCAGAAGATAAACATTCGGCAGGCAAAATCGCAGATCGAGCACGAGGTCAGGATGGGCAAGCGGTCCTAGAAGAAATTGCAAAGAGCGGCTCCTTCTTTCTCACACCTGAAGATGAGGATTGGCCCGCACAATTGGATGATTTGAAAGCAACTCCTATCGCGCTGATTCTCAAAGGGGAGCGAGAGTTGTTATTCGATATTGCTCACTCCATTTCAATAGTGGGAACCCGCAATCCCACTCCCTACGGTTCTAGAGTTGCAGCAGATTTCGCAGCATCGGCATGCGATCGAAATTTCGCGGTTATCAGTGGTGGCGCTTATGGAATCGATGCTTGTGCACACCGTGGCGCTCTTGCCGCTGAAGGAATGACAGTTGCTGTGCTTGCCGGCGGAATTAGTCGCAATTATCCGGCTGGCCACGAGAAGCTTTTTGTTGAGATTGCCGAGACCGGTTTATTGATTTCAGAAGTGATGCCACAAGTATCAGCGCTGCCTGCTCGATTTCTTATTCGCAACCGATTAATTGCCGCGCTGTCGCGTGGAACGATTGTGGTGGAAGCGGCATTTCGCAGTGGCTCCATTCGCACTGCTCGAGAAGCATCCGAAATTTTTCGCCCAGTCATGGCTGTTCCTGGTCCTATTAACTCGCCAACGAGCGAGGGCTCACACCGCTTGATAACTGATCGATGCGCTGAACTCGTGTCGAGCATTGGTGATGTTATGGAATTGGTGATGCCGCTCGGCAATGGGTGAGAGAATTAAGCCATGAGTTCATCTGAACACCGCGCAGGATTTGTTGCCATCGTTGGTAGACCCAACACTGGCAAATCCACACTGGTGAATGCACTCGTTGGGCGAAAGATTGTTATTACATCCCACCATCCCAACACGACTCGAAATCCCATCCGCGGAATTATTACGCGACCAGATTTTCAGATGATTGTGGTTGATACTCCTGGTCTCCATAAGCCAAAAACTTTACTCGGCACCAGACTCAACGCGATGGTCAGCGAGAACCTTGAATCTGTCGATGCTGCACTTCTCTGCTTGCCTGCTGATGAAGCTATCGGTGCGGGTGATGAATACATTGCTCGCGAACTCAAAAATAAGCGTCAAGTCTTTATAGCTGTAACAAAGACCGATCGCGTAAAGCCGGAAGAGCTAATGGCCCACCTTCATGCAGTAAATGAATTTGCCAAGAAATTAGAGCTTCAAGTCTCAGAAATCGTTCCACTTTCAGCGAAGTTGCAAGAACAGACTGATCTTCTACTTGAACTTCTTGCGAAGGCGTTGCCTCTTTCACCTTCGCTCTATCCAGAAAATATAACTACTGATCAGGCGAGTGAATTAACCATTACTGAACTCATCCGTGAAGTTGCCATTGAGAACCTGTATGAAGAACTCCCGCACTCGGTCACGATTACTATCGATGAAATGTCTAAGCGCGAAGGTAAAGAGTTCTGGGATATACATGCCACCTTGCACGTTGAACGAGATAGTCAGAAATCCATCATTATCGGACCACAAGGTTCCCGCTTGAAAGCGATAGGAATGGGCGCTCGAGCATCCATCGAAACGTTCTTGGGTGGAAAGATCTATCTGGGATTGCACGTTAAAGTCTCGAAAGAATGGCAGCGCGATCCAAAAGCGCTTGCAAAATTAGGATTTACAGAATAATCCTAGAGTTCGGCAGCTGAGTTCTTTCGGCTAGCAAAGTAAGACCCAATGAGAACAAGTGGCAGCCCAACTTTAATTCCCAATGTGAATGGTTCACCCAACAAAACAATTCCAAGAACGACCGCAAATGCCGTATTGAGATAAGTCACGAGCGAAGCGCGAGCTGGCCCAATTTCGGGCATCAATTGGAAGAAGAAGATGAAGGCGAGGGCGGTGGGGAATAGGCCCAAGACAATAACCGACCAGGTGACTGTTGCTCGTGGCATCTGCGCAGGAAGATTGATTAGAGCTAGAGGCAGGTAGAAGATTGCAGTTATTCCCATAGCAATTCCATTTATGGCGATGCCATCCACGTGAGGAATATTGCGATTAACCATAATCGTGGCCCATGAATATCCGATGGCAGCCACAATCATCGCGCCGATAGCAATGGGGTTCTGTTTGCCGGAGATACTTTCGATGCCAACAACAAACACAATTCCAATGAAACCAAGAGTGAGGCCAAATAGTCGCTTGCGATGCCAGACAGATTTATCGCCATGATAAGAGGCTTGAATGGTGGACCAGATTGGCACTGTGGCAATCAATAGACCCGCAAGTCCAGAAGTAATGTGCTTCTCTGCACTTGTAATAAGGATCCAAGGAATAATCATTTCGGCAATGGCGTAAGGAAGTACATACTTCCAGTTCTTAAAGCCACTGCGAAGCGTTTTCTTGCGCATAGCCAGCGGAATCAAAATTAAGGAGCCGATAAGAACTCGACCAAATACGATAACAACGGGAGAGAGGTCTTCGACCGCGACTTTCATGAGCAGGTATGGAATGCCCCATAAGAAACCCGTGAGCAGGAATAATCCCCAGTTTTTACGTGACATAAGTGGTTACGCTACCTTCTCTAATCTTTTTGGGCAATTCAATCTGAATTTAAGAGTGTGGAGCAAGAAGAGAGTTAATTTCATCAGCTAGATACTGCTGAATCTTCTCTGAATCAGGTGTAATAGCAGCCAAACTAAAGCAGCCATGAATTTGACCTTCATATTCACGATATAGAGTTTTCACGCCATCTTTACGAAGTTTTTCAGCGTAGGCATAACCATCATCAAGGAGAACGTCATATTCTGCAGTGATCACAATGGCGGGCGCTACCCCTGTTAGCGATTTCGCAACGATAGGAACCGCATAAGGATTCTTGCGATCCGAACTCTTCTGCAAATACTGAGCCCAAAACCACTGCATACTCTTGCGGGTTAATCCATATCCATCAGCAAAAGATATAAAGGAATCACTCGAACATGATTCATCAACCGCTGGATATATAAGCGCTTGAAATTTTAGGTCGATATCTCCGCTGTCTCTGGCCTTCATGGCAACTCCTGCAGCCAGATTTGCACCAGAACTCTCGCCTCCAACACCGATTGCTTCTGGATCAATTCCTAGCGTGGCGGCATTTGATTTGACCCACATCAGAGTCTCGTAGCAATCATCAAAAGGAATTGGAAATGGATGCTCCGGAGCTTTCTGATAAGCCACGGAAATGATTATGAATTGACCCTTATTTGCTAGAGAGCGCAGCGGTTGCTCGCACATATCAAGCGTATTGAGAACCCAGCCGCCACCGTGAAAATAGACCAGCGCAGGCAAGGGCGTATTTTTCATGGGGCGATATATACGAATAGGCAGATCCGCAGTGATCCCAGGAATAAATCTATGTTCGACCGAATAAATCTTCTCTGGTGTGCCGGTGAGAAGTGGCCGATCTTTAACGTTGAATCGCGCTTCACGAGAAGTGCCTTGCCATGGCGCCGGCAAACCTTTCGCAGCGCTATCTGCGAGGTATTGGGCAATCTCTGGCTTGAGCGTCATATCTATTTCCAACCTTGAGTCGCATCGCGCAACGTGCGGTATTGCGAAAGTACGTGCGGAGTTGGAGTGCTAGAAAAACTCTCGACCTGGCCCAGATTCCATACAGGTGGATTTGCTCCACCAAGAAGGGCCCAGGCAGCTTGCTTTGCGGCACCATCTGCAACGTATTCACCTGGTGGTGGCACTAAGACTTCGCGACCAAATAGTGCGGAAGCAATCGGAGCAACTGCAGGATTTTTTGCAGCGCCACCGACGAGCAGAACTCGCTTTACTTCTACTCCCAATTTCTCTAAAGAATTCACGGCATCGGCCAGACCGCAGAGCATTCCCTCAATCATCGCACGAGCGATATTTTCGCGAGTTGAATTCTCATTGGTCATTCCTGCAAGAACACCAGTTGCATCGGGGCGGTTGGGTGTGCGCTCTCCTTCAAAGTAGGGGAGAAGGGTTAATCCCTCTGCCCCAGCTGGTGCGGTTAATGCCAAGCGCCCGAGTTCAGTGTGATCGACTCCAAGAATTTTTGCAGCAGCATCAAGAATTCGTGCTGCATTAAGGGTGCAGACCAACGGCAGGAATCTGCCGGTTGCATCAGCAAATCCTGCAACCTCACCACTGCCATCTGTTGTTGGAGTGGATGAAACTGCAAATGCGGTGCCACTTGTTCCGAGTGAAACTACGACATCACCCGGTTGCGCACCGACTCCAAGTGCGGCAGCTGCATTGTCACCGGTTCCAGCAGCAATAGGAATTCCAGTACTGGTCTGACCTGCGAATGCATTTGGTTCAATTATTTGCGGCAAGATAATTTCGCGATCGGATTTAAGCGCAAGTGCTAATACATCTCGACGATAGCTCGACGTGTTGGGATCGAAGTATCCGGTTCCGGATGCATCTCCTCGATCTGTAAATAAGTCCGCTAACTTTCCAGTTCCGATTAGTTTCCAGGAAAGCCAGTCGTGAGGTAGCGCAATTGCTGCAATTCTCGCCGCGTTAGCACTTTCATTATCTGCAACCCATCGAACTTTAGATGCAGTGAACGAGGCTACGAGCGCGGATCCCACTGCAGCCGCCATCTCGGGGCTTCCGCCCAGTTCAGAGTTGAGCGCATCTGCTTGTGCTGCAGATCGAGTGTCATTCCATAGAAGTGCGGGACGAATTACTTCTCCTGCGGTATCGAGAAGAACCATTCCATGTTGTTGTCCCCCGATAGAGATTGCTGCGACATCAGCTAACCCACCAGCAGCAGTAATTGCTT
>WLRE01000027.1 GCA_009698045.1 Actinomycetota bacterium | reverse complement strand
CAGGGAACTGCAGCCTGTCTAACTTAAGTTTCGACCTCGCAAGATCGTCGAAAGTGCGTCAATGGATGCCGCACATCTAGGAAAGGAAATCACTTGATACGCTTCAAATCTCGAGCCACTGTAGCTGCGAGCGCTATCGCTATCGTTGCACTTGCAGCCTCTACAAGCGTTGTTGCTGTTTCATCAGCTAACGCAGCACTCCCTTCATGGTGCGGACCAAAGAAGATCACAATGGGCTTCACTGATGGATTCGGTGGAAACTCTTGGCGTCTAGTAACAACTGCCGCAGTCCGTGAAGAAATTAAGCTCTGCCCAAGCGTTACAAAGCTCTACTACGCAGATGGACAAGGCAAGACAGACAAGGCTATCTCTGACATTAAGGGAATGGTTGCTAAGGGCGTTAAGGCTCTAGTTGTATTCCCAGATGCTGGTGAAGCAATGCTTCCTGCACTTCGTTCAGCTTACAAAGCTGGCGTTGTAACAATCCCTTACCGTGTATGGGCTGGCGGAACTGCTGGCAAGGATTACACAATGTGGGTCGGTTCTGACTTCGTTAACTCAGGCAAGCAATGGGGTAACTGGATCAAGAAGAACCTTCCAGATGGTGGAAACATCCTTCGTATCTCTGGCCCAGCTGGCAACAGCCAAGGCGCAGATGAGTCAAAGGGTCTTGAATCTGTTCTCGGTACAACTGGAAAGTACAAGTTCATCGGAACAGCTCCATTCGAGGCAACCGGCTGGGATCCAGGAAAGACTCAAGAAGTCTTGACTGCTGCAATCGCTAAGTACCCAAAGATTGATGTAATCACATCAGACTTCGGTCCTTCAATGGTTTCAGCTCTCCAAGCTGCTGTTGATTCAGGTTGGAAAGTTCCTGCTATCGCAACTTCAGACGGCAACGTACTTTCTTGCTTCTACGAAGATAACAAGGCAACACAGCCTGACTTCAAGTTGATGACAGTTTCCACACAGAACGATCACTCACGTTTGGCAACACAGTGGGCAGTCGCTCTAGCAACTGGTGGAAAGAAGCCAGCAACAAAGATCTTCCCTTCAAACTTGTTTGAAGATTCAGTATCAGGAAAGCCATCACCAGTATCTTGCCGTAAGGATCTCCCAGGAGATGTTTACCTTTCTGCAAAGATGTCAGGCGATCTACAAGCGAAGTTGAAGACCAACTAAGCTGACCAAGAAATAAAGATAAGTTAGGAAAATGAATCAGATTGGCTGCGTTTCGTAGCCAATCTGATTTTCCTCATTAAAAAGAAGCTGTAATCAGAAGAAATTAGGTGCACAAGTGTCACGCTCTCCTTTGATCCTTTCGAATATTTCGAAGAGTTTTGCCAGTGTCGCTGCCCTGCAAGATGTCTCATTGGAAGTCCGCGCTGGCGAAATACACGCACTTCTCGGTGAAAACGGCGCCGGTAAGTCCACTCTTATGAATGTCGCTTCTGGAACGTTGCAACCAGACTCTGGCACTATTGAAATTAATGGCGAAGTTATCGCCTCACTCTCCCCGCATCAAGCAACCGAACTCGGTCTGGCTATTGTTCACCAGCACCCAGCGGTACTCCCTGATCTTTCTATCGAAGAAAATATTAAAATTTCTGTTCCTGAAAAATTCTTGCTTGCCGAGGGTTCGCCCGCTGCGACCATGCGCAAGATGCTCGATGATTTCGGTTTTACTGTAAGCATCAAGGATCGTGTTGAGAACCTTTCCATAGCCCAGCAGCACCTACTTGACCTGGCAAAGGCATTTGCCGTCAATCCGAAAGTGTTAATTCTCGATGAACCCACAGCCCCATTAGGACAAGAGTCGGTTGAAATTCTCTTCGAGCGAATAAAGAAAATCGCGGCTTCAGGTACATCGGTTGTTTATATCACCCACCGACTAGCCGAAGTTCGCGAGCTTGCGGATCGAGTCACCGTTCTTCGTGACGGAAAATGGCGCGGAGTTAAAGAGATTGCAGATATTTCGGATGATGAAATCATGACTCTGATCGTGGGACGCGAACTTGAGTCAACATTCCCACCTAAGCACGGCGGGCTCAGTAGTGACAAGCAATTTTTCAAGGTGGACAATATTTCTGGTCCTGAATTTCAAAATGTATCTCTCACCGCAAATAAGGGAGAGATTGTGGGAATTGCAGGCGTTGTCGGAAATGGTCAGAGTCAACTTCTTCGCGCGATCGCCGGCCTAGATAAGTTCTCTGGAACAATTGAAATTAGTGGTGAACCTACGACAGGTAAGCAATTACTAAATAAGGCTGCCTATATGCCATCTGATCGCCATGGCGAAGGCCTCATGATGACGCTCTCCGTTCGCGAAAATGCTGCGGTTAACGCGCTCAATAAGTTAACTTCTGGAATTTTTGTTAGCCGCAAGAAAGAAACCAGCACAGTTCATGCCTCTCTTCAATCAATCGATGTGAAAGCGCCATCTATGGATGCTGATGTCTCAGCGCTATCAGGTGGAAACCAGCAGAAGATTGTCATGTCTAGGTCGCTTCTCTCTGATCCCATTTTGATTATTGCTGATGAGCCTACTCAGGGCGTAGATGTGGGTGCTCGCGCCGAAATTTATAAGATTCTGCGTCAGACTGCCGAAAGTGGTATCCCAGTTATCGTCAACTCGTCCGATACCAAAGAACTAGAAGGTCTCTGTGATCGCGTTTATGTAATGTCGCGCGGACACATTGTCAGCACTTTAGAAGGCAACGATATCACTGAGTCAAAAATGGTAGCTGCTGCTATCAGCTCTACGAAGTTAAAGACTGCAGAAGAGAATCTCGTTACTGAAAAACAACTTCGTCGCCGCAGAATTCTGCGTTCTGACTTTTTACCTCCATCAGTCCTAATGGGAATGATTGCTCTCCTTGCCCTCTTTATTTATTCAAAGAATGATATGTACTTTGGTTCCTATAACATCAATGCAGTTCTCGGCCTAGCAACTGGATTGGGATTCATTGCACTTGGCCAGACGATCGTTCTTATGACGGGAGGTATCGATCTCTCAGTAGGACCGGCATCTGGCGTCTTGCTGGTTATAGGTTCATTCTTTATTAACGATAAGAAATCTATCGTCGTAATACTTATCGGGTTCATTCTTGTATTCGTCTTTGCCATACTAATAGGAGTCATTAACGGAGCTCTTATTCGTTTTGCAAAATTCACTCCGGTCGCTGGAACTCTTACGGTCTACATCGCGCTCATCGGAATTGGCTATCTCCTTCGACCAGCACCAGGGGGATATTTCAATGCCACCTTTACTGAACTTCTGCTCCTGAAGATTGGACCAGTTCCTTACACATTCATAATTCTGATTATTGCGGCAATCGTCTTTGAACTCTTACTGCGCAGAACCAACTGGGGAGTGCGTTTGCGGGCATCTGGCTCCGATGAAGAATCTGCGCGTCGCCTCGGTATCAATATCAATCGCACCATTATCGGCGCTTATATTGCCTCAGCTGTTTTTGCTGGCGTAGGCGCAGTCATCATCATGGGCTTAATTGGTCTTGGCGATCCCGCACAAGGCACCTCATACACCCTGCAATCCATCACCGCTGTTGTACTTGGAGGCACCAGCCTGCTTGGCGGTCGTGGTTCATTTATCGGAAGTTTGCTTGGCTCAGTTCTTATGATTCAAGTTCTCAATGCCTGCGTCATTCTCGATCTGACACAAAGCTATCAGTACCTCTTCCAAGGGTTGCTCATTGTTTTTGCGGCAATTTCATACACACTCACTCGATCCGGAGGAAAGAAATGAAGGCAGCACGTTTTCATGGTCAGAAAGATATTCGCATCGAAGAAGTTGCCGCCCCAGGAGCTCCCCTTGCAGATGAGGTAGCAGTAGAGGTTCTTTACTGCGGTATTTGTGGAACAGATTTACACGAGTATGTTGTTGGCGCCATCGTCACTCCCACAAAACCACACCCACTCACCGGTGTTACCAATCCTCAAATTCTTGGCCACGAATTCTCGGCGCGAGTCATTGAAATCGGAAAAGATGTTCGCGACGTTAAAGTCGGAGATCGCGTAGCAATCATGCCTGCCATTGTCTGTGGTCGCTGCATTCCTTGCCGCACCGGACGTGGACATCTCTGCGAGCTCTTTGCCTGCACCGGATTGTCAGCACCCACCGGTGGCCTCGGCGAAATTGCAATTCTTAAGGAGTACCAAGTTGCCAAGCTTCCGGATTCAATGTCAGATCAAGCAGGAGCTCTTGTAGAACCAGCTGCTGTTGCTGCATACGGCGTCGATCGTGTCGGTGTTATTGGTGGAGACATAATTTTGGTTACTGGCGCTGGGCCAATCGGAGCGCTTTCTGCACTTTACGCAAATGCAATTGGTGCATCTCAAGTAATTATTGCGGAGCCGAACCCACACCGAGCAGCTTTTGCCAAAGCTTTAGATTTAGGTCCGGTTCTCAATCCGATGGATGATTCATTTGCAGCAGCAATCGCTGATCTCACCGAAGGCCGCGGCGTGGACATGGCTGTTGAAGCTTCGGGAAGTACCGGCGGTCTTACAGGTTGCATGAATAGCGTTCGCCGTAGCGGAAAGATTGTTCAAACCGGCTTGCATACAAAGCCAGCCACCATTGATGCGATGAAGCTATCTGAGAAAGATATTTCCTATGTTGGATCTTGGTGTTATTTGCTTACCGATTGGCCACGCGTTATTCGTCTTGCCGCAACAGGCAAGTACCCCATTGAAAAAATGATCTCTAATGTGATCGGCATTGATGATGTTGTGACCAAGGGATTTGATGTTCTAATTGACCCTAAGGGTGATCAGATGAAGGTGCTGGTTAAAGTTAAGAAGTAGAAAATTCCATGAAAAAGCCCCCGGATGGTACGGGGGCTTTTTTATTAAGGAGCCGTTCTTGTTAGTTGAAGAGTGGCTTAAGCGCGCTTAGCGCAGGACGTACCTTGAGGTACTCCTGAGCTGCTGATTCGTGCAACTCTTTGTCGTAGTAATCCCATTGAATAAGTTCTAGCGCTAATCCATCTGGATCGCTGAAGTAGCACCAACGCCAGCCAGCAAGTGGGCCTTCATCAACTACATTGACATCGCTATAGAACTTAACTCCCTTGGATTCGAGTTCAGCCTTGGTAGCGCGGATATCGTCAACGTGGAAGCAGACGTGAGCTGCTCCAAGGTGATTGTTGGGAACTGGCTTTCCGTTGGTATCAGCACGATCTGCATATTCGATAAGTTCAAAGGTGGTTTTATCATCGACCCAGAGCGAGACTTGACGGAGCTTGGCGTTAGGAACATTGACGCCCTTCTCTAGTTCAGGTCCTTCAAACCAGCCTGTAGGTTCATTTTGAAATTTGAAGCCCAGAATGTCGTGATAAAAGTAGATTGAGCGATCGAGGTCGCTACAGATAAGGCCCACGTGGTGGACATAGTTCATTTTCATCTAATCTTCCCCTGTTCAGTAGTGGCAAACGCTTATATGGAAATATACGCCCAGAAATTAGGGGTGTACAGCCCCTCTAAACACTTTTATACTAGGCAGGTGCCCGATTATGGCCCTACTCCACGGTAGGTTTACGGCATATACAGGGCGGTCTGCTCTGGCTAACTGCTGGAAGAGAAGGTTATGACTGACCCGATTGCCTACCTTGGACCTCGCTTAAAAGAGATCCGAATGAAGACCGGACTCTCCCTTCGCGAGATTGCTCGCCAGCTCGAGGTCTCGCCCTCATTTGTTTCGCAGATTGAAAATGGAAAATCTCAACCATCTGTTGCAACTCTCTATGCCCTGGCAAAACTTTTAAGTGTCCCGGTTGACGTTCTCTTTGAGAGTGCCGGCGATCCTGTTGCAGCTCCAACAAAAGCAAATGATCTTGAAGTTAACCGAAATAATTTTGATCATCCAACAGATGTGTGGGATAGCTCAAGAGCGCGAATTTCCGCGGTAAATCCTAATAATCGCAGCATTATCACGATGGACTCTGGTGTTACTTGGGAACGGCTTGCTGCAACTTCTGAAGAGTCCGTTAACTTTATGGAGATTGTCTACGAACCCGGCGCAGAGACAAACAAGTCCGGTGACATGATTTTTCACGATGGCTTTGAATATGGGTACGCACTCGCCGGCGAACTTGAAGTGACGATTGGCGACCTAGTCCTCCAACTCTCCCCGGGCCACTCCATGGGATTTGATTCCTCTATCCCGCACCGTTTTAGAAATACTGGCAGCACGCAATTTCGTGGAATTTGGTTTGTCCACGGCCATAACGTCGACCATTCCTGACCCGATTTAGGCCCTCAGGGGCTGATTAGGGCGTTTAAAAAACCTTGACACCCCTGTTTTGCTGGTGTTAACTAGGAGAGAACATCTAGCCATTACCGGGCTAGAGCTATCCCACAGGAGTGAACAATGGCAATCCCAACGTACGGAACCAATGGAGTCGATTGGGAAAACCGAGTTGATTTTGAACGCCTACGCACACAACGCTTAGCACGTCTGAAAGCTGAGCTGGAGAATTCAAGTTTAGGCGCACTTCTGACCTTTGATTTCAACAACATTCGTTACATGACTTCCACCCACATCGGCACATGGGGCATCGACAAGATGATTCGTTTCTCGATCTTGCCTCGTGGTGGCGAAGCAATTCTTTGGGACTTTGGTTCAGCTGCAAAGCACCACACTCTTCAAACTCCTTGGTTGGATAAAGCGCATGCAGATGCAAGTGCAAATGGACATGCACCACATCACGATGCCGGCCCACTTCTAGGATCGCGCGCAGGTCTTTCCACTCTTCGTGGCGCAATTCCGCCAAGTGCGGGTCAAGCAGAAAAAGTCGCAGACAAGATTTATGAAGTTCTCAAGATTTACGGTTTAGAGAAAGAACCGCTTGGTATCGATATCGTCGAACCACCTGTTCTCTTCGCGCTACAAGCAAAGGGAATTCAAGTAGTAGATGGTCAACAGATATTTCTCGCCGCTCGTCGAATTAAGACTAAAGATGAGATCACACTCCTTACTACCGCTGCATCGATGGTGGATAAGGCATATGAAGATTTGTACTCCTTCTTACGTCCAGGTGTTCGCGAGAACGAAGCAGTGGGTCTGGTATCAAAGACTCTTTACGATTTAGGTTCTGAACTGGTAGAAGGTGTAAACGCAATTTCTGGTGAGCGCTGTTCGCCACACCCACATGTATTTTCTGATCGCATCATTCGCCCGGGAGATCCAGCATTCTTCGACATCCTCCATTCCTACAATGGATATCGCACCTGTTACTACCGCACATTTGCGGTCGGCTCCGCATCACCAGCACAGCGCGATGCTTACACAATTTGCCGTGAATATATGGACAAGGCGATTGCACTTGTTAAGCCAGGGGCGACCACGGCTGACATTGTCGCTGTCTGGCCAAAGGCCGAAGAGTTTGGCTTTGCCAATGAAGAGGCTGCATTTGCATTGCAATATGGTCACGGAGTCGGTCTCTCTATTTGGGAGCGCCCAATATTTAGCCGCATGATCTCCTTCGATCATCCTGAAACCCTTGAAGAAGGCATGGTTTTTGCGCTCGAAACATACTGGCCAGCTAAAGATGGTTGGGGTGCTGCGCGCATTGAAGAAGAGATTGTTGTTACTGCAACAGGTTGTGAAGTAATCACCAAGTTCCCTGCCGAAGAGTTACTGGTTGCAGGACAGCGCTACTTCACCACCGGCGGATACCTCAATACAACCCGCGATTCCCAATCACATCTCAACACTGCTACTTTCAACCACATCGGCAACGGTAAGTAAGGGTGGATCTCGGCAATGGCTATGGCCATTTGACCTATTCGACTCTTGTTCATCCAGGTGATACCTGGTCAGATATGAAGAACTCGTTAGTCACTTATGTGCCAGAAGTGAAGAAACGTTTTAGTCCTAGCGCTCCTATGGGCGTTTCCTTGCGCCTTGCTAACGCATCTGTCGAAGAGCTATTAGCAAAGCCAGAAGAGCGCCAATGGTTAAAGAAATTCCTTAGCGATAATCAGCTATACGTCTTTACGGTTAACGCCTTTCCTTACGGACCATTCAAGGGCGAGATTGTTAAAGAGAAAGTCTATGAGCCCGATTGGACGACTGAAGCTCGCACTCAATACACGATGCATATTGCAGATATTTTGGCTGAAGTTACTGATCAATCAGTAGAACCAACTATTCAAACCGCGCCATTGGCGTATCGCCCCAAGGCAACAACTCCTGAATACATCGCCGCTTTTGATGAGAATATCTATCGAGTCATCGCGCACTTGATGACGCTAGAGAAGAAGACTGGCCATCGCGTCAAACTCGCAGTGGAACCAGAGCCATATTGCTTCCTTGAGAATATTCCTGAAACTGTCCAATGGTTTCAAGAGAAGGTTTATTCACTTGCTGCGGCAGAGAAAATTGCCAAGTACTCCGGCCAACCATTATCCGAAGTATTTGGCGCAGTCCGTCGCTACCTTGGCGTCGTTCTCGATATCTGCCACCAATCAGTGGCCTTTGAAAGTATCGCCGATGACATCGATCAACTCTCACGTGCGGGTATTCCTATCTTTAAACTTCAAGAAGCCGCTGCGCTACGAGTAGATAACGTAACACCAGAGATTGTGGAAGAGCTCAAGAAGTACACGGGAACTATCTATCTTTCGCAGACCACTGAACTTCGAAACGGCGTCATCACTCGCTTTCTTAACTTAGAAGATGCGATTGCCGCATGGGAGGCCGACCCTGGCCCTCGCGAATGGCGAACTCATTTCCACGTTCCAGTATTTCTCAAAGATCTTGGCCCATTCCAGACCACTCGTTCAGGTATTGATGACGCTCTTCGCGTACATGCGCGCACGCCGCTATCAAACCATTTAGAGATTGAGACATACACCTGGGATGTTCTGCCAGAGCACTTAAAGACTGGTGACATCACCGAATACGTCGTTCGCGAACTTGAATATGTCCGCGACGAATTATTCCGCCAAGTAGATGCGCTAAAGAAGTAGTTTTACTTCAACGCAGCTTTTAAGCGATCAAATTGCTCATCGAGCTCTGACGGCAATTTATTACCAATCTTGGTAAACCACTCTTGAATCAAAGGTAGTTCCGCGCGCCATTCCTCAACATTGACCGCAGATACTTCTTTCATGTCTTCGGCAGATGCTTCAAGACCTGATGTATCAATTGAGCCAGGTGCAGGAACTAAACCAATTGGAGTTGCTACCGAAGTATTAGCTCCTTCAATCTGTTCGATTGCCCATTTGATAACGCGTGAGTTCTCACCAAAGCCTGGCCATAAGAACTTGCCAGTGCTGCTTCGACGGAACCAGTTCACGTAGAAAATCTTTGGCATCATCGCTGGATCATGCTTTTTGCCCATTGCAAGCCAGTGCTTGAAGTAGTCACCGACGTGATAACCAATGAAGGGAAGCATCGCCATCGGATCGCGACGCACAACACCAACTTCGCCAGTTGCCGCTGCAGTTGTTTCAGATGAAAGCGTTGCACCCATGAAGACGCCATGTTCCCAATCGCGAGACTGAACAACTAATGGAATTGTTGTCTTACGTCGGCCACCAAAGAAGATTGCAGAGATCGGAACACCTGCTGGGTTCTCCCATTCCGGCGCAATAATCGGACATTGTGCAGCCGGTGTGCAGAATCGAGAGTTGGGATGTGAGGATAATTCGCCGTTTTCAGGCGTCCAATCGCGATTTTTCCAGTCAGTTAAATGCGCGGGAGGCACCTCGGTCATACCTTCCCACCAGACATCGCCATCATCGGTGAGCGCGACATTAGTAAATAATGAATTACCGTGTTCGATCGTGCGCATCGCATTCGCGTTAGTGCCCCAGCCCGTTCCTGGCGCTACACCAAAGAATCCGTATTCAGGGTTAACTGCATAGAGCCGACCATCTTCGCCAAAGCGCATCCAGGCAATGTCATCGCCAAGCGTCTCAACTTTCCAACCTTCAAGAGTTGGCTCGAGCATTGCAAGGTTGGTCTTACCGCATGCGGATGGAAAGGCAGCTGCCACGTAGTGCGCTTTACCCTTTGGTGGAGTTACTTTAAGAATCAACATATGTTCTGCAAGCCAGCCCTCGTCGCGACCCATTACCGATGCGATGCGCAAGGAATAACATTTCTTACCTAGTAGCGCGTTACCGCCGTAGCCAGAACCAAATGACCAAATCATTCGCTCTTCTGGGAATTGCGTGATGTATTTAGTTTCATTGCATGGCCATTTAACATCGGTATCACCTGGATTAAGTGGCGCACCTACTGAATGAAGTGCTTTAACAAAATGGCGATTCGATCCCATAGCCGCTAACGCAGGAGTTCCCATGCGCGTCATAATGTGCATGGATGCAACGACATAAGCGCTATCGGTGAGCTGAACACCAAACATAGGATCTTTGGCATTAAGCGGGCCCATGCAGAATGGAATGACATACAAAGTGCGACCGCGCATGCTTCCACGGTACAAATCAGTCATCAATGATTTCATCTCTGATGGATCCATCCAGTTATTTGTTGGACCAGCATCGGATTCATTGACTGAGCAGATATAGGTGCGATCTTCTACACGCGCAACATCGGTGGGATCAGATGCGCACCAGAATGAATTCGGCTTCTTCTTCAGACGAACCAGAGTTCCGGCATCAACTAGCGCGGAGGTAATTTGGTCCCATTCAGCAGTTGTCCCCGTGCACCAATAAATATCTTTTGGCTGAGTTAAGTTGGCGACCTGGGTTACCCATTCAATTAATTCGGTATGGGTTGTGGGTGGGGTAGTGGCCATAAATGACTCCTTCGAGGGTAGCAACGCTGCTTTGGGTAGTGTAAACCTGTGCTGAACACCGAGCCAGACCTGCCACGAGTGGTTTTGACCACGCCCAGCCTGACGGTCGGCACGCCTAAGATTGCCCTAGATCCTCCGTGTGGCATTACCGTACTGAACTCCCCCAGGGCTGGAAGGCAGCAAGGGTAGGTGCGCTCTGATGGGTGCGCGGAGGGTCCCACACAACTTTAATGAATCTGCAGGAATTAAGAAGAAAGGTGCGTGCTTGTGTCACTAGCTCTCTATCGCAAGTATCGCCCATCCTCATTTGGTGAAGTCATCGGCCAGGAACATGTCACCGAGCCGTTATCCAATGCGCTGACCTCCGACAATATTCATCACGCATATTTATTTAGTGGCCCCCGTGGTTGCGGCAAGACTTCGAGCGCTCGCATTATGGCGCGCAGCCTCAATTGCGAAAAGGGCCCCACACCTAATCCATGTGGTCAATGCCAATCCTGTAAAGATTTAGTTGCTAATGGCCCGGGCTCTATCGATGTCATTGAACTAGATGCTGCAACTCATGGCTTAGTTGATGATGCGCGCGATCTTCGCGACAAAGCTTTCTTCGCACCAGTCTCATCTCGCTACAAGATTTACATTATCGATGAGGCGCACCAACTCGGACCCGGCGCTGCAAATGCGTTGCTCAAAGTTGTGGAAGAACCACCTCCACACGTTCTCTTTATCTTCGCTACTACCGAACCCGATAAATTAATTTCAACAATTCGCTCGCGTACCCACCACTATCCATTCCGATTAGTACCACCTGGCATTCTTGCGGCGCATCTCGAAAAGGTCTGCAACTCTGAAGGCGTTAAAGTCGCTAAGGGCGTATTGCCATTAGTTGTTCGCGCATCTGGTGGCTCTGTTCGTGACGCGCTCTCTGTACTCGGACAATTGCTTGCTGGTGCTGGCAAAGATGGCGTTACTTACGAGATTGCAATCCAACTTCTGGGTTATACCGATGGCGCACTACTCGATGAGGCCGTCGACGCGCTTGCTGCCCGCGATGCTGCAACGCTCTTTAAAACCATTGATCGCGTTATCGAATCCGGACATGACCCACGTCGCTTCGCCCAAGATTTTCTTGAGCGTCTGCGCGATCTCGTGATTGTCTCGGCTTTAGATGAGAACGCCAGCCATATATTGCGCGAAATCCCGGAAGACCAACTCGGTCGTATGCGCACTCAGGCCAATCTCATCGGTACTGGTTCACTTATTCGCGCGGCCGATATTGTCGCTGCAGGGCTCACTCAAATGCGCGGAGCCACTGCGCCACGTCTTACCCTCGAAATTATCTGCGGCCGCATACTGCTGCCGGGCGCTGATGATGCCGGACTTGTTGCACGAGTCGAAAGATTAGAACGCATCGGTTCAGTCGCAAACAATCCTGCGCCAGCACCGACAACAAAGAGCGCGCCGGCATCTATCGTTGAAGCTGCTGCTACCTCTGTCACCAGCAAGATTGCCACCACACCTGCCGAACCTGTTGCCGAAAAAACTGCACCAATTCGCCAAGCACCACCAGCGGTTAATCCCAATAAACCAACTGGACCACTGGATATTGCAGCGCTGCGTCGCTTCTGGCCAGAAGTTATTGAAAATGTAAAACGCCGTCGCAGACTCACTTGGTCGCTACTTTCGGCCAGCGCACAAGTTGTTGCGGTAGACGAGAAGATCATCACGATTGCAATCGTCAACGCTGGCGCACAAGAGTCCTTTAAGCGATCAGAATCCGATGAGATCTTGCGTCAAGCATTTATTGACGTCACCGGCCTTGATCGCAAAATCGAATGCATTGTCGATGCTGGATTGAATACTCCGACACTCACACGTACCAACGAAGAGAGTTCTGACGCAGATCAATTGACGGGCCAAGCACTCCTGATGCGCGAGCTTGGTGCACAAGTAATCTCTGAAACTAAAGCTGATTAATTATGTATGAAGGTGCGATACAAGATCTCATCGATGAACTCGGTCGTCTGCCTGGTATCGGGCCCAAGTCCGCGCAACGCATTGCATTCCACATTATTCAATCCGAACGCGTGGACACCACTCGACTAGTTGAAGTTCTGCGCACCGTTAAAGAGCGCGTGAAGTTCTGCACTGAATGTGGCAATCTCACCGAAGAAGATCTCTGCCGAATCTGTCGCGATCCACGCCGTGATAGTTCGACCATCTGCATCGTTGAAGAATCTAAAGATGTCATTTCGATCGAGAAGACCCGCGAATTTCGCGGCAAGTATCACGTGCTTGGTGGCGCTATCAGCCCTATTGATGGAATTGGCCCAGAACAACTTCGGATTCGCGAGCTCTTGGTTCGCCTTGGTGCTACTGAGATTCAAGAAATCATTATCGCCACCGATCCCAACCTTGAAGGGGTAGCGACGGCCACCTATCTGACTCGCCTCATTAAGCCGATGGGCATCAAAATTTCTCTACTCGCCTCAGGTCTGCCGGTTGGCGGAGATCTTGAATATGCCGATGAAGTCACGCTCGGTCGCGCCTTTGAGGGACGAACCACCCTTTAGTCTCGCTATATGGACGGGGCTCCGTCTCATATATCAAGAATTTCCCATAATCGGGTAGCGCCATCTTTTTCCCTCCTTCACACTTACGCCATGGGACTTATCGTTCAGAAGTTTGGTGGCTCCTCCGTCGCTGAT
>WLRE01000026.1 GCA_009698045.1 Actinomycetota bacterium | reverse complement strand
GGTTCGGCAAAAGCGTCCCCCGCGGTTCAATGGCACCCGGTGATCTTGTCTTCTTTGGCCGCCCAATTACGCACGTAGGAATTTATCTCGGCGGGGGACAGATGGTCGACGCCCCTCGTTCTGGTGCACGTGTTCGAGTGGAATCCTTTGGTAGCTACTTTGGGCGTTTACCATTTGTTGGAGCGCGCCGAATTTGAGTTCACAGGTGGGCGCACGGCCAATCCTGCTTATCACCAATGATTTGGGTCCCCGCGCTGGTGGCATCGAAACATTCATTCTCGGGCTCATATCTCAACTCGATGGCAGCAAGTTAGTTATTTATACCTCCTCGCAAGAGGGCGATCGTGACTTCGATCAAGCTCTCGCAACAAAGTACGGAGTCGAAGTAATTCGCGATAAGTCTAAAGTTCTGCTCCCTACCCCTCGCGTCTTTGCTGATATCGCTGGAGTGCTCCGCCGCTATCAATCAACAGTGATTTGGTATGGCGCGAGCGCACCATTGGCTTGGCTGGCTCCCTTCTTTAAGAAAATTGGCGTGGAGAGACAGATTGGCATGACTCATGGCCATGAAGTCTGGTGGGCGAAGGTCTGGCCATTTTCTTGGGCTCTGCGTCGCATGGGTAATTCACTCGATATTGTTACCTATCTAGGCAGTTTCACGCGAGATGCAATCAAGAATTCTCTGGGCCCGCATCCGCAACTAGTTCACATCGCACCTGGAATTTCGGTGGAGCATTTCGTTCCCAGCCCGAGTGGAGAGAAGCCGGTAGATCTGGTTACTCGATATAACTTGGAAGGTAAGAGCGTACTTCTCTCGGTCGGACGCTTGGTGCATCGAAAAGGTCAGGATCGCCTAATTCAAGCGCTCCCAGAAATTATTCTCCAAGTTCCAAATGTTTCATTACTTCTTATAGGTATTGGGCCACGCGAAGCACACCTTCGAAAGTTAGTGCGCGAACTCAAAGTTGAGAGCTATGTGCAATTTCTTGGCCGTGTGCAGTACAACGAATTACCCCGGCACATTCAACTGGGAGATGTATTTGCTATGCCCTCTCGTTCGCGCTTCTTTGGGTTAGAGGTCGAAGGCTTAGGCATCGTGTACTTAGAAGCGAGTGCGTGTGGCTTACCCGTTATAGCGGGCAAGTCAGGCGGCGCACCAGATGCAATACGTGAAGGAATTACAGGAGTCAGCGTGGATGGAAATAACGTTCACGAAATTGCGAAGGCCGCAATCGATCTTCTCAATAATCCAGTGAGAGCTAAAGCTATGGGCGCTGCTGGGAGAGAGTGGAGCGTCCAGCAATGGAATTGGCCACTGTGGGGAGAGAAATTCTCCGCTTTACTTAGAAGTAAGTAGGCCGGCGCTGCGAGCCGTTTCTAGCGCCGCAGTCTTATTCGTGGCACTGAGTTTTCTATAAATAGAGGCGAGATGTGTTTTTACAGTTGCTTGGCTGATAAATTCCAAAGCCGCAATCTCGCGCGAGGTATGTGCTTTATCGAGCAAGTGGAGGATTTCGCTCTCCTTTTTCGTCAAAGGGGTGAGCTGACGAACTCGCTTAACCTTCGCTCTCTCTTCCTCCTCCATACCGCGCAGTTGCAGGATCTCTTCTCGAAGATGGATGGCGAGAGAATTATTCTTTACAAGGAGTGCTCGTAACTTGGTGCGGAGCAATGGTGAGAGTGCACGCCTACCTATGAGTTCAGCTAAGTCAGAACCAATCTCATCAATTTCTTGCGCAATTCCTGCATGCAGTGATTGCGCAATCTCTAACCGTTGTTGGAGCGAATTCTTAGGCAAAGAGCGCTTCAATTTCGGCCGCAAACTCCTTGCCGACAACATGCCTTTTCACCGACATTTTTGCTGTTAATTGCCCACCGGCAACGGTGAAGTCAGTTGGCAGGATGGTGAATTTGCGAATCGATTCAGCGCGACTTACCGCCTTGTTCGCCTCATCAATTGCAGTTTGGATGACCGCAATGAGTCCTGGATCTCGGGCAAGGTCAGCGATGCTTGCACCATCTTTCTTATTAGCGGCCATCCAACCCTTCATCGCATCAGCATCCAAAGTAACTAGGGCTGCGATAAATGGCTTGTTATCGCCGACGACTAAACATTGGCTAACAAGTGGATGAGCGCGTACGCGATCTTCAAGTACTGCCGGGGCAACATTCTTGCCGCCCGCAGTGACGATAAGTTCCTTCTTGCGGCCGACGATTGATAGGTAGCCATCGTTGTCGAGCGCTCCTAAATCTCCAGTCTTAAGAAATCCATCAGAAGTAAAGATTTCGGCATTTGCAGCAGGGTTCTGCCAATATCCACGCATCACAATTGCGCCCTTGATCAGAACCTCGCCATCGTCTGCAATTTTGATTGTAGTTCCTGGGATTGGTCGACCAACAGATCCAACACGTTGGGCCGAAGTTAAGTTGAGGTTTGAACCCGCAGTTGTTTCAGTAAGTCCGTAGCCTTCAAGAATATTAATTCCTGCGCCACGATAGAAGTGGCCGAGGCGAGTACCAAGTGGTGCACCGCCGGAGATTGCGGCTTCCACTCGACCACCCATAGCTGCACGAATCTTAGAGAAAACTAATTTATCGAAGAGAATATGTTGGATGCGAAGTCCAAGTGGAGTCTTGCCGGTATCCATTGCTTGGCTATAGGCGATTGCTACGCCAGCTGCTTTGCGGAAGATCTTTCCTTTGCCAGCTGCATCTGCCTTTGCTTCGGCACCGTTGTAGATCTTTTCAAATATGCGGGGAACTGCGAGTACGAAAGTTGGTTTGAAAGTTCCTAAGTCGTTGACCAGTCGAGTGACATCTCCGCAATGAGCCAGGTGTAATCCCGCTGTAATAGCGCCGATTTGAACCATGCGACCAAAGACGTGTGCAATTGGCAAGAAGAGCAGAGTAGAACCACCAGGCTTCAGGAAGAGATCACTCGCGCCTTGCACGACATTGCCACATTCACTCAAGAAGTTTCCGTGGGTGAGTTCTACACCTTTTGGTTTTCCAGTAGTGCCAGATGTATAAATCAAAGTTGCAAGGGTGTCTGGTGTCAGTGCGTGTCGGCGGGCTTCAACTTCGGCATCCGAAATATTTGCCCCACCCTGCGTTAAAGTCATAAGCGCGTTCTCGGTAATTGTCCAAATATTTTTGCATTGTTGTGTCATTACAGTTTCAGCGAGTTCACGCAACTGTGGCGTTTCTACAATCAAACCGGTTGCACCTGAATCGCTAAGAATCCACTGAATTTGTTCAGCGCTGGAAGTCTCGTAAATTGGAACCGTAACCGCACCTGCAAACCAGATGGCGAAATCGAGAATGGTCCATTCGTAGCGGGTCTTAGCCATGAGGCCGACGCGATCGCCCGGCGCAATTCCTGCGGCGATAAGTCCCTTCGCAGTGGCAATAATTTCAGCGTGTAACTCCCGGGCAGAAACTGCCTGCCATGAATCGCCGATTGGACGCGAAAGCATGGTGCGATTGGGTTCAAATCCAGCCCTATCGGCGATGAGGTTAGTCAGGTTGCCGGTGGTTGCTGGCGGGACAATGACAGGTGTAGTGAATTCATTCATGCCCCAACGCTAGTGCGAGTGTGGGGCAATCCGCTAGATATTTGGCAGGTAACCTTGGCTCATGACCGATATATCCCAGAACTCCATCACCATAGAAGCCCCTATCGCTGACGTTCAAGCCCTGGTTTTTGACCTCCCCGGATACCCGTCGTGGTCGACCGGTATCAAATCAGTAGAGGTCCTAGAAAGTGATGACCAGTCACGTCCTACAAAAGTTAAGAGCGCAATTGATGCCGGCGTCATGAAGGATCGAGTTACCTTGGATTACGACTGGAGCAAAGCACCACTTGAATTAAGTTTCACGCTAGATGATGCAGATTTGCTGACCGAAATGACAGGTGCTTATATTCTTAAAGACAATGGTGATGACACAACAACGGTGACTTCTCAATTAACGGTGGCGCTATCAATGCCAGTACCCGCGATGATGCGGACAAAAACTGAACGAGCGACAATTGATTTAGCGCTCAATCAAATGAAACAAAAACTCGAAGGATAATTTTGTCTCTTCTCAGTATTGGTGTTGATGTCGGAGGAACCAAGGTCCTCGGGGGCGTGGTTGACGAATCCGGAAATATTCTGGCCCGTTCGCGTCGCGATACACCCAAGGAGGGTGGCGGCGCACTTTCTGATGCAATTGCGGATGTCATTAAAGATCTTGTCGTTTCTCACTCGGTTGCGACCGTTGGTATTTGTGCTGCTGGATTTGTATCCAGCGATCGCAAGACGATGTTGGCGACACCAAATATTTTTGGTTGGAATGGCGTTGACTTGCAAGCTGAAATCGGTTCACGAACTGGTCTGCACATCATCGTCGAAAACGATGCGAATGCAGCAGCTTGGGGTGAAGCAAAATATGGCGCAGCTCGCAACCAAGCACACTTAATGATGCTCACCATCGGTACCGGTATTGGCGGTGGCATTGTCGTCAACGGCGAGATTTATCGTGGGGCATTTGGAACAGCAGCTGAATTTGGTCATTTGCGTGTACTTCCTGAAGGTCATCTCTGTGGTTGTGGTGCCCGCGGATGCTTTGAACAATATGCGTCAGGCAACGCGCTCATGCGCCATGCTCGAGAATCAATTAACGCGACTCCAGATATGGCTCATAATCTGCTTGCTCGTGGCGATGGAACGGTTGCTGGTCTTACCGGCCATCACATCACAGAGGCGGCACGCGAAGGCGATGCGGTAGCCCTTGCAGCATTTAATACAGCAGGGCAGTGGCTGGGCGCTGGAATTGCAACTCTTTCCGCGATCCTAGATCCGGCGGTTGTTGTTATAGGTGGAGGTGTAATTGAAGCGGGCGAGATTTTGCTGGCTCCAGCTCGCGAAGCGCTCAACCGATATATGCCTTTTGCTGGCAAACATCCGATGCCAAAAATTATTGCAGCCGAACTTGGAAATGATGCTGGATTAGTGGGCGTAGCCGATTTAGCGCGTCACTAAATTTTTGCTCCGTCATCCCCTTCATCCACATCTTCATCTCTCTGAGCCGAACTCCATATTCGCATTGCGATACCGCCGATGAAGGCAAGAATTCCAGGCCATGAACCTAATCCGATGGGATCAAAGTCCAAGAGTTGCACAATAAATATGTAGAGTAACCCGCCAACAGTGGCGAGTGTGGCAAGGCGTGAATTCTTATCGGTCGGACCTAAATCTGGGTTTGGGGGAGTGAAGGAATCCAAATCCTCAAAATTTTCGAGTTGATCTAAGTATGTGGTTGGGGCGCTCTCATCTAGCGAAAGTCCGCTTACAATCGATTCAAATTCGGCATCGATGAGTTCTCGCTCATCCGCCTCATCGATAGATTCGCCTCGGCTGAGCTCTCCAGAAATCACATCTTGAATGAAGAGAACGCTCTCTTCAATCAATAATTGCGCATCATGATCGAGTGCAACATTGTGATAAGAATTTTCAAAAACGACCTCTCTGATATCCACTGAAAAGACATTATCAATGATGGTCTCGCTGTTAGTGGGATGGACCGTGTGGTCTTCTAATGAGTAGGCGACCATCAAAGGCAGATCTACTTGATAGAGATTATCTTCGGTAATGCGCCATAGCTTTTGTAGAGAGTGCAACGCCCGTAATGGAATTCGATTAAAGACGTGACGAGGAGGATTTGGCTTAGCAACATCAGTGACACCACCAGGTATCGATGATATGAATTTAGAGATGACTGGAACCAACCGCATTGCGGGGCGTTCATCGTAAATAGATGCATTGAGCAGAATTGTTCCGGTGATCTCCGATCCACGAATCTGCGAAAGCCGTAAGGCAAGTGCTCCGCCCATAGAAAATCCGGCGACGAAAACTCTTTCGCAGCGGCGAGATAATTCTAAGAATGATTTTTCTGCCGAGTCATACCAATCTTCCCAAGAGCTGTGGTTGAGCCCTTGCCAACTCTCTTGATGACCTGCAAGACAGGGCGCAGAGACAGTGAAACCCGCTGCGTGAAGTCCATGTACCCAAGGGGCAACCGAGGCTGGTGATCCCAGAAACCCGTGAAGAACGAGTACGCCAATTTCGCTATTTTTTCCACCAGAGAGCTCGATCGGGGTGCGTTGTGGGGTATCGCTCACGCTCAGATGGTGTCATAGTTGCCGTACAACCCCTAAATTATCCCTCTACGGCTACATGTTTTCTTTGGAAGGGCGGCGCAATGGTTTACCAAGCACTCAAGTCCTTCCTGATTCCTATCCTGACACTTCTCTTCCGTCCTAAAGTCACTGGACTACGCAATGTTCCCCAAAATGGCCCAGTCATTGTTGCCTCGAACCACCTCTCCTTTAGCGACTCGATATTTATGCCGCTCGTCGTTCCTCGTAAGGTGACCTTTCTAGCTAAGAGTGAATATTTCACCTCCCCAGGAATTAAGGGTTTTGCTAAGAAGAAAACTTTCCAAGCTCTCGGACAGGTCCCGGTAGATCGCTCTGGCGGCCGTCGCAGCGAGGCTGCGCTCTCTACCGGTCTAGAGCTACTCAAAGATGGCGCCTGCATAGGTATTTATCCTGAAGGCACGCGCTCGCCAGATGGCAAGCTCTACAAAGGCCGTACCGGAATAGCTCGAATGGCGGTGGAGTCAGGTGCAGCCGTTGTTCCAGTCGCGATGTTTAACACTGCTGAAATTCAGCCAACTGGGCAGGTCGTACCTAAAGTTCAACAAGTCGAAATGATTTTCGGTGAACCGATGTACTTCGAGGGAGATTCGTCTGACCTTAAATTACTGCGAAGCATCACAGATCAAATCATGGATGCAATCGCCAAGCTATCGGGTCAAGAGTATGTGGATATGTATGCCTCTGAGGCAAAGGTGATTATTGCGCAGCAGATTCGCGATCGCATCAAAGAAGAGCACCGCTTAAAGAAAGCTTCCAAGAAGAAAAAAGAGAGTTAATTCTTTCCCAATTTGTTTAATATGGAATAGCGGCTATCAATATATTTACATTGATCACAGCTCGCTTTTGAGGGCGGAACCTCGCCGGTAATAACACCAATAAATTCGGCCAAGCGATCTTGAAGTGCTTGTGGGTCACGTTCAATGGGATACCAGTTGCAAGAGAGTTCCATTCCAAAATTTCCCGAGGAGTTACCGCGAATTTTGACCGGTGCCCAGACCAATAAACCGAGAGAAGAGATCTTCTTCGGCTCACCTTTCGCTGGGTTTTCAAGTGCAAAGGCATATGCCTCCAGCTGCGGTGAGTAGAACTTACCTTTATCGCTGGCGCGCGCCTGAAATTTGCAATCAATCACGCCATAGGTGCCATCGGGGAATTCCATGACAATGTCGTACTTACCCTTAATAGCAAAGGGCGTGGCTTCACCATTTACTTCAATGGGTTTGGACATCACAAAACCGCCGTGATCGAGAACTTTACCTTCGGGGATATTGGGGTGTAAATCAGCAGAACTCTTACCTAAGCAGGAAAGCTCTTGCATCTCGGCAATCTCAGAGACAAGTGGCATAAAGAGTGGTGCTTTGACTTGCTCGTTGTAATACAACCAGAGACAACGATGGCAGCCATTCCAGGAAAATGTTAAATCACTCGGGCTGATATTGGTTCGGGCATTTTCAGAAAGTGTAAGCATCTCTACTCTTTTCGCACTCCCTCGTCGGGAGCATATTTTGTGGGTGAGCCAAGTCTGCCTCGCCCTACTGACAGAGTGGGGGTGCGCCACGCACCTGCGGATTTACCGATTGAGTAGGGCGCTATAAATTGTGAATAGACCTAGAAGTATCATCACGCAGCCACCGGCGATGCGCATGCGGACTAATCGCTTAATATCCGTTGCCAGCCAATTGCGAATCGTGCCCGCCAGCACTCCCCAGGCACCGTCGGAGAAGAAGGCCAGTAATGCAAAAATTGCACCCATCAAAATTAATTGAGAAGTGAGGTGACCCTTTTTCTCATCAGCAAATGCCGGCAAAATTGCAGCGAAGAAAACCAGTCCTTTGGGATTGAGGCTGCCTACCCAAAACCCATCACGCATGGATCGCCATCTACTGGGTCGGATATCGCCTTGGTTGGTCATATCTTCGGCATGAATTGAACTATGTCGGATCGCATCTATGCCCATATACATCAGATAGAGGCCGCCAAGAATTTGCACAGTGATGTAGAAGAGATGTGACCTTTGTAGAAGTGGACCAAGCCCAACTGCAACGACAACTGAAAGAGTAAAAGCCCCCAGCACATTTCCGGCAACTGTTGCTACCGCTGTTGCGCGTCCCCATGCAATTGCCCGTGCCACTACGAAAAGAACGCTTGGACCAGGAGCAAGGATGATGACCATCGCAGCTGCCACGTACTCCCAGATGCGAGAAGGAACTGCGATTACGCCAAACAACATTCGACAATCCTACCGAAATGCAGAAGAGGGGCGAAGCTATTTAGCCTCACCCCTCTTACGCGTTACTAATTAGCTATTGCCGCGAGCTTTGGCAATAGAGTGAAGTACGCGGTAACCAATGACAGCAACAAGTGTGGCATTGATAATTCCGCTGAATGTGTAATCGCCCTTTGTCCAAGTGAAATCAGCGATACCGATGATGACAGAGGATGAAGCAATTATTAGGTTTGTGGAATTAGAGAAATCGACTTTAGATTCAATCCAAATTCGAGCTCCGAGAATTCCGATCATTCCGTAGAGAGCCACGCCTAATCCGCCCAGCACTCCTGCGGGGGTAGCAGTCAAGACTGCTCCGAATTTAGGACAGAGCGCGAGCACTACTGCGCCAATGGCAGCGATCCAATAAGCAGCGGTTGAGTAGACCTTTGTCGCAGCCATGGTGCCGATATTTTCAGCATAGGTTGTTGTGCCGGAACCGCCGCCGATACCTGCGAGCGCAGTTGCAGCGCCATCGGCCACAAGTGCATCTCCCATAACATCATCGAGGTTGCGACCAGTCATTGCTGCGACCGCCTTGACGTGTCCAACGTTCTCCGCGATGAGAACTAGTACAACGGGCAAGAAGAGAACGATGGCCGAGACCTTAAATGATGGCGCAGTGAATGCCGGGGCGGCAATCCACTTTGCGGCTTTGATGCCATCAGTATTGATATCACCCATGGCAAAGGCGTAGATGTAACCAACAATCAATCCACCAAAGATGGAGATGCGAGCCAAGAATCCTTTTGCAATCACAGCGATTAGTGCAACCGCACCTAAGGTGACGATTGCGGTGACTGGTGCGGTGACGAAATTATTCTTCGCAGCACCAGCAAGATTGAGACCGATGACCATAACGATTGCGCCAGTTACTACTGGCGGCAAGAGCCAATCAATCCATTTGATACCAGCAGCCTTGACGACAAATCCGACGATTGCTAAAAGCACACCAGTGATGACGACGCCACCAAGTGCCTCCGCCATGCTGCCAGCTTTAACAGAAGCAGCAATTGGAGCTAAGAACGCGAACGACGAGCCCAAATAGGAGGGCAGTTTGTTTCTGGTGATAAGTAGGAACAACATCGTTCCCACGCCAGAGAAGAAGAGAGTTGTGGTCGGAGGGAACCCGGTGATGATCGGAACTAAGAAAGTTGCGCCAAACATTGCGGCGATATGTTGGAGACCGGTGCCAATGGTGCGTGGCCATGAGAGACGTTCATCAGGGGCGATGACGCCACCGGAGTTATTCAATTTCCAGCTAAACATGCTCATACAACGTGCCTTTCCTCTTACATAAGGCCCTGCCACGAGTGGACTCGCTTTTGGGCTGTAGGTAGATCCCGTATGAACCTCGGGCCAGAATCGGCAAGGGAAGGAGGCGTTGTAATTTAAGGGTAAAGGTGGTTTCGGCCACTTTTCAGGCCTAAGGGGTGCGACACGCGAGGGATATTGCGGGGTCAGGAGTTGCGCAGGGGAGGGCAGATGGGTTTAACTATCGCATCGATATATCGAACCGATATATCCGTCCGTTATAACCAAGCGCTACATCAGTGGCAATTTTCTGAAAGTGATGAGAGGGGTCAGCAATGCGTTCACGCTCTGAAGCCCTCGAATTCGCCCTGCTGGGTCTACTCAGCCAAGGGGCGCTCCACGGATATGAACTGCGCAAGCGTCTGATTGCCATTTATGGCCCATTCCGCGCGCTCTCATTCTCAGTTCTCTATCCGCAGCTTCGCCGAATGCTGGAAGCCGGAATCATTGAAGAATCTATTGCCGAAGTTGTTGGTCGATCTCGGCGCTCGCGAATTGTCTACGCTTTAACTTCAAAAGGGGAGAAGCGTTTTGCCGATCTCGCTGGAAGCACCGGTCCTGATTCATGGGATGACGAAAGTTTTGAAGTTCGCTTTGCATTCTTTGGGCCAACTCCCAAGAACAACCGCCTACAAATTTTGGAGGGTCGACTCCGTCGTCTCTCTGAGAAGTCAGCAATCCTTCGCAACGAGCTGGAGAAAGCTCCAGCTGGAATCGATAAGTACCTCGCAGAGTGGCGTCGTCACTCTTTGGAATCCTCCGAGCGCGAAATCGCCTGGCTGGAAGAAATGATAAATACCGAAAGGAAATCCTCGTGACCTCAACAAATGGAGAAATCCGCGTAGCGATTGTTGGTGTAGGTAACTGCGCTAACTCCCTTATTCAGGGCGTTACTTACTACAAGGACGCAGCGGCAGATGTCGAGATTCCAGGTCTCATGCATGCTGTTCTTGGTGGCTACCATGTGCGCGACGTTAAATTCGTTGCTGCATTTGATGTAGATGCTAAGAAAGTTGGCCTTGATCTTGCAGATGCCATTTGGGCGAGCGAGAACAACACTATTAAGTTCAGCGAGGTAGCCAAGACTGGTCTGGTCGTACAACGCGGACACACTCTTGATGGCCTTGGACGTTATTACAAGGAGACAATCACCGAGTCCACTGCTGCACCTGTCGACATCGTCGCGGCTCTGAAGGCAGAGAAGGTTGATGTTCTTATCTGCTACCTCCCTGTAGGTTCAGAAGAAGCAGCAAAGTTCTACGCACAATGTGCAATTGATGCAGGCGTCGCATTTGTTAACGCACTTCCTGTCTTTATCGCATCTGACCCAGTCTGGGCCGATAAGTTCACCAAGGCCGGAATTCCTATCGTCGGCGATGACATCAAGTCACAGGTTGGCGCAACTATTACGCACCGCATCATGGCTAAGTTGTTCCAAGATCGTGGCGTGCACCTAGATCGCACCTACCAGCTCAATGTTGGTGGAAATATGGACTTCAAGAACATGCTTGAGCGCGATCGTTTGGAATCCAAGAAGATTTCAAAGACTCAATCTGTTACTTCACAACTCGATCACGATATGGGCGCTAAGAACGTTCACATCGGACCTTCTGACTACATTCCTTGGCTCGATGACCGCAAGTGGGCTTACGTCCGTCTAGAAGGCCGCGCCTTTGGCGATGTACCGCTTAACCTCGAATACAAGCTCGAAGTATGGGATTCTCCCAACTCCGCTGGCGTCATCATTGATGCACTTCGTTGCGCAAAGATTGCGCTCGATCGCAAGATTGGTGGACCGTTACTTTCACCTTCTAGCTATTTCATGAAGTCGCCACCGGTGCAATACACCGATGAGCAAGCACACGAGAAGACTGAAGCATTTATTTCGGGATCTCTTGAGCGCTAATTAGATATAGAAAAACCCCCGCCTTCTTTCGAAGACGGGGGTTTTTTCTTACCCCACGGAGAGAGGGGGATTAGATCTCGGAATCAGTAGCTGCTCTACGCAAGTGAGCGAATCCGAGAAGCGCCAGGATGAGGAATACGATTCCTCCGACATAGGCCACGTAGGACGCAATAAGCGCAATGGAACCCAGTGTGGCGAATGCGTAAGTAAATCCGAGCAAGCCACGAAGTGTGGATCCCATGAATAGAGTTGTGCGTTGACCGCCCAGAGTTGCAACTTCAGCAGCAAGCTCCTTGTTAGCTGGATCTGCAGCAAGGGCTGCACTCTTTCCCATGAATTCACCAGAGACTTCTTCGTACATCTTTCCGCCTGCGACAAAGCCCATATGAACCTTAATGTAGTGATTAGCATATGTATTTGCTTGAGCGCCAGTTGTCATCATTTGGCCGGCATAGACTTTCATTGCAGCAGCATCTGCAGGAGGAAGCTTTGCTAACGCCTCGACATCTGGGAATTCAATTTTTTGTTGGGAAAGTTGATCTTTAACTTGTGCAGCTGCAAAGTTGCCACCCCAAGAAAGAAGTGCTCCCGCAACAATTAATCCAACTCCGAGAAGGAGTCCAATTACGCTTGCAATTTTGTCGAATGTTTTTCTCTTCATTTTTGATACCTTCGCTCTCCGAATACTCGGCACGAAATCTGATTTGATTTCGTGATAATTGAATTATCGAGTAGATGATGAGAACCAGATATGAATTTTGCGAGTGCTAGCCCTTGCAATAAAAGTATGGGGGGTAGCACTCAGATATAGGTCACACGTTGAATCTAGATATGGCGAGTGCAGTAATTCTTTCCATCAGCGCCTACTTCAAAGTGCGAACATGGAACTGCCAATTTGTCGAACGAGGTGTCTCCAAAATGTGCGCGATAGGCGAGCGCAAGCAGAACTCGAATATTTGTATCTGAATTGGATTTGATCCCAAAGGCGCGAGCCATTCGAGAGACCGTATTTTCTATGACTTTCTCGGAATGCGCCGTCTCTCGAGCGATCGCAGAATTGGAGAGTCCATCGCACATGTGTTCAGCGACTAGTCGTTCAAAGGGGGTGAGCTCTCGCGTAAGAATTCGAATATCCAAGAATCTCTCCATTCGGTGGAATGGCTCTATTCTGGCCTATTGAGGGAGTATTTGTAAGCAGGTTCCGGCCAAATGCCTCGGTAGACTCAGGCGATGAGCGAACTTTCAAATATCTCACTCGATCGTCAGGGTTCGACCCTCATACTCACCCTCGATCGACCCACCAAGAAGAATGCAATCACCTCTGCGATGTATCAGGCGCTCACTGCAGCTCTTGATAGTGCCACTGGTGACTTTGCGATTCGCACGGTCATTCTCACTGGAGCAGGCGATACCTTCACTGCAGGTAATGACGTCATGGATTTTCTTAACGAGCCTGTTAAAGATCAAAACGCTCCAGTTTTTCAATTCCTGACAGCGCTTCATAATTTTCCTAAACCGCTAATCGCAGCAGTACAGGGGAGTGCGATTGGAATCGGAACCACGGCGTTGCTTCACTGCGATCTTGCTTATGCTTCTTTTAACACTACCTTTCAAATGCCATTTGTGAATCTTGGATTAGTTCCAGAAGCCGGCTCCACTCTGCTCTTTCCTCGCCTTGTAGGCCATGCAAAAGCTTCCGAGATTTTCCTGACCGGGCGAACATTCGGAGCGCAAGAGGCGTTGGAGATGGGATTAATTAATCAGATATCAGATTCACCGTTAGAGGCTGCGCTAAAAGTTGCAGAAGCGATTGGGGAGCAACCCCCCACCTCGGTGATTAATACCAAAGCTCTTTTGAAAAGTAGAGATCATTTGGCAG
>WLRE01000025.1 GCA_009698045.1 Actinomycetota bacterium | reverse complement strand
TGCAAAGAGTTCTGCTGCTGGAACATACTTCACCGTTCCATATGGATGGCACAAGATTTCGCAGGGACAATTGGACAAGCAAGAATCACAATCGACTTCAGATGGAGCGGCAGATCGAGCATCAGCTGTTGTATGGCAGGAAGCGTATTCGCCTAGTATCGGCGAAAATCCAAAGTCTGTTTTTAGTCTAGATCCTCCGAATTCTCCGATTGCCTTTGTCAGAGTGCGAGCGTTACTTCCCGATGAGGTCAATAGTGTTTCCTACAACTTCTTGCGTGACATCTTTGTTCCACTGACCACTTGGCTTAACAGCTCCACTGATTCGTCAGATGCTCCTCTTCCGATGAGCAATTTCACCTTCCTAGATGAGCGCGAATATGTTGCTAAGAATGCGCATGGCGTTCGTTCGGTCTTCTCCTTCACCGGTGCGGATGGAGTTAGCCAGACTTTCGATCAGACCGCAGTGGTGTCAGATGATCGCGCATATATGTATGTTTTCTTAGTTCGCTCGAAGACTGACTATTACCTCAAACATAGAAAGTCGCTCTCAGATATTTCGCAATCATTTACCGTAAGGGGAGTTCAATGACCGAGAGTAGTAGACCACGCGATACAGATCGCAAAACCAGAGTTCATCTCACCCCATATGACCGCACCAAATTCTTGCTGCTCTTTGTTCTCGTCTTCTTCATTCTTGTATGGGCAGCGATGGCCGATAACCCACTTCTCACCTTTGCCGATGGAGTTCGAGAGATAGCAGAGAGTAAAACATGGCTCATCTTTCTATTCGGAGTTGAGATTATCCGACAACTTCATTTTGCCCTTGCTGAACTGCTCGCCCCGTATCACGGAATATGGGTGAAATATTTCGCATTCGTTGATCGGACGTTGCACAGACTCAGTGATTGGAACCGCTTTCGGCTTTCACGAGTTGTGAAGTCGCTAATTTTCGTTGCACTTTTGGCGGTAGTACTCGGTGCAATCTATAAAGAGACTCCGATTAAAGCTCTCTTCTTTGCGCCTAAAGCGCTGTGGAGTGCGCTCCCAATGCTTGGTCAATTGCTCTTTGCCGTATTTTTCATCATCATCCAGTTCGGAGCCCTCTTCTGGTTCCTCTCACGAGGCGGAATCGATACCTATTTTCCGGATGATATTCGCACCCGATTCTCTGATGTATGGGGCCAAGATCATGTTCTCAATCGAATTCGAGAGAACTTACTATTTTTAGAGTCGCCAGAGAGCATCGAAAAGCATGGCGGTTACGTGCCCGGGGGATTACTTCTGTGGGGCCCGCCAGGTACCGGTAAGACTTTGATGGCAGAGTCGATGGCGGGAGAGACTGGCAAGCCATTCGTATTCGTTGATCCAGGTGCATTCAATAATATGTTTTTTGGAGTTGGAGTTCTTAAAGTTAAGTCACTCTTTAGAAAACTTCGCAAACTCGCACTTCGTTATGGTGGCGTCGTCGTTTTCTTTGATGAAGCTGACTCACTAGGCAACCGTGGCATCTCCACCCAGACTCAGCGCAATACCCCAGCAATTTTTGGCGATTCTTGTCATGGTGGTGAGTATCTATCGCCTACGACTGCCCAGCTACTCATGAAAGATTCTTTTGTCGCCGGCACAGCAGGTGGCGGCGGGGGAGGAATGGGAACTCTGCAAGCTCTACTCACGGAACTAAGTGGTTTAAAGAAGCCACGTGGATTCTTCAACCGAATTGTTCGTCGTGCACTAGGCATGAGGCCCAAGTTGCCGCCTAAATATCGAATTTTGGTAGTAATGGCAACAAATATGCCAGAAGCTCTCGATGAAGCGCTGCTGCGCCCTGGTCGAATTGATCGCATGTACAGAGTTGGATATCCCAGCAAAGCTGGACGCGTGCGTACTTACGAGGGTTATTTAGAGAAGGTCTCTCACTCATTAACTTCTGAAGAGATTGATAAGTTGGCGACCATTACGCCATACGCGACAGGTGCGACTATTAAGGACACCATCAACGAAGCTCTTATTATGGCCATTCGAAATGGTCGAACTTCTATTACTTGGACAGATGTAATAAAAGCCAAGCAACTCAAGGAGCTTGGGCCATCAGAGGATGTTGAATACATCGAGCGAGAACGTCACGCGGTTGCGGTGCATGAGGCGTGTCATGGCGTAATGGCTTACTTAGTCCGCCACCATATGTCCATCGATCTCGCAACAATTGAAAAGGGATCGGATTATCTCGGTATGGTCGCCAGCATTCCTCCGGATGATCAATTCACTCGGTGGAAGAGTGAGTACGAGGCCGATATTTTGGTCTCACTTGCATCTCTTGCTGGTGAGAGAATCTTTTTTGGCGGAGACAATTCATCCGGAGTTTCTGGTGATTTGGAGAGTGCGACCACGATCGCGAGCTTTATGGAAGGGCATTGGGGAATGGGCTCAACCGTTTCATCTCATGCATCTAATCGTCGGTTCGAGGTAGGAGCTCCTGGTGGAGGAAAGCCGCGGGATGCCAAAGATGATTCGAAAGCTTTGCGAATAGCGCTTGCCGATCGCATTGAGGATAACTTGGCCGGGCTTCTATCTAAATCTGAAGAGATTATTAATCTCAATCGACAGAAAGTTCTCTCACTTGCGCACGCCTTGGAGTCGTTTAAGACCATCTCGGGCGAGGATGTAATTGCAGTGATGGAAGGTGGCGTCGGTCCGTTGGTTGATGGACGTCCATATCAAGTCAATGAGAACATCGCTGCCATTGAGAAATATCACCAATCGGCTGCTGCTGCGCATCTCGCTCATCAGAAGCCAGAGGTCGCTATACCAGTATTTAGCGCTTAGGAACGGAGCTTTCGGGTAGGCTCTACCCATGGGTCCCGGCGGAATTGCAGTCATCATCTTGTCGATTTCGGCAGCGATAATCGCAGTTGCAATCGCCTACGTTGTTGTTCGTATCGGCCGACTCGTGGACCAAGCGAGCAAATCTCTCGAGGAGTTAACTCTTGAGACCACTCCGCTCTTAGAAGAAGTGACCACTACCGTTTCTCTCGTCAACGGTCCATTGCATGCAATTAACAAAGTCTCCAAAAACATTGAAGAAGTTTCCGGAAAGATCGCAGAGGCAACTACCGGATTCGCCGACAAGAACTCCACAGCTATGAAAGTGGCTGGTGGCATCCTCTCGGTACTGCAATTGAGCAAAGGAAAAGCTCCTACTAAGCGCGCTAAGAAGCGCTCGGCGGAGCAAGAATAATTCGTGGAATCCGCAGATATTCGCGCACGATGGTTGCGCTTCTTTGAGTCTGGAAATTCACTCGGTCTATCCCACACCGTAGTTCCGTCTGCATCGCTGATTGCCGATGACCCTAATCTACTTCTCGTCAACGCAGGCATGGTGCCGTTCAAGCCTTACTTCCTCGGTGAAGAGAAACCTTCCTATACTCGCGCCACATCTGTTCAGAAGTGCGTCCGAACTCTAGATATTGATGAGGTCGGCAAAACAACTCGTCATGCGAGTTTCTTTCAAATGTGTGGAAACTTCTCCTTCGGGGATTATTTCAAGGAAGGCGCAATCACTCTCGCTTGGGAGTTACTCACAAAACCGGTCGCCGATGGTGGATATGGTTTTCCGGAGGAAAAGTTATGGGTCACGGTATTTTTGAATGATGACGAGGCAGCAGATATCTGGCACAAGAAAATTGGTGTACCCAAAGAACGAATCCAACGACGCGGCATGGAGGATAATTTCTGGTCGATGGGAGTACCTGGACCTTGTGGTCCATGCTCTGAGATTTATTACGATCGCGGTCCTGCTTATGGTGTAGATGGTGGGCCAGTTGCGGATGAGAATCGTTATTTAGAAGTATGGAACCTGGTTTTCATGCAGAATGTCCGAGGCGTTGGCGGCGGTAAGGATGATTATCCAATTCTTGGCGAGCTACCTGCAAAGAATATTGATACTGGGCTCGGGTTAGAGCGAATGGCGGCACTTCTTCAAGGCGTTGAGAATATCTACGAAATCGACACTACTAAGCAGATTCTAGATAAGGCATCAGAGCTCACTGGTGTTAAGTACGGCGCTGACAATAAGAGCGATGTAGCACTTCGCGTCATTGCAGACCATGCCCGAACTACGGCCATGTTGATTGGTGACGGAGTTCTACCTGGTAACGAGGGTAGAGGTTATGTTTTGCGTCGAATGATGCGCAGAACTATTCGCAATATGCGCATTCTAGGTTCACACGAACCAACTGCCACAGCTTTAGTTGAGTCGGCTATCGGAGCGATGGGTCCTCAGTATCCAGAACTTATTGAGAAATCGGCTCGAATTATTGAGGTCTCGGTAAATGAGGAGGAGTCATTTCTTGCAACACTAAAGAGTGGAACTCAAATTTTCGACTTAGCTGCGAAGAGTGCGAAGTCTGCACACGATGTTCGCTTAGGTGGCGAGACTGCCTTTAAGTTGCATGACACCTACGGTTTTCCTTTTGATCTCACCTTGGAGATGGCGGCCGAGCAAGGTCTGGCCGTGGATGAAGATGGATTCCGTAAATTGATGAAGGAGCAGAAGGATCGGGCGAAGGCAGATGCACGTGCGAAGAAGTCTGGACATACTGACCTATCTGAGTATCGCAAGATTGTGGATTCCTTCGGAAAGACGCAATTCCTTGGTTACTCACAGACGCAGTCCGAGGCGAAGGTTTGCGCACTCTTAATCGACGGCAAATCCCTGCCAGAGTCTGGCGCAACCTCAGAGATTGAGATAGTTCTTGATCGCACTCCTTTCTATGCTGAAGGTGGCGGCCAACTTCCCGATGGCGGAATTATTCGGCTTGCTAATGGTGCAGTTGTTGAAATCGATGATGTGCAATCTCCAGTGCCTGGTTTGTATGTGCACCGAGGTTCAGTGCTCTCCGGAGTAGTAAAAGTTTCAGATACCGCGAATGCAACCATCGACTTAACTCGTCGGTTGGCAATATCGCGCGCGCATACCGCGACTCACATGGTGCACAAAGCTTTCCGAGAAGCTCTGGGGGAGAGTGCAACTCAAGCGGGCTCCGAGAATGCTCCGGGGCGGTTTCGCTTTGATTTTCCTGCCACTGGTGCTGTCCCGCCATCGGTGCTACGAGATGTAGAGGCTCGAGTGAACGCATTGCTCCTTGAAGATTTAGCAGTTACCGCGCAGACGATGACGCAGCCAGAGGCGAAAGCTATGGGCGCGATGGCGCTCTTCGGCGAAAAATATGGCGATGAGGTTCGTGTTGTTAGCGTTGGAGATTGGGCTCATGAACTTTGCGGCGGCACACACGTCTCAACATCGGGTCAACTTGGCCTAGTAAAACTTCTCTCCGAAGCTTCGATTGGTGCTGGCGTGCGACGAGTTGAGGCCCTGGTTGGCGTCGATGCTTTTGATTTCTTGGCTCGAGAGCACGTACTGCTTAATTCACTAACCGAGATAATTAAGGGTGCTCGAGTCGAGGAGCTACCTGAGCGAATTTCACATTTGGTTGAGCAACTCAAGTCAACTGAGAAGGAGTTAGGTCAGTATCGAACCGCTTCGATACTTGCTTCCGCTGGTGATTTAGTAAAGAACGCTCAGAAGATCTCAGATATTGATGTGATCGCTGGTTCGATTGCAGATGGCGTAAGCGTGGATGATTTGCGCACCATCGCCATGGATCTCAGAAACCGAGTAAAGAATGGTGTAGTTGCGCTTACATCCATAACTGATGGCCGCGTAACACTGGTGGTAGCGGTAAGCGAGCAGGCGCGTACGCGTGGCATCAAGGCCGGTTCACTTGTTAAAACTGCGTCAACCATTCTTGGCGGCGGCGGCGGCGGTAAAGATGATTTTGCGCAAGGCGGCGGAACCAAGGTTGAAGCGCTCCCTACGGCCGTGAAAGAAATTCTCTCCAGCATTAACGCCACAATCGGCACCTGATCACAACAATGGAGAAAGGTCGTCGCATAGCGTTTGACTACGGCGCTGTGCGCATCGGAGTTGCTATGAGCGACCTCTCCGGTCTGCTCGCATCGCCGCACGAGAACTTTTCATCGCAAAGTCCGGAACTCTTTTCAGAGATTGCAATTTTCATTGATGAGTATCAACCTCTATACATAGTGGTGGGAAATCCGCGCCATCTTTCGGGTGTGGCCAGCGCCAAGAGCGAGTCCGTTCTTGAGTTCATCGCCGGTCTTAAGCAGATAACCAATGTCCCGATCTACTTGTTGGATGAACGATTAACAACTGTCTCGGGAGCGCGGGAATTAAGAGAGGCAGGAGTCTCCTCGCGAGCAGCGAAGAACCATATTGATGCTGCGGCAGCCGTAACGATTTTAGAGAGCGCTATGAATCAAGAGCGTTTGCAGGGAGCACCAGCTAAGGATTTAGCATGAAACGTAATCGTATAATCACAGCTGTAATTTTGGTTTCAACGCTATTAGCTGTGGCGCTTTATGTTGTGCTCAAACCAAGTAATGATTTCTCGCCCGGATCGCCTGGTCCGGAAGTCGCGGTCTCTGTCGTGCCAGGCGCGACTGGTACGGAGATCGCCAAGTTACTTTTCCAGCGTGGCGTAACAAAATCAGTGCAGGCGTTTGTTTCGCTCGCGCTCAAGGATGATTCAGCGAATGGTATCGGTCCTGGTACGCATAATATTCAGACTCATCTCTCTGCTCGAGAAGCACTGAAGCAATTACTAGATCAAAGACGAATGGCGGATCAAGTAGTAATTAAGGAGGGTTCGACATATAGCGATGTTCTTAAAGTGTTACAGAACGCAAAGAACATAGATTCCACCAAGTCAGTTAAAAAGGGTCAAGTCACCCCATTTCTCAAGAATAAGTTGAACTCACTAGAAGGCCAGCTCTATCCAGCCCACTATTCCTTTGCACCAGATACGCCAATCGACATAGCGCTGCAAGATATGGTCTCTGCCTTTGCAGCCCAAAGTCGCACAACTGGATTAACGAGTGGATTCCAAAAGTATTCGCCATATGAAGTGCTCACGATTGCTTCAATGGTTCAAATTGAAGGTGATCCGACTGATTTCAATAAAGTAGCTCAAACAATCTACAATCGATTGCGAATTGGAATGCCACTACAACTTAACTCGACTGTTCAATATGCAGCTAATTTACGAGGGCGAATATCACTCTCGATAGCGGCTACTAAGATTGATTCTCCCTATAACACCTACAAATATGTAGGCCTGCCCCCAACACCGATTTCCAACCCCAGTAAATTGGCCATTCAAGCCGCTTTGCATCCAGCCGAGGGTGATTGGCTATATTTCATTACTGTCTCACCAGGCGACACCAGGTTCACCAGTCAGTACTCGCAATTTCAGGAATGGGAAGTCTTGTTTAATAGGAATGTACGAGCAGGAGCATTCAATTGATTCGCGCTGCTGTTTTAGGTTCTCCTATCTCTCATTCATTATCTCCACTACTTCATAATCGCGCCTACCAAGTCTTGGGAATTGCTGGAGAGTATTCAGCCATTGAAGTCCGATCAGGAGAGTTGGGCACGTTTTTAGATTCGCAGTCGCAGGAAGAGTGGACGGGATTCTCTCTGACTATGCCTTTGAAAGAAGAAGTTTTATCCTTCGGCTTTACGACTGATCAAATCGCTCTTCAATCAGGATCTGCAAATACCCTGGTCGCAGATGGCGGAACTTTCCGAGCACTTTCTACCGATTATCTAGCTTTCAAGAATCTGCTCGACATTTCGGATAATGCACGGGTTGCAGTAATTGGCGGCGGCGGAACCGCTCGCTCCGCTCTTGCTGCTGTGGCAAAGAGAGTTTCCGGTATCGATATCTATTTGCGCGATCTTGCCAAAGCTAGTCGTCTCCAGGGCGCAGCGCCGAATACAACTCTTAATCCGATTTCCTACTCGGACTTAACTCCTCAAGTCTTGAGTGAATACGATTGGATAATTTCCGCAGTTCCGGCGGGGGCGAGTGATGAGATTGCGTTATCTCTCTCGCGCGCGGATCTCAATCTTCGCTCCACGCACCTAGTTGAAGTTTTGTACAACCCATGGCCGACTGATTTATTGATGGCAGCTCGATTTTCTGGAGCACAGATTATCGATGGCTTAGATATTCTTGTGGAGCAAGCGCTCTATCAGATAGAAATATTCACGCAGCGAAATTTTGACTTCTCAAAAATGCGTCAAGAACTTCTCAAGACGGGCTTGATAGCGCTGCATTCTTAATCCACAAGCACTATTTCTGCGATCAACCCTTTGACACGATGGAGTCATGGAATTAACACTCTATCTTCTCCTTGGTGTGTGGAGTTCAATCACCGATCTCCACACCCGTAGAATTCCAAATCTTTCGGTCCTAGTATTTGCAACTACATTCTTAATCTTTGATAATTTCGGCTTTCGATATTTGCTCCTCGCTACTTTCGTTTTATCGATACTTCGCTACCTTTCTCGAGCAGGTTTGGGTTACGGCGACATCAAACTATCAATGGTCCTTGCTTTACATTGCACAACTTGTGCAGAGTTAATTTCAGCTCTTCTCTTCTCATTTAGCAGTGCGGCACTTGCTCTCTGTGTGATAGCCCTAATTAGACGGACTTGGCCCAAATCACTTCCCTTTGCGCCATATCTGTGGCTCGGCTTTCTCACTTCTCTGTAAATGTGAAGCGAGTTCCCTCTGGTATCTGCCAGAATAGGCACATGATTCGTTGGTTAACAGCAGGTGAGTCCCATGGACCAGCGCTCTCGGCAATTCTTGAAGGAATGCCAGCTCATATTCAGATCACCACTGAGATGATTGATGCTGATCTCAAGCGCCGTCGCTTGGGCTTTGGTAGGGGTGCTCGGCAAAATTTCGAAGCTGATGCAGTAACAATTCTTGGTGGCGTGCGACATGGCCAGTCACAGGGAGGTCCAATTTCAATTCAAATTGCGAACTCTGAATGGCCAAAATGGTCGCAAGTTATGTCAGCAGATCCAGTAGATAGCGCAGAGCTTGAGTCACTGGCACGCAATGCTCCTCTTACACGCCCTCGACCTGGTCATGCCGATTTAGTAGGAATGCAGAAATACGACTTTGATGATGCTCGTCCAATTTTAGAGCGCGCAAGTGCGAGAGAGACAGCTGCTCGGGTAGCGCTTGGCGCAGTAGCGCGCGCATTTTTACATCAGAGCGTCGGCATTGAAATTATTAGTCACGTACTCTCTATCGGAAGTGCATCTGTTCCAGAGGACGCAGTGCTTCCTCAAGCCAACGAGAGAGAGCGCGTGGATGCAAATCCGGTTCGATGCGCAGACCCAAATAGCGCTGAGAAGATGATTGCTGAAATTGAATCGGCACATTCTGCCGGAGATACATTGGGTGGCGTAATTGAAGTTCTCGCCTTCAATCTTCCCGTCGGACTGGGATCGCACGCACATTGGGATCGTCGATTAGATGCAAAACTCGCGGCAGCCGTGATGGGAATTCAAGCTATAAAGGGCGTTGAAATTGGCGATGGGTTCCAATCTGCCAGACGCCGAGGCTCTGTTGCGCATGATGAGATCGAGAAGAACGACGCCGGTGAGATTGTTCGTCGCACAGATAGAGCTGGTGGCACGGAAGGAGGAATGTCCAACGGTGAAATTCTTCGCGTCCGAGCAGCAATGAAACCGATCTCTACTGTTCCCAAAGCTTTAGACACAATCGATGTTAGATCAGGTGAGCCAGCAAAGGCAATCAATCAGCGATCTGATGTTTGCGCAGTACCTGCTGCCGGAATTGTGGCAGAAGCAATGGTCGCCTTAGTTCTAGCAGATGCTGTTCTCGAGAAATTTGGTGGGGATAGCGTCGCTCAAGTTGCTCGCAATTACCGCACATATCTCGATGCAATGGCGATCAAATAGTGCCTCGCGCAATTCTCATCGGACCGCCCGGATCGGGTAAATCCACTGTTGCTAAAGCTCTTGGGCGCGCTTTGGAGTGCGAAGTGGTTGATACCGATGTATTAGTCGAGAAGCAAGCAGGCAAAAAGATTTCCGAGATTTTTATCGAAGATGGCGAACCTACCTTTCGTGGGATGGAGTCGACCGTTGTCCTCTCTTCTATTACGAATTGCAAAGGTGTGCTATCGCTGGGTGGCGGCAGTATTCTCGATTCCAAAGTGCAGCAAGCACTTATCGAAACTTCTTCGCCGGTGATTTACCTGGAAGTATCGATTGCTCAGGCCGCGCCCCGAGTTGGATTTAATAAGGACCGGCCGCTACTCATGATCAATCCTCGCCAACAGTGGCTATCACTTATGCAAGTAAGAGAGCCAATCTATCGCCGTCTTGCGACTTTTACCGTCACGACGGATAGTAAGAAACCAACTGCTGTTGCAGAAGAGATCGCACAACTTATAGAGGTGGATGCCACATGAATCAAGAAGTGCGGGTAGTGGCGGAGCGAGAGTATCTCGTCTCTATCGTCGACTCTTGGAGAAGTGAATTTGTGCGCACCAAGAAGCTCTACGCCCGGAACTTAATTTTTGCTCCTGAATCGCTAAAGCAGGTGTTGCAATTGGAAGAACTTATCGATTCCTCTGATCGCATTCTTTATCTGCCCGACGGTGAGGCAGCCAAGAGTTTTACTGCGCTCCAGGAAATGTGGAACTACGCCAGTGATTCAGGGATTAAACGCACGGATGCAATATGGGGAATCGGCGGTGGAGCAACAACAGATAGCGCTGGTTTTGCAGCAGCAACCTGGTTGCGCGGAGTAAATTGGCATGCAATACCAACCACCCTGGCCGGCATGGTCGATGCTTCGGTTGGGGGTAAGACTGGAATCAATTCTCCAGCAGGAAAGAATTTAATTGGCGCTTTTCATTCTCCATCATCCGTCATTATCGATCCGACGCTTCTGCATACGCTCTCTGATAGAGATTTTTCGGCGGGATTGGCAGAGATAATAAAGACCGGGTTTATCTCCGATATCGAAATTCTAAGGTTGCTAGAAGGATGCGCAGATCTCGCAGATGCAAGAGCAATCGCGTCAGAGTTGATTATTCGTTCGGTTCAAGTCAAGGCAAAGGTTGTCTCCCAAGATTTCCGGGAGAGCAAACTTAGAGAAATTCTTAATTATGGTCACACACTTGGCCACGCTGTTGAGAAACGAGAGTCATATCAGCTACGCCATGGTGAGGCCGTTTCAATTGGCCTGATCTTTGCGGCGCAGTTAAGCGAGATAGTTCTGGGCCTCTCGACATCAGTCGTAGAGGAACATCGACGACTGCTTACAAAGTTTGGTCTACCTACAACCTACTCTGCTGGAGCGTGGGAAGAAATTTACGCACTCATGTCCGGTGATAAGAAATCTCGTGATGGCGGATTGCGATTTATTGGCCTTACCGATCGCGGACATCCGGCTTGGATGGAAAGTGTTTCTCTAGGGGAGTTAGCGACTGCTTATGAGAGAATATCGGTATGAGCCAGACCGTACTCGTACTTAATGGGCCTAATCTTGGTCGATTAGATATTCGAGATTCAGCTCTCTATGGAAATCTGAATTTTGTACAGTTAGTGGAGTTCATTTCCTCATCTGCAATCGAAAATGGGTTTGTGGCTGACGTCCGCCAGAGCGATGATGAATCTCAAATTATTTCTTGGTTACATGAGGCGGCTGATGCGAAGCTCCCAGTTATCATCAACCCCGCCGCCTTTACGCATTACTCATATGCAATACGAGATGCTGCAGAAATGCTGAAAGCTCCTCTCATTGAAGTCCACCTTTCTAATCCGCTTGCGCGTGAGGAGTTTAGGCATACCTCGGTAATTTCAGGCATTGCATCTGGGACTATCGCAGGTTTTGGTCCATCCTCCTACGCCTTAGCCCTCAAAGCACTGCGAGGAATTTTAGATAAGTAACTCCTCAGGTATCCTTAGAACATCGCTTTACGACAATAACGACATAGCCCAGAAAAGAATTGGATGAACCATGGCAACTACAAATGATCTCAAGAATGGCATGACTTTAGATATTGAAGGTCAATTGTGGAACGTTGTGGAATTCCAACATGTCAAACCTGGTAAAGGCCCCGCATTCGTACGTACTAAGTTGAAGAATGTAATCTCCGGAAAAGTTATCGATCGCACATTCAATGCTGGCGTAAAAGTCGATGTCGCAATGCTCGAAAAGCGAGATATGCAATTTCTGTACAAAGATGGCGACTCATTCATTTTCATGGATGATAAAACCTTCGATCAAATGTCTATCTCAGAAGATGTCGTTGGAGATTCCGCCAACTATATGTTGGAGAATTGCTCAGCTAACGTTGCGGTCCACGAAGGAAATCCTTTGTACATCGAACTTCCGGCTTCAGTTGAGTTGACTATTACATACACCGAGCCAGGACTCCAGGGCGATCGTTCATCAGGTGGAACTAAGCCAGCCACGCTTGAGACCGGAATTCAGATTCAAGTACCTCTCTTTATTAAGCAAGATGAGAAGATTCTTGTCGATACTCGGACTGGGGATTACCTCGGTCGCGCTAACTAAGTGAGTGCACGTAGCAAGGCTCGCAAGCGAGCGTTAGATATCCTCTTCGAGGCAGATTTGCGCTCTAGTTCTGCAACCGACTTACTTGAACTGCGCCCGCCACAAGATCTCTCTCAGGGGGAGTACTCCGAGGCGCTCATTCGAGGAGTTTCTGATCATCGCGAAAAGATTGATGAGTTAATTGTTACCTACGCGCAGGATTGGGATATGGATCGAATGCCAGCGATAGATCGCAATATTTTGCGAATTTCAATCTATGAAATTTTGTGGTGTCCCGAGATTGATGATGCGGTTGCGGTTTCACAGGCTGTTGAGATGGCGACTGAGTTATCTACCGAGAAATCTCCGTCATATATCAATGGAGTTCTCGGAAGAATTATCGTGCTCAAGCCATCATTTGCGCTGTAGCTCTACCTCGCTAGACCTAATATCAGCCCGTTATCGATTAACCAGAGATGAACATTGCTCTCACTCTTGCCTAGCATTATTCCCAATAGAGAGAGATCTCCTGCTCGCAGCGAGAGAACTTCGCCATTCCAATCACGCCTCTTGCCAATGATCGCGGTGAGAAAAGCTTTCAGAATTTGAATCAAATCATCGGTATGCGCAAGTCCGGCAACAGCCCGCATATCAATAATCGTCCGGCCCGGGTCTGGGACTACTGTGTTCATTGCGCTGGTAAGACCTAAGAGTTGATCGAGAGGCACTTCGTAGAATCCAGCTAGCGCAATAGCCTTATTGAGCGATAGCGAACGGTCGCAACGTTCGTACGAACCGATGACTACCGCCTTCCATCTTCCAGCCGAACTTTCCTCGACCTCTTTGAGGGTGAGACCCTTCTGCTTGCGAATGGCCCGCAAAGATGCGGCTATCTCCTTCATCTCTGGCTGTATATGTAGTGTCATGGGGCGAGGGTAGCCACGAGCCAGAGAATGCTTAGATTTCTATCCACAGGTGATAACCTTTGCCCCGAAGTACACACTTCAAGTCCTTTAATAACCGTCCTGTGAGGCGGAGAAGGAGAGCGATGAGTCGCATCTTAGATTCCGGCGATATTGGCCGAGCACTTAAACGTATTGCTCATGAAATCATTGAGCACAATCACGGCACCTCCAATCTCACAATTTTAGGAATACCTACGCGCGGCGCATTTCTGGGTCAGCGCCTGGCATCAATTTTGGCTGAGATAGATGGCCCAACTCCGGTTGGCGCCCTAGACATCACTCTTCACCGAGATGATTTGCGGTTGCGTCCGCCTCGTCCGCTCTTACCTACTCTAATTCCGCCTGAGGGAATTGAAGGTAGAGATGTTGTTTTAGTTGATGACGTTCTCTTCAGCGGTCGCACTATTCGGGCTGCCCTAGATGCTTTAGGAGAGATTGGACGTCCTGCCTCGGTACAACTAGCAGTTCTGGTGGACCGCGGTCACCGCGAACTTCCCATCCGTGCTGATTATGTCGG
>WLRE01000024.1 GCA_009698045.1 Actinomycetota bacterium | reverse complement strand
TGAACCAGACCATCTACGCCACCAAGGTCAACGAATGCACCGAAGTTAACGATTGATGAAACCACACCGGTACGAACTTGACCCTTAAGGAGCTGGTTCAAGAAGGTGGTGCGTGATTCTGATTGTGTCTGCTCGAGGTATGCGCGACGAGAAAGAACAACGTTGTTGCGGTTCTTGTCGAGCTCGATGATACGAGCCTCAACCTGCTTGCCAATGTATGGAGTTAGATCGCGTACGCGACGCATTTCAACGAGTGATGCTGGAAGGAATCCGCGAAGACCGATATCAACGATCAAGCCACCCTTAACAACTTCAATAACTGTTCCGACGACGACTTCGTCGCGCTCTTTCTTGCCTTCAATCTCGCCCCAGGCACGCTCGTACTGAGCACGCTTCTTGGAGAGGATGGTGCGGCCTTCTTTATCTTCCTTCTGCAATACAAGCGCTTCGATCTTGTCGCCGACAGATACGAGATCTGCTGGATTGATATCGTGGCGAATAGAGAGCTCGCGAGATGGAATTACGCCTTCTGTCTTGTAACCAATATCAAGAAGGACTTCTTCGCGGTCAACTTGTACAACAGTTCCGATGACGAGATCGCCATCATTAAAATTCTTAATTGTGCCTTCAATAGCGGCGAGGAAATCTTCGGCTGAGCCGATGTCATTTACTGCAATTTGTGAGGGGGTCAAGGTTCTCCGTAGGGATAGAAGTAGTAGGGACACTTACCAACGTTTGCCAGCAAGCTTCGGACTGGGTAAGGCTACCGAGGCTATGCGCATGGGCAAAATCGGGTCATATAGTTGACCCATGAGCGCATATTTTGAGGTACTTCGCATGCGTTCAGCTCGCTTACTGCTCCTGAGCGCCTTTCCGGCTCGCTTGGCCTATTCCATGATTGGGCTCGGGGTTTATTTTAAAGTTCAACAGACTACTAATTCGATTGCATTTGCTGGATTAGCGGTCGGAGCACATGCGCTTACCGGAGCCCTCTCTGCAGGAATACGTGGCGAGTTGCTCGATCGATTCGGCATGAAATGGCCGTTGCGCGTCTTTGTGCCCGCATATGCATCAATGATTCTTATCTTCAACGCCTCACAAGAACGTACCTCTCTCCTGCTCTTCTCATTTCTATTAGGAATTACAGCGCCACCCATCAATTTATCGGTACGACCTTTATGGAAAGTACTTGTGGGCGACGCTCAACTTCGCACTGCTTATGCCATGGATACATCGATGATGAACTCGGTCATGGTAATTGGTCCAGTTGTCGTCACCTTCCTTGCACTTTCCAAACATCCCAGTAGTGCATTAATTTTCTGTGCAGTCTCCATGCTGATCGGTGGGCTTGCACTGCTCAGTCTAAAAATAACTCGTTCCTTTGTTCCGGAGCAGAAAATTAAGGGCAGCCTGCCTCTCTGGCGAGTACCAGCACTCCAACTGCTCGCCATCGAAGGCGCATTTATTGGCTTTGGTTGGGGTGCATTTGATATTGGAGTTCCAGCTTTCTCTACCCTGCGAAATCAACCCCACATTGCCGGAACAATCTTGGCGATTATGGGTGCAGCAACGGTTGTTGGTGGATTACTTGCTGGACTACTCTCGAAGAAAATCTCGTCGCTCAAAGCGATGCGTGGAATTTATGCGCTCTGGTTTATCACCACAATCCCTCTTGCATTCACAACTCCTGGCTGGAGCATGATGCTTCTTGGTGGAATCATCGGATTAATTGGTGGAGCTATTCAGGTCTTCTACTGGGAAGTCACTGAAGCGGTTCGTCCGCAAGGCTCGCAATCAGGAGCGCTGGGTTGGCTCTGGTCAATCGAAGGAACATGTGGCGCCGCAGGCGCTGCAATTGGTGGAGTTGTCGCAGAAAAGTTTGGGCCGCAATGGTGTCTTGCTGCAACGACAATCTCAATTGGCTTCGGCTTCTTAGTTATCAACACTGGACGCAGAAAATTATCGGCTGCCGACAAAACTCCTAGTGATGCTCAGGATAGAGATGCGCTCGGAGATGTCATCTCCACCGGCGATGGTCAGTGAGCTGCTAGATCCCAGCTTGTTCCGATTCCGACATTCACATCTAGCGGTACCGATAAATCAAAGGCGCTTCCCATATCCCGACGAACTACCGCGGTTAGTTGTTCTTCTTCACCAGCTGCTACTTCAAAGATAAGTTCATCATGTACCTGGAGTAGCAACCTAGATTTCAGCTTTTCAACTGCAAGAGATTTCACCACATTAATCATTGCGACTTTAATAATGTCTGCGGCAGAGCCTTGGATGGGGGCGTTGAGTGCCATTCGTTCTGCGACTTCACGGCGAGCACGGTTATCGCTGGTGAGATCGGGCAGATAACGGCGTCGTCCCATAATGGTCTCGGTGTAACCCTTGCTACTCGCCTCTTTAACAACGCTCTTTAGATAAGTCTGAATACCGCCGAAGCGTTCATAGTATTGATCCATTAATTTTGCGGCATCCGTCGGTGAGAGACTCAGTTGTTGAGCCAAACCGTATGCAGATAATCCATAAGCTAAGCCGTAGGACATCGCCTTAATCTGACGACGCATCTCGGGGTCAACTGCATCAGGAGAAACACCAAAGACCAACGATGCAACAGTGGAATGCAGATCTTCACCACTCTTGAATGCTTCAATCAGGTTTGCGTCTTTCGATAGATGAGCCATGATCCGCATTTCAATCTGGCTGTAATCCGCTGTGAGGAGAGCTACATATGGCTTCTGTGATACGAAGCAATCGCGAATCCTGCGCCCTTCCTCGGTGCGCACGGGAATGTTTTGCAGATTGGGATTGGTCGACGATAAACGTCCAGTCGCAGTAACTGTTTGCTGAAAATTAGTATGAATGCGACCATCTTTTTCAATCGCTGCAATCAGTCCATCAATAGTGGTCATTAACTTGCTGGTCTCACGAATACGCAACAGGTGTTTCAAAATTGGATGCCCGGTCTTTGCAAATAACCAATCCAGGCTCTCGGCGTCAGTCGTAAAACCGGTCTTAATCTTCTTTGTCTTCGGCAAGCCAAGTTCGTCAAAGAGAATAACCTGCAATTGCTTAGGCGAACCCACATTGAACTCTTTGCCAGCGGCTTTATGGGCCCCCGCTGTCTCTTCATCAACAACAGATTTGAAGTAGGCAGAGAGGCTAGTCAGCTTCTTCTGATCGACTCCGACTCCAACTTTCTCTAACTCTGCAAGATCAACTAAAACAGGGATTTCGAGATCACTCATAAGGGTGAGCATCTCTCGATCTTTCAATTCTTTAGTCAGAACTGGAACTAGTTCCCAAATACTTATGGCACCGAGTCCATCAAACGAGTCAAAGAGCGTCTCCTCTTGCTCGGCATTGATGACTCCAAGGAATCTCTCGGTCAAATCATCAAGCGCAATATTTCTACCACCAGGGTTAATGATGTAGGCAGCTAGTTCAACATCGAAGACAATTCCGGATAATGGATAACTTCTTGCTACCTCTTTGCCGGCATGTACAAACTTAGGCAGAGCGGAATCCGATAGCCACTCTCCTAGTTCGCTCGAATTAACAATATAAAGTTCGCTCTCGCTCAGAGCCACTGAGTATGCAGCAATCTTTTCGGCCTCTAGTTGCCAATGAAGTGCAATTGGATCTTTTCGCCCCTTCAACTTCTTGCTCAATTCTGTGACGGATATTTCTATACCTGTAACAGTGGTGGCTCTCTTTGATGCAACTTTAGGCGTACTCTCTCCGACAATAGTCGCTCCACCAATCGCCTTTACGCGATCTTTCAGCGCTTTGATTTCTAAGGTGTCGAGTAAGCCATAAAGAGCAGGTGAATCAACGCCGTTCCATTTCAAATCTGTAATACTGGCATCAATCTCCATATCGCTGCGCAGATGTGTGAGCTCGTGATTGAGTCGGACATTATCCAAGTTCTCTCGGAAGGACTCTCCAGCTTTTCCTTTGATTTCATCAGCGTGCGCGAGCAAATTCTCCAGAGTCTTGTATTCAACAATCCACTTCGCGGCTGTCTTCTCACCGACGCCGGGAACGGAGGGCAAATTGTCACTGGGATCTCCGCGAAGAGCTGCGTAATCAGGATACTGGGCAGGAGTTAAGCCGTACTTCTCCTCCACTGCTTCGGGCGTCATGCGAGCAAGATTTGCGACACCTTGTTTGGGGTAAAGCACGGTGGTGTGCTCATTTACCAACTGGAAAGAATCTCGATCGCCAGTGCAGATAAGAGTTTCAAATCCTTCTCGCTCAGCTCTCTTGGCGAAGGTGGCAATTACATCATCTGCTTCAAATCCATCAACAGCGAAATGACGAATTCCAAATGCATGAACAAGGTCAAAGAGATAAGAAGTTTGTGAACGGAACTCATCAGGCGTTGAGGCCCGTTGTGCCTTGTACTCCGGAAATCTCTCACTTCTAAATGTTTTCCGGGAGACGTCAAAAGCGGCAGCTATATGGGTAGGTTTCTCATCTCGAATGAGATTGATAAGCATCGAGGCGAAGCCATATATTGCATTGGTAGGTTGGCCTGATGCGGTAGCAAAGTTCTCGACTGGAAGCGCGTAAAAGGCACGATAAGCCAGAGAGTGCCCATCGATCAGCAATAATCTTTTCCCAGAACTCACATTGGGATTCTAGGCGTAAGTTCGCGTGCTACTCGGTAGACTTCGGGACATGGAAGATTTTCTTGAGATCCTTCGCAAACGTGGCGCTGGTGCCTTGGGCGAAAAAATGGGTATCCAAATTCTTGAGGCCACTCCCCAACGTTTAGTTGCAACCATGCCCGTTGAAGGAAACACCCAACCTGTGGGTCTTCTTCACGGTGGAGCGAGTGTCGTTCTAGCCGAATCCCTTGGTTCTATTGGAACCCAACTCCACGCCGGTATCCATCGCAGAATTGTGGGCGTAGATATCAACGCTACCCATCATAAATCTGCCACCTCAGGAATCGTGACTGGTGTAGCGACCGCGCTTTCGCTCGGTAAAACTATTTGCGTCTATGAAATCGTAATCACTAACGAGGCAGGTGAACGAACTTGCACCTCCAGAATCACTTGCATGATTTTGGCGGAACGCAATTAGTTAGTGGTGACCTTTTTCTGCGCCAGTACCTAAGTAAGCCGCACGGACTGCAGGATCGTTCAACAGATCTGATGCCTTAGCTTCTTTAACCACATTTCCGGTCTCCAGAACATATGCACGGTGAGCGCGTTGCAGCGCCTGCTGGGCATTCTGTTCTACTAGCAGAATTGTGGTTCCGAGCTTGTTGATCTCAGTGATGATGTTGAAGATGTTCTGAATCATCATCGGTGCCAGACCCATAGATGGTTCGTCCAGTAACAAAAGCTTTGGGCGAGCCATAAGAGCGCGACCAATTGCAAGCATCTGCTGCTCGCCACCTGAAAGAGTTCCTCCAGCTTGCTTCATACGCTCTTTCAAGCGTGGGAACAAGTGATAAACCTTCTCTAGATCCTCGCTCATCTCAGATGTACGTTCTTTGCGGAAGTACTTTCCGATTTCAAGATTCTCAAGCACGGTCATTCCAGGAAAAATTCCGCGTCCTTCAGGAGATTGCGAAATTCCGAGTTCTACTCGCTTGTGGGCCGGTACTTTGGAAATGTCTTGACCATCAAAAATGATGGAACCTGATGAGACCGGGCGCAGACCAGAAATGGTCTTAAGCGTCGTTGTCTTACCGGCACCATTAGCGCCAATGAGAGTAACAATCTCACCTTGATTAACTGTGACCGAGATTCCCTTGATCGCTTCAATTTTGCCGTAGAAGACTCGGAGATCTTTAATTTCAAGATTCATTAGCGGGAGCTCCTAGGTAGGCCTCGATAACTTTAGGGTCATTCTGAACTTCGGTGGTCGAACCATCGGCAATTTTCACACCGAAATCTAGAACCACGACGCGATCTGAGATTCCCATAATGAGAGACATATCGTGTTCGATAAGTAGAACGGTATATCCAGCATCACGAATCTTCTTAATAATTCCAGCAAGCTCTACCTTCTCAGCTGGGTTAAAGCCAGCAGCTGGCTCATCGAGCAGAATCAACTGTGGTTCTGTTCCCATCGCGCGAGCGATTTCTAGTCGACGCTGATCTCCGTACGGCAAGTTCTTGCCGAGCTGGTCTGCGCGGTGATCGATTCCCATGAAGGCAAGAAGCTCGTGCGCACGAGCTTTACTCGCGCTCTCTTCACGACGAGCACGAGGAGAACCGAAGAGTGCTCCAACAACGCCAGACTTCTTGTGCACATCTGACGCAGTCATGACATTTTCTAACGCCGTCATATCGCCAAAGAGGCGAACATTCTGGAAGGTACGGGCAATTCCTGATTCGGTGATCTTGTTCCGCTTCTTACCTACAACACTTGCGCCATTGAATAGGATCTCACCACTTGTTGGTGTGTAAACGCCCGTGACCACATTAAACACGGTGGTCTTGCCCGCTCCATTAGGACCAATAAGAGCAAGAATTTCACCCTTGTTGACATGGAGATTGAGCTTATTTATCGCTGTGACGCCGCCGAATTCCATAACGACATCTTGGAGATCTAGAATCTTTTCTGACATTAGTTGCCTGCCCCTTTAGCTTTAATTTTTTCGCGCTTCTTGCGAGGCAACAAACCATCTGGACGAACATTCATAATGATGACCAGAGCTAAACCAAAGACGAGTTGGCGAGCTGTGGAGATAAAGCGGATTCGCTCTGGTAAGTAGGCCAGGATTGTTGCACCAACAATCACTCCCCAAATATTGCCCATGCCACCAAATACCACGCACGAAAGAATTAGAACGGAGACATTGAAGGTAAACATATCTGGCGCAACAAACATGGCCTTGGAGGCAAAAATTACTCCGGCGGCTCCACCAACGGCAGCTCCGATGCTGAATGACCAAATCTTGTAGCGAAGAACAGGAACACCCATCAACATTGCTACATCTTCATCTTGGCGAATCGCCTCCCATGCTCGTCCAGGACGGCGTGAAGTAAAACGGCGAATCATCCAGATAACGAGAAGAATCATTACCAAGACAATCCAGAAAAATCCCTTGAGGTTGTCAATATCAAATTTCATTCCGAGGACCGCAGGCGGGTTGGGGACTCCACCAATACCGTTCGGGCCGCCTGTGCTTTGAATATTGATCGCTGTAATACGAACAATTTCACCAAAACCAAGAGTCACAATCGCCAAATAATCACCGCGCAGGCGCAAGGTAGGCAAACCCAATAGAACGCCAGAGAGCATCGCCAGACCCATTCCAATCGGCAAAATCTCCCAAATGTTTAGGTTTGTACGAGTGCCGAGAATTGCTGCCGAATATGCACCGATAGCGAAGAAGGCAACGTAGCCAAGATCGAGAAGGCCACTCTTACCAACCACGATGTTAAGACCAAGTGCCATGAGAATGTACATGCCTACGGGATAAACAAGCACTGCTTGATAAGAAGCCGTTGGGGTATTCAAGATACTGGTGATAGAAAAATCACCTGCATATGGCAGGAGTATCACTAAGCCAACTACTGCAAAAACAAAAGTTGTTCGAGCTGGACGGCCCCAGTTCTCCCAAATCTCTGCACCCTTATCGCGAAGGTTGAAATTCCTTAAATTGGACATGATTAGACCCTCGATTGCTGAATAGCTTCGCCAAATAGACCATTTGGCTTAAACAATAGGACTAGGACAAGTACAACAAAAACGGTGACCGCTTGCCACTGGGCTCCGAAGATCGCCGAAGCAAATACTTCAATCAAGCCAAGCGTAATACCACCAAAGAAGGCACCACGCAGATTGCCGATACCACCCAGCACCGCAGCAGTAAATGCTGCAAGGCCTAGGTTAAAGCCAATATTGAAACGGGTGTTTTCAAATACCAAGTCGTAGAGAAAAGCCGCTGCTCCAGTCATCAATCCGCCGATAAAGAATGTTGCTGATATAACTCGGTTGAGATTGATACCCATTAAGCGAGAAGTGTCCTCACTCATGGAAACTGCACGGATGGCTTTACCAAGCAGAGTCTTGTTAACAAAACGATCAACAGCGAAGAAAAGTCCCGCTGCAAAAACAATTACGATGATGATATCAATACGAAATCCCACAGTGCCAAGATTAAATACGAAGAATTTATCAAGCAGTCGAGGGCTCGCTAATGGGCGAGATTGCGTCAAAATTCGAGCACCTTCAGAGAGGACAATCGAGGTTCCGATAGCAGAAATCAAGGATGCCAGCCGGTTAGTGCCCTTCGCGCGTAGGCGGCGGTAGGCAACTAGTTCGACAATGACCGCGGTAACACCTGACATCAACATTGCGGCGATTAAGCACGCAGCAAGTGTGTAATAAAGCTTAAAACCGTGAATAGTGTCTGAGCTATCGTTGTAGCCAAAGAAATTACGGGAAACGATTATGGACGCAAAAGTTCCGACCATGAAAATTTCAGAGTTTGCAAAATTGATAAGACGAAGAACGCCGTACACCATGGTGTAGCCCAAGGAGATCAATACGTAGATGAAACCAATTGCTACTCCCGCGAGGAGCAGTGACCAGAATTGGCTGGTGACGGCAGAGAAATTCATCAGACTCACTTCAGCTAGTTAATTAGAAGATACCCCGGCACTCGCGTACCGGGGTATCAGATTACTTATTTATTGTGCTCGCGCACAAGAACTGAGAAGGGTTACTTCACAGCTCCGTTGTAGACGATTGCGCCATCCTTGATGACGAAGTCACCAACTGGGGCTCCGCCTGGCATTTCGCCATAACGAGTGAAGGAGATCTTTACGCCAGCAGCACCTTCGAATGTACCTGTTGAGATACATGCTTGGATACCTGGGCGAGAAGTCTTACCCTTCTTGATGCAATCAAGGAAGATATTGGTCGCATTGAATGCCTCGGTGAGGTATGTGTGACCAACTGGGCTCTTCAACTTTGTTGCCTTTGTGAAAGCAGCGAGTTGTGCAGGAGTTGCAGCGAGCTCGAATGGAAGTGATGGAGCAGTGATGCGAGCACCTTCTGCTGCAGCCTTACCAGCGGCAGGAATGAAGTCTCCGGAGAGAGTTCCATCGCCTGATGCGAATACACCGGTGTAACCAGCATCGCGAAGTGCCTTAATAAGTGCACCTGCATCTGAGTAGTAACCAGAGTAGATAACGATGTTTGCCTTTGAAGCAATGATTGTTCCAGCGGCACCTGTTGATTGAGCCATTGTGCCCTTAGCGATTGATGAAGAACCAACCACTGTGAGCTTGCGCTTTGCGATAACTGCATCTACGAGTGAACCAAGACCATCGGTCTTGTTGCCGTAACCTGACATGTCATCAACAACGTAGATCTTTGGAGACGCTACGCCACGTGTTGCCAATGTAACTAGCTTGTCGCTCTGAAGAACGTCAGTTGCGAGTACGCGGTGGAAGAATGGGAAACCGTTCTTTGGCGACTTTGGATCAGTCAAAGATGGGTTTGTTGCTGATGGAGAGATCATTGGAATACCAGCTGGCTTGTATGAAGGGAAAGAAGCAACTGATGGGCCTGAGAATGCAGGTCCGATGATTCCTACGACTGACTTATCTGCAGCAACGCCTGGTGCAATTTGTCCTGCAACTGCAGACTCGCCTTGATCATCAGCAGACTTGACAACAACTTTAACCTTTGGATTGCTGTCGTTGTAGATCTGAATAGCAGTAAGTACACCCATGTACTCATCTTGACCAGTCTGACCATCTGGGCCAGTCATTGGTCCTTGGTAAACCAAGGTAAGGGTTTTTGCGGCTTGTGCATTTGTAAGTGCAGTTCCCAATACGAGGGCTGATGCAGCTACAACGCCAAGAACGCGCTTTGTGTTCTTGTTCATGTAGACCTTTCCATAACCTGTTACTTGTCCCGGGACAGGGAGGTGCTAAGAATAGAGGTGAACGGGAGGTTAACTCAATCTAAATCAGGCTAAAACGACCTTCTTTACACGATTGTTACACGGGAAATGCGAGTGTTTTGCAGATAATTTGAGCAATTACCGCTCAGGTACTGAATCAGGAGAGATGACGGCTTGGGCCACTTCTTTCATGGAGATTCGCCGGTCCATCGCCGCCCTTTGAATCCAACTAAATGCCTCGGGCTCGGAGAGGGCAAGTGCTTGCATCAAGATGCCCTTAGCTCTGTCGATAACTTTGCGTGTCTCCAATCGTTCGTGAAGATCAGTGACTTCTGATTGGAGAGCTTTGAGTTGTGTGTGTCGGGATATTGCAATTTCAATTGCAGGCACTAGGTCGGATATCGAAAAGGGCTTAACGACGTATGCCATTGCGCCGGCATCACGAGCACGTTCGACGAGTTCGCGTTGGCTAAAGGCGGTAAGCATGAGAACTGGTGCGATATCAATAATCGAAGCAGCTGCCGTTATTCCATCCATCTCGGGCATTTTCACATCAAGTATTGCAAGATCTGGTTTATGTTCATTAGCGAGGGCAATCGCTTCAACACCATTAGTCGCTTGAGCTACGACGTTATAGCCAGCTTCAGTCAACATCTCTACTAAGTCCAAACGAATAATTGCTTCATCTTCGGCAACGAGAATGCGCGGTGAACTAGGAGAGATTGGTGATGGTGTGCTCATGTGCCTCGAGTCGGATTTGAACCGACACTGTGCGGATTTTGAGTCCGCCCTCTCTACCGTTGGAGTACCGAGGCGTGCACCAAATTATAGGCGCATAAGACGGTGCTGACTATTTGCGATTATTTACGGTAGGCAGGAGCGAGGCCATCGATGGCATTGCCAACCACGTGAACGCGAAGGGCGTTGGTTGAACCAGGAATTCCTGGTGGCGCTCCCGCGACAATCACAACCGAATCACCTTTTTGGACCCGGCCAGATTCAATCAAAATTGAGTCAACTTGCTTAACCATATCGTCGGTGTGCTCTACCGATGGCGTGATCATTGATTCCACACCCCACGACAATGCGAGCTGGTTATATACCGATGTTTCTGGGGTTAGCGCCCAGATAGGAATTGGTGAACGAAGTCGGGACATGCGCCGTGCAGAATCGCCCGTCTGAGTAAATGCAACGAGAATTTTTGCATCCAAGATTGCACCCACTTCAGTTGCGGCCTTAGTGATAGTGCCACCCTTTGTATGTGGTTCGTGACCCAGTGGTGGAATGCGACTAAGCATTGCTTCTTCGGTGCGTTCAATAATACGTGCCATAGTTTTCACTGCTTCGATGGCGAAATCACCAACACTCGTCTCCCCCGACAACATCAGCGCATCTGCGCCATCGAGTACTGCATTGGCGCAATCTGTTGCTTCCGCGCGAGTTGGAGTTGAATTGTTAATCATGGAATCCAGCATTTGAGTTGCAACAATGACTGGCTTGGCCATTGCGCGTGCAATTTCAATACATCGCTTCTGCACTAAGGGCACTTCTTCAATCGGCATCTCCACGCCTAAATCTCCACGCGCAACCATAATTCCATCAAAGGCGGCAACAATCTCTTCTAGATTATCGACTGCTTGAGGCTTCTCAATCTTGGCGATAACGGGGCGCCGAATTCCAACCTCATCCATAATGCGATGAACATCTTGGATATCAGAGGCGCTCCGAACGAAGGAGAGAGCAATAAAGTCAGCGCCGGCACGAAGCCCCCAACGAAGATCTTCAATATCTTTCTCAGAGAGAGCAGGAACTGACACTGCAACTCCTGGAAGATTGATTCCCTTGTTGTTGCTCACAATTCCTGGCTCAACGCATTTAGTAATTACATCATTTCCTTTAACTTCAACTACTTCGACCGCGACCTTGCCATCATCAATGAGTATGCGATCTCCTGCTTTGCAATCTCCAGGAAGACCTTTATAGGTAGTGCCGACGCGCTCCTTTGTGCCCTCAACATCCTCAGTAGTGATGGTGAATATATCTCCGCGCTTGAGTTCGTGTGGTCCATCTGCAAATCTAGCTAGACGGATTTTGGGACCTTGTAGATCAATAAGTACCGCTATCGGTTTTCCGACTTTAAGCGCTGCGGCGCGAACAAGGTCAAGACGATTTTGATGTTCGGCATAACCACCATGTGAAAGATTCAGACGCGCCATATTCATTCCTGCGGCAATGAGTTCTGCCACCTTTTCGGGCGCATCTACAGCTGGACCCATCGTGCAGACGATCTTGGCTCTACGCATTACTTAACCTCTTCACTGAATAACACTGCTTTAGGTAATCCGGAATCGTTGACGAGCCCTTAAACCATTAATGGTCTGGCAGTAGGGGCAATTGGAGCAGGCAATTGAGTCTGACCAACTAGGTATTTATCGACGGCTGCCGCAGCGCTGCGACCTTCTGCTATAGCCCAAACAATAAGCGATTGACCACGTCCGGCATCTCCCGCCACGAAGACTCCTTCAATGTTTGTTGAATATTCATCATCTCGTTTGATATTGCCGCGCTCATCGAATTCAACTTCAAGTTGCTTGAGCAGGTCAGACTTCTCGGGACCAATAAAGCCCATGGCAAGAAATACTAGGTCGGCCGGAATCTCCTTATGAGAATTCTCTACCTTTTCAAACTTTCCATTAACAAACTTTGTCTCTACAAGTTTGATTGCCGTGAGATTCCCATCAGCATCGCCAACAAACTCTTCGGTCGAAACTGCAAAGAGGCGCTCTCCGCCTTCTTCATGTGCGCTGCTGGTTCGATAAATCATTGGATATGTTGGCCATGGTTGTGATCCGGGGCGCTCTTCAGTTGGACGTGGCATGATTTCAAGCTGAGTGATGCTTGCTGCGCCTTGACGAATAGCAGTACCTAAGCAATCTGCTCCAGTATCACCGCCGCCCAAAATAACAACGTGCTTTCCGCGTGCATTAATTGGAGCTTCGCCAGGAAGTTCTCCCAAGCCTTGCTTGTTTCCCCAAGGCAAGTACTCCATCGCTTGATGAATTCCTTTGAGGCTGCGGCCAGGGACATCGATATCGCGCCAATTAGTTGAGCCAACAGAAAGAACAATTGCATCGTACTTCGCGCGTAGTTGTGCACCAGTTACTTCTAGCCCAACATCTACGCCATTGCGGAATCGGGTGCCTTCTTGTTCCATCTGATGAAGGCGACGATCCAAGATTGCTTTCTCCATTTTGAATTCGGGAATTCCATAACGCAATAGACCGCCAGCCAATGGTGCGCGCTCATAGACAGCAACAGTATGCCCAGCACGAGTGAGTTGTTGTGCAACTGCTAATCCCGCGGGGCCTGAACCGATAACTGCGACAGTTTTGCCGGTAAGGCGATCTGGTGGCAGAGGAACTACCGAACCATTAGCAAAAGCCTCTTCAATGGTGCGAAGTTCAACTTGCTTAATGGTTACTGCATCTTGATTAATTCCAACAACGCATGCGGTTTCGCACGGTGCTGGACAGAGCCGACCAGTAAATTCTGGAAAATTATTTGTCGCATGAAGTCGATCCATCGCTTCGCGCATCTCGCCGCGCCACATCAAATCGTTCCATTCCGGAATCAAGTTACCTAACGGACATCCGGAGTGGCAGAACGGAATGCCGCAGTCCATGCAGCGCCCAGCCTGCTTCTGTAATTGTGCAATATCTTGCTCAACATAGACTTCTTTCCAGTCCAAGATGCGAACATCAACTGGGCGACGAGTAGGCGTCTGGCGCGCGGTAGTGAGAAATCCTTTTGGATCAGCCATTGATTGCCTCCATGATTGCCTCATCCGCAGAACGACCATCTCGCTCTGCCGCCGTAATTATCGAGAGAACGCGTGCATAATCACGCGGCATCACCAATGAAATTCTAGATTTCTCAGTGCTCCAGTTATCCATAACCTTCTTTGCAACTTCTGATCCGGTTTCTGTAAAGAAAGAAGAGAGCAACTGTTGTACGAGTGATTCCTGGTCTGCTGGAAGAACGAGAATATCGACCATTTCTGGATTGACCAGACGAGGGTCAAGATCCAGTACAAATGCGCGCCCACCAGACATACCCGCTGCAAAGTTGCGACCAGTCTTTCCTAGAATAAGAACGGTTCCGCCAGTCATGTATTCGCAACCGTGATCTCCGATGCCTTCTACAATTGCAGTCGCACCCGAGTTGCGCACACAGAATCGCTCTCCTACGGTTCCGCGGGCCATAATCACGCCAGAGGTAGCGCCATATCCAATGACGTTTCCTGCGATTACGTTCTCATGTGAGGTTAAAGTCGCTTTCTCATCGGGACGAACAATAATTGTTCCGCCCGATAAGCCTTTGCCAACATAATCATTCGCGTCTCCGTAAAGGCGAATAGTGAGACCCTTCGGAATAAATGCGCCCAAGGACTGACCGGATGAACCGTGCAAAGTGATATCGATCGTTCCATCAGGAAGTCCTGCGCTACCGTATCGACGAGTAATCTCTGATCCAAGCATCGTTCCCACAGTGCGATTGATATTGCGAACGTTCTCCTGAATTCGAACTGGTTCTTTCTTCTCTAGCGCATCTTTAGAGAGGGTAATCAACTTGTTATCCAGTGCTGCCGCTAGTCCATGATCTTGCACAGTTAGATTGCGACGTGCAGGTGGAGTTGATTTCGCTGGTGCTTGAAGAAGTGGAGTTAGGTCGAGTCCGCTCGCCTTCCAGTGGTCAACTGCAACCCGTGTGTCCAAAACTTCAACTTGGCCGATAGCCTCGTCGAGAGTGCGGAAACCAAGTGCCGCTAAGTGTTC
>WLRE01000023.1 GCA_009698045.1 Actinomycetota bacterium | reverse complement strand
GAATCGTTCAATCAAATTATGTAATTACAACGGGAAGTTCATTTAGAACGGGAGCAGCCAAGTCGGAAACAACCGCAATTGCTAAATTATTAGTAGTTGTCGATTCAAGAATTAACCCAAAAATCGTAATTACGGCTTCGAGTAGCAATGCCTCGAGTGGAAATGTTCAAACCTTGACTGGATACTTCACAGAGCAAGAAGTGGGCGCAATCTTATAAATCTAGTAAATCTTGAACGTATGGAGCGGGTGACCGGGATCGAACCGGCATGGCCAGCTTGGAAGGCTGGGGCTCTACCATTGAGCTACACCCGCATGAGTTGCGGTCTTACTCACATAACGAGGGCTGGGTAATCCAGGTTCCGCGTGATGCTGGGCTTAGGTTACTGGCTCGGTAAGCAGAAGGGAATTTAGCCCCTAGAATTCTCACTTACGCCACGGGGCGTAGCGTAGTGGCTAGCGCGCCTGCTTTGGGAGCAGGAGACCGGGAGTTCGAATCTCCCCGCCCCGACCAGATCTTTTGAAGAAGTTCTTTAATTCGAAGTAACTAAGAACAATAAGGAGCACCGTGAAAAGCGCCGTCGAAACTCTCTCACCTACTCGTGTCCGACTTTCGATTGATATCGAGTTCGCAGAGCTCGAACCTTTTATTGCTACTGCATACAAGACTCTCTCTGAACGCATCAACATCCCTGGTTTCCGCAAGGGCAAAGTTCCCAACATGATGATCGACCAACGCGTAGGTCGTGGCGCAGTTATTGAAGAGGCCGTTAACTCTTCCCTCAATACTTTTATCTCCAACGCTTTTCGCGAGAACAAGTTAGCTGTAATCGGTCGCCCGGTTATCGACAAGCTCGAGTTTGAAGATAAGAAGCCACTTGCATTTACTGCTGAAGTTGATATTCGCCCAGAACTTAAACTTCCTGATTTCTCCAAGATGACTATTGAAGTTGAAGATGTTGCTGTTGCAGATACTGAAGTCGATGAGCAAGTAGATGCGTTGCGCGCTCGCTTCGGAACACTGACCACTGTTGAGAAAGTTATTGAAAAGGGAGATTTCGTCTCTATTGATCTCGTTGCTTCAATCGATGGCAATCCAGTCGAAGGCGGCGAAGCAAACGACATCTCTTACGAAGTTGGCACCAACCGCATGGTTGATGGACTAGATGATGCGCTTATTGGTTTAAAAGCCGGAGAGTCAAAGCGCTTTGAAACACAACTCGTCGGACAGAAAGATGGCGAGAAGGGTGGAGTGGATGTAACAGTGAAGGCTGTGAAACATCGCGATCTTCCTGAACTCAATGATGAATTTGCCAAGTTGGCATCTGAATTCGACACCATTGCAGAACTCAAAGCCGATGTTGCATCTCGCCTTGAGCGAGTCAAGCACCTCGAACAAGGAGCACATGCTCGCGATATTTTGATCGAAAAATTAATTGCAGATGTTGAAATTCCATTGCCTCAGAACATCATTGACGATGAGGTCAATTCACACCTTGAAGGCGAAGGCCGCTTGGATGATGCAGCTCACCGAGCTGAGGTTGTTGAGCAGACTACTAAGTCACTTACTCAAGAAATCTTGTTCGATAACATCATTGATGCCGAACAGATCTCTGTTAACGAGACTGAATTAACTGAATATTTGGTTCGCGCTTCCTCCCGTTATGGCATGACTCCAGACCAATTTATTAAGGAAGTTTCCGAGGCCGGTCAGGTTCAAACCATGATCGCTGAAGTTGCTCGCGCAAAGGCGCTGGCGCAGGTTCTCGGTCGCGTCAAGGTTGTGACCAAGTCCGGTAAGGCTGTCGACCTCGAGGCACTTGCTCCCAAGCAAGCCGCCGCTGTCGCCGCCGAATAAGACTTCTCTTTAAGCGAACATCCTCACACGCTAATAACCGCATATTGCGGAAGCATTTTCCCCTAAAGGTTGTTACTGTCCCTGTAAGCGCATCCGATTAAGGCGCGCAGAATATTTGGAGGAACTACGTGGATCTCATAACTCCGCAGTTGGCAGCCCCGATGGGTGGCGGCGGACTCGACGATCAGGTGTACCAACGCCTACTTCGCGAACGCATTATTTTTCTTGGTTCCGTTGTCGAAGACTCGATGGCCAACGCAATTTCGGCACAGTTGTTACTTCTTGCAGCTGAAGATCCTGATAAAGATATCTTCCTTTACATCAACTCACCTGGTGGATCTATCTCTGCCGGTATGGCGATTTATGACACCATGCAATACATCAAGAACGATGTTGCAACTGTTGCGATGGGACTTGCTGCATCGATGGGTCAGTTCCTTCTCTGTGCTGGCGCAGCCGGCAAGCGTTACGCACTTCCACACGCCAGAATCATGATGCACCAACCATCTGGTGGTATCGGTGGAACCGCATCTGATATCAAGATTCAAGCAGAGCAGATGTCCTTCACTAAGAAGAAGATGGCAGAACTCATCTCTTTCCACACCGGACAGAAGCCTGAAACCATCGAAGCTGATTCAGATCGCGATCGTTGGTTTAATGCTGAAGATGCAAAAGAATATGGATTTGTTGATCACGTTGTTCGCTCAGCCGGACAGGTATCAGGAAGCGGAGGAACAGCATGAGCCAGTTCAATCCAAAGGTTAATCCGCTAGATATCTCTAGCCGTTATGTTCTTCCAACTATCGAAGAGAAGACTGCATATGGGTATAAGCGTTTAGATCCATACACAAAACTCTTTGAAGAGCGCATCATTTTCTTGGGCCAACCCATTGATGACACCGTTGCTAACGATGTTATGGCTCAGCTTTTAACGCTCGAATCCATGGATCCTGATCGCGACATCATGATGTACATCAACTCACCTGGTGGATCTTTCACAGCCCTAACTGCGATTTATGACACGATGCAATTTGTTCGCCCCGATGTCATGACTATCTGCCTCGGACAAGCCGCATCTGCTGCTGCAATCCTGCTTGCTGGTGGCGCTAAAGGAAAGCGCTTTGCACTCGAGCATGCTCGCATCTTGATTCACCAACCATATTCAGAGGGTGGCGGACAAGGTTCGGATATTGAAATCCAAGCTCGCGAGATCATGCGTATGCGTGCACTTCTTGAATCGATGCTTGCTCATCACACCACTAAGAGCCCAGAAGAAATCACTCGCGATATCGAACGCGACAAGATTTTGACAGCGCAAGAGGCGGTCGAATACGGACTCATTGATCAGGTCCTGGCTAGCCGCAAGGCATCAGCTACTAAGTAATAGCTAATTCGCCTATAAGCGAACAAGATTTATGGCTAAAGCCAGCGCATGAAAATGCGCTGGCTTTTACTCTTATCCCATGACGACTCGCATTGGTGAAAGTGGCGATCTCCTTAAATGTTCTTTCTGCGGAAAGACACAGAAGCAGGTCAAGAAGTTAATTGCTGGTCCAGGTGTTTATATCTGCGACGAGTGCATCGATCTCTGTAATGAAATTATTATTGAAGAGCTGCAAGAGACAAGTTCACTTGGCCTACAAGAACTTCCTAAGCCACAGGAGATCTGTGAATTCTTAGATCAATATGTGATTGGCCAAGATCGCGCAAAGAAGTCTCTCTCGGTTGCTGTCTATAACCATTACAAACGAGTCCAAGCTGGCGAATCGCGTCGCGAGGATGCCGTAGAACTATCTAAGTCCAACATTCTAATTCTTGGTCCCACTGGCTGCGGTAAGACCTTCTTGGCGCAGACTCTGGCACGCATGCTCAATGTTCCCTTCGCTATTGCCGATGCGACCGCTCTGACTGAAGCAGGATATGTGGGCGAAGATGTGGAGAATATTCTTCTCAAACTTATTCAAGCCGCAGACTTTGATGTGAAGAAGGCCGAGACTGGCATCATCTATATCGACGAAATCGATAAGGTCGCCCGCAAATCTGAGAACCCCTCTATTACTCGCGATGTTTCGGGCGAAGGTGTGCAGCAAGCGCTGCTAAAGATTCTAGAAGGCACTACTGCTTCTGTGCCACCACAAGGTGGCCGCAAGCATCCGCATCAAGAGTTCCTGCAGATTGATACCACCAATATCCTCTTCATTGTGGGCGGTGCATTTGCGGGCTTAGAGAAAATTATTGAAAGTCGCAAGGGCAAGGCTGGTGTTGGTTTTAATGCCAAACTCCAATCCATCGATACTGAAGTTAAGACAGATATTTTTGGCGATGTCATGCCGGAAGATCTTTTGAAGTTTGGAATGATTCCAGAATTTATTGGTCGCCTTCCGATTTTAACTAGCGTAGAAAGTTTGGATCGCGCAGCTCTCATGCAGATTCTGACCGAACCAAAGAACGCACTTGTTAAGCAGTATCAACGACTCTTTGATCTCGATGGCGTTGAACTTGAATTCACCCCTGAATCCCTCGAAGTAGTTGCCGACCTTGCAATCAAACGCGGGACAGGTGCTCGAGGACTTCGTGCGATTATGGAAGAGACTCTGCTTGCTGTGATGTACGAAATTCCTTCCAAGCCAGAGATTGAAAAAGTTGTCGTTACTCCCGAAGCAGTCAATAAAGAAGCGGCTCCTACCTATATCAATCGCCCAGCGGGTGGTCCAAAGCGCGCATCTAAGTCTGAGAAGGCTGACAAGTCCGAGAAGAACAGTGATGAGAAGAGCGCGTAACGTAATCTAGACTTACCCATTATGAGCGAGAAGAGAGAAGTACCTTTAGCGGCCGCTTTCTCGCCTGGCGATATTGAAGCCCCTCTCTACAAGAAATGGATTGATGCGGGTTATTTCACCGCAGATGCATCATCGGAGAAGCCGCCATTTACCATCGTTATTCCGCCACCCAATGTCACCGGTTCACTTCACATTGGTCACGCACTCGACCACACCTTGCAGGATATTTTGATTCGTATGAAGCGCATGAAGGGCTTTGAAGCTCTGTGGTTGCCGGGAATGGATCACGCAGGTATCGCTACTCAAAATGTGGTTGAGAAACAATTAGCAGCGCAAGGGCTTTCACGTCATGATCTTGGACGCGAGAAATTTGTAGAAAAAGTTTGGGAGTGGAAAGCCGAATCTGGTGGAGCCATCCTTGATCAAATGAAACGCCTCGGAGATTCTGTCGACTGGTCTCGCGAAGCATTTACAATGGATGAGGGTTTATCAACCGCAGTTCTTACAATTTTTAAACGGCTATATGACCAGGGACTTATTTATCGCGCTGAGCGCATCATCAATTGGTGTCCACGTTGCTTGACCGCGCTATCTGACATTGAAGTAGAGCACAGCGATGATTCTGGTGAATTTGTACAGGTTCGTTATGGTGATGATGAGCTTTCAATAGTTGTTGCGACCACTCGTGCCGAAACAATGATGGGTGATGGAGCAGTAGCAGTTCATCCTGAAGATGAGCGTTACAAACATATGATTGGTAAGAAGGTTCTGCTTCCGCTGGTTAATCGGATGATTCCAATCATTGCGGATGAACTCGTTGACCCTGAATTTGGAACTGGTGCAGTAAAAGTCACCGGTGCGCATGACCCTAACGACTTCGAGATGGCGATGCGCCACGGAATTGATATGCCAATCATCATGAACGAGCACGGTGTGATGGCTAATTCAGGCACTCGTTTTGATGGCATGGATCGCTTTGAGGCACGCAAGGAAGTTGTGGAAGAACTTCGCAAATTAGGTCGCATCGTTGCTGAAAAGCGTCCTTATATTCACGCTGTTGGGCACTGCTCTCGTTGCGATACAACGGTCGAACCTCGTCTGTCTAAGCAGTGGTTCGTCAAAGTCGCGCCACTTGCAAAAGCTGCTGGCGACGCTGTTCGTGATGGCCGCGTAAAAATTGAACCGGAAGAGATGTCTCCACGTTACTTTGACTGGATCGACAATATGCATGACTGGTGTATCTCTCGCCAACTCTGGTGGGGACATCGCATTCCGGTTTATTACGGGCCGAATGAAGAAGTAGTTGTCTGCGGACCTGGTGAAATCCCGCCCGCTGGTTATGTGCAAGATTCTGATGTTCTAGATACTTGGTTCTCATCAGGCCTTTGGCCCTTCTCTACATTAGGTTGGCCGGCTGATTCAGCGGATGTGAAGAAGTTTTATCCCACCAGTGTTCTTGTTACCGGCTATGACATTTTGTTTTTCTGGGTTGCTCGCATGATGATGCTCGGACTCTTTGCGATGGATGGCGTTGCGCCATTTAAGACCATTGCCCTTCATGGTCTTGTACGCGATCGATTTGGTAAGAAGATGTCAAAATCTCGCGGCAATACAGTTGACCCGATTGAATTTATGGATAAGTACGGCTCTGATGCGCTCCGCTTTACTTTGGCGCGCGGTGCAAATCCCGGTGCGGATCAAGCACTTGCAGAAGAGTGGATTGGCGGCGCCCGTAACTTCGCGACCAAGCTTTGGAATGCATCTCGCTTTGCAATGATGAACGGCGCTACCACTGATGGTCCAATGCCGAATTTTGATTCCTTGAATGGAATTGATCAATGGATATTGACTCGCCTAGACCAAACAGTGACCGAAGTTGATTTACTTCTTGAAAAATACGAATTTGCAAAGGCCTGCGAACTGATTTATCACTTCGCTTGGGATGATCTATGCGACTGGTACCTCGAACTTTCTAAGGCCTCATTTGCTGCTGGGGGAGAGTCGGCACAAGTATCTGGACGCGTTCTCGGTGAAGTCCTTGATCAGTTGATGCGCATCATGCATCCGATAATGCCGTTTATCACTGAAGAATTGTGGTGTGCATTTACTGGTGGCGAAACATTAGTGAAGGCTGTCTGGCCGATTTCGAATTCAGGCAATAGCGATGAGAAGTCCATTGCGTTAGTTGAAAAAGTGCAGGAACTCGTCACCGAGATTCGCCGATTCCGCAATGATCAGGGCATTAAGACTTCCGCAAAGGTTGCTGCCAAGTTTATTGGTCTTGATACCGCAGCATTGACGAGATACGAAGCTGCGATTCGCCAAGTATGTCGGTTAGAAGAATTGACTGCCGCCGCATCAGCTCGGATTGAAGTGGGCAGCGTTACGATTGAGTTTGATCTCAGTGGTGCAATAGATGTAGATGCAGAGCGTTCTCGCCTTACCAAAGATTTAGCGACTGCAGAGAAAGATCGCCAAACCGCAAAGGTAAAACTCGACAACGAGGGCTTCATGGCTAAAGCTCCTATGGAAGTTGTGCAAGAGATTCGGACTCGTCTCGCCGAAACAACTGCAGATATTGAACGAATTACTGCGGCTCTTGCTGCGCTACCTACTAAATAAATCTACCTATGACATCCCCGGAAGATTTCGAAGTATTGGAAGTTATTGAGGCAGCTCTGCTTAAGCGCTGGCCTGAAAACAAGATTGACCCATCATTGGTTCGCATTGCAGCCTTGTTGGATGTTCTTGGCTCACCACAACTCTCTTATCCCACGGTTCATATTGCAGGTACAAACGGCAAGAGTTCAGTCGCCCGAATGGTCGATGCCATCTTTCGTCAACTGGATTACCGTACGGGTCGATACACGAGTCCGCATCTGCATACATTTCTAGAGCGAATTTCGATCAAGGGTGAGCCCATTACACCCGAGGGATTAATCGCAACCTATAACGACATCGCACTTTATCTTGATCTCATTGATGAACGCCAAGAACTACCACTCTCATATTTCGAAGTTCTAACCGCACTGGCATTTGTTGCTTTTGCAGAGTTCCCCGTTGATATCGCAATTATTGAAGCTGGGATGGGCGGAGAATGGGACTCCACTAATGTTTTAGCAAGTACGGTTTCAGTCATTACCCCGATCGGTATTGATCACACCGAATATCTTGGCGAAACCATCGAAGAGATTGCTATGAATAAGGCAGGCATCATCAAGCCCGAATCTCACGTAGTTATTGCAGCTCAGACTGTTGATGTCGCAAAGATTTTGACTGCGCAAGTTCTCGCACAATCTGCAATTCCTTACCGTGAAGGGTTGGAGTTCTCATTAGCAAAACGAGATATTGCGGTCGGAGGACAAGTCATCTACGTCAATGGAATTCACGGAACCTATGATGAGATTTTCTTACCTTTGCACGGAGCGCACCAAGGCAACAATGCCGCGCTAGCAATTGCGACAGTAGAAGCTTTTGTAGGCGTCAAGCTCGATGAAGATCTTGTTCGCGCGGCTTTTCTCGATGTAGAAATTCCCGGTCGGTGCGAAATTCTTTATCGCGATCCGACTGTGATTGTGGATGCCGCCCATAATCCCCATGGAATGAGTGCGCTCTGCACGACCATCTCCACTGAATTTGATTTCGAGGGAATATTTGGGGTTCTTGCGGTACTGGGCGAGAAGGATGTGGATGGGATTCTCCACGAACTCGAACCCGTAGTGGATCGCTTAATCGTCACCTCCAATAAATCTCCACGCTCAATGAGCACGGATGATCTCTATTCGCACGCACTAAAAGTCTTTGGCGCAGACCGCACCTTTAAAGAACCTGATCTCCATGTGGCAATCACTACTGCCATGGAGCAATGCACACTGGTAAACCAGAAGAGTGAAGGTGTCAGCGCTGTAGTGATTACAGGATCTTTTGTCACGGCCGCGCAAGCGCGTACGATTATTGCCGAAATGAAGGGGATCGAAGTATGAGAGTTCTCGGTGCTGCAGTATTGGTGATGGAATCACTGGTGATGGGCTTTGCAATTCTGATCGCCAAAGATGATCACGCCGCAACCGCTCTGATCATTGGGTCTTTGATCTCACTTCTTCTCTTTCTCAACGCCGGCCTCATGAAAACGATGCGCGGTTGGTATATCGGTAGCGCTCTTCAGATAGCGATGATTGCCTATGGCGTAGTCGTTCCGATGATGTATTTCATGGGCGCACTTTTCGCCGCTCTTTGGGTGTGTGGCTTTTTCATCGGCCGCAAGGGTGAGGCAATGCGGGCCGCCCTTATTGCTGAACGGGATGGCGGCGGCGGGCCTTCTCAGTAGCCCGATTTATGCGGGAAGGTGGGTACGCCGTAGACTCTCGCCTGTGAACTCAGCAAATATTGAAAAAACCCTCATTCTGGTCAAGCCCGATGGCGTTGCGCGCGGATTAACTGGCGAGGTAATTGGTCGTATCGAACGTAAGGGTTATGCAATTGTTGCAGTGCGCATGTTGCACGCCGATCGTGAAATTCTTCTTAAGCATTATGCCGAGCATGAAGGTAAACCATTTCTTGAGCCGCTCATCGAATTTATGAGCTCCGGCCCGATTGTTGCAATCGTTGCGCAAGGCAATCGAGTCATTGAAGGATTCCGCAAACTTGCTGGAGTAACAGACCCCACTCTTGCCGAACCCGGCACTATCCGCGGCGATCTCGCCCGTGATCAAGGCACAAAAGTTATTCAAAATATCGTTCATGGTTCTGATTCAGTTGAATCCGCAACTCGTGAAATCGGTATTTTCTTCCCCGAGCTATAAGAATCGAAAGGCACACATGAGTAAGAGCAAACCAAACCGCATGTCCTTTATCGGCAGAGATATGGCCGTTGACTTAGGAACTGCAAATACTTTGGTCTATGTCCGTGGACGTGGAATCGTTTTGAACGAGCCCTCCGTTGTTGCTGTTAATCAAGATACCGGTGGAATTCTCGCTGTAGGACTTGAAGCAAAGCAGATGATTGGCCGTACCCCCGGAAATATTGTTGCAATCCGTCCGCTTAAGGATGGCGTAATCGCCGACTTTGATACGACTGAGCGCATGCTCCGTTACTTCATTCAAAAAGTACATCGTCGTCGCTACCTAGCAAAGCCAAGAATTGTTGTCTGTGTTCCATCTGGCATCACCGGTGTTGAGCAACGCGCAGTGAAAGATGCTGGCTACGCCGCAGGTGCTCGTAAGGTTTACATCATCGAAGAGCCTATGGCCGCAGCAATTGGAGCCGGACTTCCTATTCATGAACCAACTGGCAACATGGTTGTAGATATCGGTGGTGGAACAACCGAGGTTGCAGTTATTTCACTTGGTGGAATTGTTACGGCGCTCTCTATTCGCGTTGGCGGAGATGAGCTTGATCAAGCAATTATCGATTGGGTTAAGCGTGAATATTCGCTTCTTCTCGGTGAGCGCACCGCTGAAGAAATTAAGATGGCAATTGGTTCAGCTTTCCCATTGCCTGACGAGCCTGATGCAGAAATTCGCGGCCGCGATCTTGCAACCGGTCTACCAAAAATCATTCGCGTCTCCGCCGAAGATATTCGCAAGGCGCTAGAAGATCCAGTCAACCAAATTGTTAATGCCGTAAAGAGCACTTTGGATAAGACACCACCAGAGCTTGCATCTGACCTCATGAATCGCGGAATTGTCCTTACTGGCGGCGGAGCACTTCTTCGCGGCTTGGATGAGCGACTTCGTCGTGAGACTGGAATTCCTATCCACGTTGCAGAACGCCCATTGCATGCAGTTGCAGAAGGCTCTGGAAAATGCGTAGAAGAATTTGAAGCGCTCGAAAAGGTTCTAATCTCTGAGCCTCGCCGTTAAGAGAAAATAGAAAACTAGAACTGGTTCTCAAGATAGGAAAATAATTTATGGCAGGTAGAGGAGGCAATCGTTCGCGCCTCCTCCTTGTCATTTTGCTCGTTACCTCACTCTTCCTCATCACCCTCGATCTTCGAGGTGTCAGCATTACCGATAAATCGCGATCAGCGACACAGACATTTCTCTCACCCATTCAACGCGGCGTCTCCACCCTTTTCTCACCTGTTGGAAACTTCTTTAGCAATATAAAGAACTTCGGTACGACTAAATCGCAAATTAATGATTTAAAGAGAGAAAATGCCCAGCTCAAGGCGAAGGTAATCTTTAATGAAGATACTGCTGGCAAATTAAAGAAATTGCGTGGCGCCCTCAATTTAGCTGGACGTGCGGGCTATACCGTTGTTGCTGCGAGAGTTATCGGCAAGGGCTCTGCTTCAACCTTTAGTCAGACAATCACACTAGATGCTGGTATGGCTGATGGCGTTCGCAAGAATATGACAGTCACAGGTGCCTATGGTTTGGTGGGCGTTGTTAAAGATGTAACCGCATCTTCCTGCGTTGTGCTGCTGATGAGCGATCCAACTTTCCGAATTGGTGTCCGAATTGCACGTTCGCAGAGCGTGGGAGTAGTAATCGGTCAGGGTGATGGCAATTTTGTTTTACAGCTGCTCGATCCTTCAGGTGAAATTAAGAAGGGCGATGTACTTGTATCACTGGGAAGTGATGGCAATAGGCCATTCGTTCCGGGAGTTCCGGTTGGACGAGTGACATCCGTGAATGACACTTCTGCTTCATTGACCCAAGAAGCTGGCGTGAAGGGTTTTGAAAACCTAAATTCCCTAGGAGTAGTCACCATTATTACTAAGGCGGCAGCGCAGGATCCTCGAAATGCTCTCGTTCCTACGCCAGAACCGACCGTGACTATCTATGTCACTCCAAAACCATCAGTGGATTCCATGACAATCTCTCCAACCCCCACACCAACTCCCAAGAGTTCAAAGGGAAAGTAAATGAGCGCATCCCGCATATCGCTCAGCGCTCTCTTTCTCTTTGTAGTTTTTACGGTGCAGGAATCTGCAATCGCTCGCATTAATTTTCCTATTACTGGATTCTCGCTCTTTCTTGCAGTCTTAATCGGCCTGATGGCTCTTGAAGATAGATCGGGCGCGATTGCACTTGGTTTTATCGGTGGTCTTATTCTGGATTTATCACCGACATCCAACTCTCCCTTTGGGCTTTGGGCGCTTGTGCTGACACTCGTTGGATATGTCATTGGCGCTAACCGAGAAAGCATTGGCGACTTCACCTCTCGTCCCGGTGCATTCGTGCTCTTCGTTGCACTTGCCTCTGCACTCACGCTTCTACTCTCTTTAATTCTTAGCGCACTGGTTGGCGATCAGGCAGGTAATCTGACGCGCAACTTAGTCGTAATTCTTGGAAATACCCTTTGGACTTTTCTATTTGCTCCACTTGTCTTGCCGCTACTTTCGCTATTGCGAAATACGACGTTAACTTCACGTGAGAGATCATGAATCAACGCTCCAGGCTAAATCTTCTCTTTATTCAAGTACTCGTTACCTCATTACTTCTTGCCCTCTTCGGACGTCTGTTTTATCTGCAAATTGCCAATACCGAAGCGTATAAAGTCGCAGCAATAAGCATTCAAAGTCGTGATGTAGTCACACCTGCTGTTCGCGGTGCAATAGTTGATAGCCAAGGCGTTCCGCTCACTGTGGATCGCCCTGGAATGGTGATTACCGTCGATCGCAGTGTTATCGATCGTCGCGAAGATCAGGGTAAGAGTGTTCTAATTAAGGTAGCAACTCTTTTGGGTAAGAAATATCCCGAGGTATATCGCGCCACTCGATTGTGTGGAGAGATACTCACGGGAGATAGAACGGGGTGCTGGAACGGAACGCGCTATCAACCTATACCCGTAACTCGAGATGCGACACAAACGCAGGCCCTTAAGGTGTTAGAGAATGCAGATCTATATCCAGGAATAGATGCTTCACCGGTTCCGATTAGAAGTTACCCATCACTTGCCGGTGAGAATGGTTCACATGTACTGGGATATGTCGGCTCAGTAACTGAAGAAGATTTAGCGAACTCTTCGCAGAGTTATTATCGCAATGAAAATATTGGTAAAGCAGGTTTGGAATATCAGTACAACAAATATTTGCGGGGGACACCTGGGATAAAGACAGTGATTGTTGATCGCAAAGAGGCAATCACTTCACAAGCCCGTAATACGCTTCCAATTCCTGGATACAACTTGGTCACTAATCTCAATGCCAAATTGCAGGCCGCCACCGAGAAAGCACTTGCTAGTTCAGTAGCACGTTCAAAATCGATGGGATACCGAGCAGATTCCGGCGCAGCAATTGTCATGGATATTTACACCGGACAAATTCTCTCCATCGCCTCTTGGCCAACTTATGAACCCAGCATCTGGGAGAAGGGGCTGACGACTGCGCAAGCGACCGCTTTGTATAGCGAGAACAATGGAGTGCCCGCACTTTCGAGACCTGTGCAAGGTATGTATGCACCAGCTTCTACATTTAAATCGCTCTCAGTTGTAGCTGCCGTTAAGGCGGGATATAGCCTTGAGAAAAGTTACGACTGCCCCGCCCAAGTAAAAATTGGAAATCGATATTTCAAGAATTTTGAAGCTAAATCTCAGGGCCGGCTAAATATGCAGAATGCGATTGCCGTCTCATGCGACACTATTTGGTATCAAATTGCCTACGATGAATGGGTCCGAGATGGTGGCCTCTTTCCAAAATCTGGACTACATGATTATTTCTTTAAATCCGCCGCGTCTTTTGGCTTAGGCAAAATAACTGGAATTGATCTACCAGCCGAGGCAACAGGTCGACTTCCTGATCGCGCTTGGAAAATTCGCTCCTATGAGGCAAATAAGAATTTCTACTGCAATTTCAAAGAGCGAGCTCAGAAGTCAGATCTGACCCCTTACTTGATTGCGATTGCACGCGAGAATTGTCTTGATGGCGACAAGATTCGTGCAGGAGATGCGGTCAACTTCTCTATCGGTCAAGGCGATACATTAATGACGCCATTACAAATGGTTGCAGCATATGCAGCGATTGCCAACGGTGGGACTTTATATCAACCTCAAATTGCAAAAGCTATCGTCAAGCCAAATGGAACAGTTGTCAAAGAATTTAGCCCAGTTATTAACGGTCGCATAGATGCGACTCCAAAAACTATTGCCTTCCTGCATAAAGCTCTTCGTTCTGTAAACCTCACTGGAACTGGTGCCGGGGTTTTTGCAAACTATCCAGTTGCTGTTAGCGGCAAGACGGGTACGGGACAGGTATTCGGTAAGAATCCAGATGGATCTGCTTATGATGACATCTCTTGGTATTCATCATTTGCACCAAGCGAGAAGCCAAAGTACGCCGTAGTTATGGTTGTTAGCCAAGGTGGATTCGGCGCTACAACTTCTGCAGTAGGCGTGCGCGATATCTATTCCGCACTCTTCGGGGTAAGCGGAAATACGGTAGATCCCGCGAAGAGCGTCTTTCCTAACGGAGTTCCTAAGAAACTTCCAGTGATCAATACTAAACTCGATAAATTAGAGAAGATTATTAAGCCCAAAGCAACGCCTACTCCCACAGCAAGCCCAGTTCTAACGAAACCGAAGGCGGTGAAACCATGACAATTCTCGACAACTTCAAGCGCCGCAAATTCAAAGAGAGCATTTCTGGTTATGACCGTTGGCTCAATATCTCGGTTGGACTCATGCTTCTCATTGGCACACTTCTTGTTTATGCCGCCACAAAACAATGGTTTGCCTCGCAAGGTTTAGATCCGCAGTATTACTTGAAGCGCCATATTCTTAATATGATCATTGGTGGATTGCTCGCTTATGGAACAACTCTTATTGATTATCGGTTAATTCGCGCATATACGCCTTTTGTTTATATCGCTGGCCTCGTTGGTCTGCTTGCCGTATTAATTACTCCATTCGGTAGCGAAGTAAATGGAGCGCGTTCCTGGATTTCATTTCCTGGTGGTTTCCAATTACAACCTGCAGAGCTTGCAAAGATTTCGGTCATTATTGGCATGGCAATGATTCTCTCTGAAGGGCGAGATCGCGATGAGAATCCTGGTCATTCCGATGTGCTCAAAGCATTACTTGTTGCAGCAGTTCCATTGCTTCTCATTATTATTCAGCCCGATCTCGGTGAAACCCTCATTATTGCTGCTGCGGTCATCGCCATCATTGCAGTATCGGGTGCGCCAACTCGTTGGGTTG
>WLRE01000022.1 GCA_009698045.1 Actinomycetota bacterium | reverse complement strand
TATCTCTCCAGCTCAAGCAACAACCGTTATTTTTCTTACTGAACCAACACACCGTCAACTCGATGGCGCCTTTGTCGATGATGATCTAGCAACTCTTCTTTCCTACAACGGAACTCTTGGATCAAAGATATTTAATCCGATTGCCGGATCGCGTATCTGGCAGATAGATCCCGCTTTGATTGATGAAGTTCAGTCTATGACCGAGCCCTATTTACTAAGCGATGGCACGAAAGGCGCAGGAACGACTGCCGCTCAAATCTGGCTTGAACGCCTGAAAAGCGTTACTCGTTATGACCAGATAATTGCAGCGCCTTATGGCAACCCTTCGGGATATTGGCTTAGAAAATTGCTTCCGCATGATGAAAGCTATTTTCTTACGGTTGGAGCAGAAAAGCTCCAAACTTTTTTTGGGCGCCCGGTTTCCGTCTCTATAACCTTCCCAACAAATAGCCAATTCCGGCTCAACAACCTTGTTTATGAATCATTCTTAGAAGCTAAAAAGATTATCGCTGCCACGGCCAGTTATATGAGCTCTGCTGAGCTTGAGAAGTATCGGCTTCGAACAACTGCTGTACTCAATCCTTATCTAGCTCCCGCGCGACGAGATTTTTTAGCGCGTGACACCACTGCAAACACCTTTGCGCTCTCACATATGATTCGTGTGGCTTCCAGTAAATTCACTGTCACTTCAGAGAAGCAATTGCTCCCAATTACAATCATTAATGATTTTGTAGGAGAAGCGAAGATAAAGATTTATGTTTCATCACTCAACAGCAAAGTGATTACTCAATCTCTGCCAGAAGAGGTATCTATCGCCGGAAGATCTAAGGTGCAGATAAAGATTCCTGTACAAGTAGTCACATCTGGAGAATCTGAAATTATGATTAAGGTCAGGAATCAACAAGGTGCACTACTTAGTGAACCCACGATATTTCCATTGAAACTTTCAGTAATTAGTCCTATCGCTACATGGGTTACCACTGGTGCGGCAATCACGCTCTTTGCAGCAGCGATTATCCAGAGTGCTCGACGAATTCGTAGGAAGCGAACATGACCAAGCATTCACTTCTCCGCTCCTCGACGGTAATGGCTGCTGGAACCGTTGTTTCTCGTATTACTGGGTTAATCCGCGGTCTTCTTTTAGTGGCGGTATTAGGTACAACAATTCTTGGAGATACTTTTAATGTTGCAAATACAATGCCAAATATTATTTATAACTTAATAATTGGCGGTGCACTCACTGCAGTCTTTGTCCCTCAAATTGTACGAGCAACTAAAGATAGTGATGGCGGAAATGCTTTCATCTCGCGTTTAGTTACTGCAACCACCGTTCTTCTTGCGGGATTAGTCGTCGTTACAACTATTGGTTCACCATTTCTAGTTCGAATATTCGCCACCGAATATGTCGGACGACCGGAATTTGATTTAACAGTCTCCTTTATGCGTTACTGCTTGCCACAGATTCTTTTTATGGGTCTATATGCGCTATTAAGTCAGGTAGCGAATGCTAAAAATAAATTCGGTCCGATGATGTGGGCACCAGTTCTCAATAATCTTATTGCGATTCTTATTTTTGCCTGGTTTTTGCGTAGCTCGCATGATCTCTCGGTAGGAACAATTACTCAGAGCCAGGTAGCTTGGTTAGGGCTAGGCACAACGGCTGGGTTTGTTGCACAAGCGCTAATTCTTATTCCTGTAATTCGCCAGACTGGTGTAAAAATTACGGCACGCTTTGATTGGCGCGATCCCTCCATGCGCAAGTCAGTGCATCTTGCATCATGGACGCTGGCCTTTGCAGCGATATCCCAAATTAGCTATCTCATCACGGTAAACCTTTCTACTCGCGCGGCGGTACACGCACTCGGTGAAGGAATTACAACAGGCGTGGGTTTCAGTCCGTACTCAAATGCACTTCTTATCTGGATGTTGCCACACTCTGTCATCACAATCTCTATCGTTACCGCTCTACTTCCTGCTCTTGCTGGATTTGTACACGATAAGCGCCCAGACTTAGTTCACGATCAATTAGTCAAAACTATTCGACTGGTCGGCATAATCACTGTGCCTGCATCTGTTGCATTCTTTCTCTTCGGCCCCATTATGACTCGCGCGCTCTTCTTGGGAATTCCCGAAGGTGACGCGCAATATATCGGTCGCGTCTTAGCTGCCCTTGGCTTAGGACTCGCTCCCATGAGCGTTAATTTGATTGCGCTTCGGGGATTAAATGCCTTTGAAAATGTGAAGCTACAAGTTATTAGCAATCTCATTATGAATATTTTTGGTTCTATTCTCTGTGTAGTAGCAGCACTTACCTTAGAGGCGAAGTGGGTAACGGTTGGTCTTGCGGCAGCTTTGAGTGCGAGTTATTACTTAGGATCGTTTATTACTTTGCGGGCGCTGCGACGCTTTGAAATCAATATTCGAGTTCGAGAGATTGCCGGCCTATATGGCAAATTACTTGGGGCGAGCCTGCTTGTTGGTTTCCCATTACATATTTCACAGCGCCATCTTCCGGGCGGGAATATTGCCCACCTCATAGAGGTTCTTGTACTTAGTGGTTTAGGTTATTTAGCCCTTGCGCGGTTGATGCGCATTAGCGAAGTCACCAAACTTTTCGCGGTTCTAACATCACGCATGAAGTAGAGAAAGATAAGGTTGGTTCATGAGCGAAATTCATAACGTCGTAATAGTTGGTTCTGGCCCTGCTGGATATACAGCGGCGGTTTATGCTGCGCGCGCTCAACTTAACCCGATTGTTTATGAAGGCTCTATCACCGCTGGTGGGGCGCTTATGAACACAACTGAAGTAGAGAACTTTCCTGGCTTTCCAGAAGGTGTGATGGGTCCAGATCTTATGGATGCAATGCGCAAACAAGCAGAGAAGTTTGGCGCAAAACTTATTACAGATGACATTGTCGAGATGAAACTAGATGGTGAAATCAAGGTATTAACTGATGGTTCCGGCAATACCATGAAAGCAAAAGCTGTCATTCTTGCGACTGGATCTGCTTATAAAGAGATTGGTTTAACAAATGAGAAGCGGTTGTCTGGTCGTGGCGTCTCGTGGTGTGCTACCTGCGATGGTTTTTTCTTCCGAGAGAAAGTTGTTGCAATTGTTGGCGGTGGAGATTCTGCGATGGAAGAGGCAAATTTCCTTACTCGTTTTGCAAGTAAGGTCGTCCTGATTCATCGCCGTGACTCTCTGCGTGCATCAAAGATTATGGCTGACCGCGCTATGGCAAATCCTAAAATTGAATTCTTGTGGAACACCGAAGTTATCGACGTACTTGGTGCGGATCAAATGACCGGGTTGAAATTGAAGAACACTGTGGATGGCACAGAATCTGAGCAAGATTTTGATGGCCTCTTTGTTGCAATTGGCCACGTTCCTCGCTCTGAACTTATTGTTGGACAGATTGATTTAGATGCTGAAGGTTATGTGAAAGTCCAAGGTCGCAGCAGTAAAACAAATTTGACTGGGGTTTTCGCATGTGGCGACCTAGTCGACCACACTTATCGCCAAGCAATCACTGCGGCAGGTACTGGCTGCGAAGCGGCTCTGGATGCTGAGCGTTTCTTATCAGGACATTAATCTCGACTGAAACTAGACTTACCCAAACATAAAACAAAGAGATAAAAAAGGATAAATATGAGCTCAGCACAAGCAGTCACAGTCGCAAACTTTGAAGCAGAAGTACTACAAAGTACTACTCCGGTACTTGTTGATTTTTGGGCAGAGTGGTGTGGTCCTTGCCGCGCTGTTGGTCCAATCGTTGATGAGATTGCAAGTGAATATGCTGGAAAAATCAAGGTAGTGAAATTAAATACCGATGAAGAAGCAGCAATTGCCATGAAGTACGGAATCATGTCGATTCCTACCCTTAATGTCTTTGTTGGTGGTCAAGTAGTAAAGACAATTGTTGGCGCAAAGCCAAAGCCTGCTCTACTTAAAGAACTCTCTGAGTATCTCTAATCAATGACCGCCTCTGATCTCTCACTGGGCGATCATGGAGATGTTGTTGCTCAAATAACCAATACGCTCACACGTATCGGTTTCCTCTCCTCTGCTTCACATTCGTTTGATGCAATAGTGGAGAGTGCGGTTAAAGCATTTCAACAGGAGCGCGGACTTACCGTCACGGGAGTTGTAAGTGGCTCCACCTTGCGTGCGCTAGAAGATGCGCGATGGAAATTAGGCGATCGAGTACTTTCTTTACAACCTCAATCACCGATGCGTGGCGATGATGTAACCGCTCTTCAAAACCGTCTGAGTCAGATGGGTTTTGATTGTGGGAAAATTGATGGCTATTACGGAGTGCGTACCGAGAGCGCGTTAAAGGAGTTTCAACAATCAGTTGGCACAAAGGTGGATGGCACATGTGGACCAGCAACTGTTATGTCATTAATGCGTTTGATAAAGACAGTATCAGGCGGTGCTCCTACTGGCCTTCGTGAAGATGCAATGCGAGCTAGTCGCGGCCCTGCTCTTGCAAATAAAGTAATTGTCTTAGATCCCAGTGGTGGCGATAGTGATGCTGCAATCTGTTATGACATCGCACAACGTTTAGAAGGTCGACTCATCGCATTAGGTGTTGCTGTTTTTCTCACTCGTAGCGCCGCGAAAAATCCCACCGTCGCTGAATCAGTAGCTCTCGCTAATTCAACGAATACTGACCTTGTAATTTCAATACATACTGATAATTACATCAATGAGAGAGCTCACGGCTTCTCTACGTACTACTACGGCAGCGAGCACCATGGAATTCACTCGGTAGTAGGAGAGCGCTTTGCCGCACTTGTTCAACGTGAAGTCACTGCGCGAACTGATCTGCTTAACTGCCGAACGCATGCAAAGTCCTGGGATTTACTCCGATTGACCAAAGCTCCAGCCGTAATAGTGAATTTGGGATATTTGACCAATCCTGGCGATGCCAAGAAGTTATCTGATCCTGTATTTCGTGAAACCATCGTCGAATCGATGATGATCGCTATCCAGCGGCTCTATCTATCTGCGGAGAACGATGCAAAGACTGGCACTTTAAAGATCTCAGACCTTCGCCGTGCTGGACTTCGGGGTAATTAATACCCGTTCGTGAAGTTAATTTGATGTGCGAGAATTAACGCATGTCCGGCGATATCACCAGAATCCATACTGGCTCCCCCGCAAATTTAACGGAGCGTTTTGCTCATCGCGCGGCTCATATGAAGCAATCTGAAATTCGCTCACTTTTTGCAGTGGCTTCGCGCCCAGATATCGTCTCTCTGGCCGGTGGAATGCCAAATTTATCGGCGCTACCGATGGAGATGATGGCTGAAGTTGTAGGAAAACTCGTTCGTGAAAACGGCCAAGAGGCCTTGCAGTACGGAAGCGGCCAGGGCCACCCTAAATTGCGCGAACAGATCTGCGAAATGATGGCGCTCGAAGGAATCTCATCGCACCCTGATGATGTCATTGTGACCACCGGATCTCAGCAAGCATTAGACCTTATTTCTCGCATCTTTATCGATCCCGGTGATGTTGTACTTGTAGAAGCACCTTCTTATGTGGGTGCGCTCGGGACCTTTGCTCAATACGAAGCTCAAGTAGTCCACGTTGCTATGGATGAGAATGGATTAATTCCAGCCGCGTTGCGTGAAGCGATAGCTGCAACACGGGCCACAGGGCGGAAAATTAAATTTTTATATGTGATCCCTAATTATCAAAATCCAGGTGGTGTCACACTTTCTGCTGCTCGTCGTACTGAAATTCTAGATATTTGTCGCGCAGAGAGCATCTTTGTTGTTGAAGATAATCCTTATGGCTTGTTGGGATTTGATGGCCCTTCACCCAATGCAATGCGCGCTGAGGATTCTGAGAATGTGCTCTACTTGGGATCATTCTCTAAAACTATTGTTCCTGGTTTTCGTGTGGGTTGGGCTCTTGTGCCAGATGCGCTTAAAGATAAGTTGGTTATCGCCTCTGAATCATCAATCCTCTGCCCTTCAAACTTTTCACAGCTCGCAATTTCTGGTTATTTATCTGACCAGCCATGGCGCGATCAAATCGCTTCATTCTGCGGTCTCTATCAGGTCCGTCGTGATGCGATGTTGGAATCCTTAGATAAGTACTTTCCACAAGGTGCGACCTGGACTAAACCTGCTGGTGGTTTCTATGTTTGGGTTACCTTGCCTCCTGAAATTGATACTAAGGCACTTATGCCTAAAGCTATCGTTGCAAAAGTTGCTTACGTTCCCGGGACTGCATTTTATGCAGATGGGCTAGGTAGTTGGTCGATGCGACTCTCTTATTGCTATCCCACCCCTGAACGCATTCGTGAGGGTGTTAAATCTCTTGGTCGCGTGATTAATACCGAGATGGAACTTCGCGGTATTTCGAATTAAATAATTTTTGTAATTCGCTCTAAATCTTCTAAGGTCGCAAATTCAATGGTGATTTTTCCCTTTTGTTTGCCCAGCTCTACATGAACTCGAGTATCGAGTTTGTCGGAGAGTTGTGAGGCGATCTCAGTTAAGCGCGGAGATAGGTGCTTGCCGAGGCGGATTTTGCCACTCTTTTTGGCTCCTTGCTCGGTGGCCACAATCTCTTCAGTGGCACGAACACTCAGGCCCTCGGCAACAATCCGGCTGGCTAGTTTTTCAATCTCTGACTCATCTACAAGTGTTAATAGTGCGCGTGCGTGACCCGCAGAAAGAACTCCTGCTGCGACTCTTCGTTGTACTGCTGCCGGAAGATTGAGTAGGCGCAGAGTATTTGTAATCGCGGATCGAGATTTTCCAACTTTTGTCGCGAGAATATCGTGGGTGTAATCAAAGTCGTTTATCAGATTCTGATAGGCCGCTGCCTCTTCTAGTGGATTGAGTTGGCTGCGATGGATATTTTCTAATAGCGCTTCTCGCAATAATTCATTATCTGGGGTGGCACGAATAATGACAGGAATTGTTGTAAGACCTGCAATTTTTGAAGCGCGCAATCTGCGCTCTCCCATGATTAATTCATATTTTCCATTTTTTAAATCGCGGACTACTGGAGGTTGTAATACTCCAACTTCTTTAATAGATGCAGCAAGTTCGGCGAGTTGACTCTCATCAAAGACTGTTCTTGGTTGTTTTGAATTAGGAATGATTGAATTAATATCAACTTCGTTATTCTCTGCAATCGCGACACCGGTTGGGGTAGTTATAGTGCTAGGAACCAACAAATCTAAACCGCGGCCTAAGCCACCTTTGCGTGCACTCATGCGCTTACTCCGTTTTCATTATTGTTCTTTGGTAAACCTGATCCACGTTGCGCGATTTCGCGTGCGATACCCATGTAAGCAATAGCTCCTGGAGATGATGCATCCCAAGTCATTACAGTCTGCATAAATGCTGGCGCTTCAGAGATGCGCACTGCGCGTGGAACAGGAATATCAATGAGTTCGCGCGGAAATGTTTGGCGCGCAAGATTTGCTACATCATTAGCGAGTCGCGTTCTTGAATCAAACATTGTTAATACAACTGTGGAGACAACCAAATCTTTATTGAGTTGTGTGCGAACAATTTGATCCACCGTCTCGCGCAATAATTTCACTCCTTCAATGGAGTAGTACTCACATTGAATAGGTATGAGAATCTCATCTGCAGCAGCAAGTGCGTTGATTGTTAAAAGACCAAGACTTGGTGGGCAATCAATAAAGAGGTAATCAAGACGTTCGCCGCGCGCTTCGCGCTCTGCTAAGAAATTATCTATTGCTAATTTGAGGCGGGTCTGTGCTGATATAAAGCTAGCCATCGACATCTCTGCGCCACGTAACTCAACATCTGCGGGAGCGCATTCAAGGTGGGGAAAACCGGCAACTTTTTGAACTATTGAGGCGATGCTTTGATCGTTAACCAATACCTGGAACATGCCATCGAGCTCTTCGCGATCTATCCCTAGTGCAGTACAAGCATTGCCTTGTGGGTCTAGGTCAATCACCAGAACTTTGAGCCCGCCCATGGCAAGAGCCGCTGCAATATTGACGGTTGTGGTGGTCTTGCCTACCCCACCCTTCTGGTTGGCGACTGTAAAAATCCTAGTTTTGATCGGTGTGGGCATCGCCTCTTTGAGGCGGCGGACGCCAATGACTTTCTGAGCCCGGGGTGTTTCACGTGAATCATCCACGGGGCTATCTAACCAGCCTTTTTCAACTCCACGATACGAGCGAGTGGAATTTCACCTAATTGGAGTTCATGGAGCTGGCTCTGAGACACCTTTTTAAAGACTTTTCGGGCGAGAATCTTCGCCTCCTCGAGCTCTTGCGCTGCAGACTCCCCTTTCATCGCCAGAAGAGCGCCGCCTGGTGCAACTAAATGCCATGAGAGATTGAGGAATTTGGGAAGGGGGGCGACCGCTCGGGCTGTGACCACACCAAAGGAACCTTTTATAGCCTCGGAACGGCCTCGAATAACTGCAATATCGAGAGCGAGCTCGGCGATTACCTCATTGAGAAAATCGACTCTGCGTTGAAGGGGTTCTAATAAGGTAACTCGCAGATCTGGCCTAGCAAGGGCTATGACGATTCCAGGCAGCCCTGCTCCTGAGCCAATATCTATTACTGAGGCCCCTTTTTCTATCAGAGTGGTGATGGGAATGCAGTTGGCAATATGGCGCTCCCAGATCCGGTCTCCCTCTTTGGGGCCGATAAGTCCGCGCTCAATGCCCCAGGTAGACAATATTTCGGCATAGCGAGAGAGCTCGTTTTGCCGCTCAGCAAAGTAGGTCGAGATGAGGGTTTCACGTGAAACAGACATACAACGCCTAAAAAGGGCTTATTGTGCGAGAACTACTACGCAGCGATTGGGATCTTCTCCCTCTGATTCGCTGGTAAGACCAATCTCTTGAATAGTGTCGTGGATGACTTTGCGCTCAAATGCGTTCATTGGGCGGAGCTTGACGTTGACCCCTCCAGCCTTAACCTCTTCTGCTACTTCATGGGCTAGCTTGGCAAGCTCGCTCTTCTTCTCGCTGCGGAAGTTATCAATATCTAGCATCAGGCGCGAGCGCTCACCGAGTGAAGTTTGAACTGCAAGGCGGGTGAGCTCTTGGAGGGCATCCAAAACTTCTCCGCGCTCGCCCACGAGATGGCCAAGGCTGCCTCCGGCGATAGCTAGAGCAGCGCGATCATTTTCGACATCGATATCGATATCTCCATCTAGATCAGCAATATCTAAGAGCGCTTCGAGGTAGTCAGCTGCGACATCGCCCTCTTCTTCAAGAAGAGCTACTTGGCTCTTCTCGCTCTTTTTAGGTGCCTTTACTTCCTCATCCGATACTGTCTCTAGATTCTCGGTATTCTCGGTATTCTCGCTCATTTTTCCTCCAGTTGTGGGTAAATTTGTCCTTTATGGGCTATTTGATAGCCTTTGTGCGTTTTTGTCGGTATTTTAGAGATCTAGTTATTTCTTCTTCTTTCCTTTTTTAGGCTGCTTTCTCTGGGCCGGCTTTGGGGCCTCTAATGGGATCTCAGATTCGATAGCTCCAAGAGCATCGGTGGCGCTGATCCGCCCATCCTTTGCACGCTTTGCCTGCAACTCTTCATAAGCTGGAGAACCTGGGGTGGGGTTTCTTTTAATGACATAAAACTGTTGTCCAAAGGTCCACAAGTTTGTCGTCGACCAGTAAATAAGAACTCCGACCGGAAAGTTAACACCAGAGACTGCAAAAATTACTGGAAAAACATAGAGCATAATTTTTTGTTGTTGCAGCATCATGTTGTTAGAGGAATCCATCTTCGGCATTCCCTTAACCATTAGCTGGCGCTGTGTTGTAAATGTTGTGAGAGACATAAATGCAATTAATAGAACTGTCACAATTTTTGTTTGAGTATTAGTGCCATCACTTAAGAAAGAGCTAGAGAGATTTGCTCCGAAGAATTTGGCTTCCGCTGCAGATGTAAGTAAGTCGCCCTTGAGTACACCGTGTGGGCGATTTCCGGCAATTCCATTAAGAACTGTAAAGAGCGCAAAGAAGATAGGCGCTTGTGCCAGGATAGGAAAACAAGATGCCAATGGATTTGTTTTATGCTCTTTGTAGAGCTTCATCATCTCTTCAGATTGCTTCTGGCGATCATCCTTATACTTCTTTTGAATCTCTTTCATATGTGGTTGTAGAGCTGTAAGTGCACGCTGGCTCTTAATCTGCTTTACAAACAATGGAATCAAAATAATTCGGATGAGAATTACCAGGCCGATAATGGCAAGGCTCCACTTAATTGAACCGTGTTCCTCTTTGCCAAAAATAACTCCTAGTGCGGAGTGGAAGGTGACAATGACCCAAGAAACAGCGAAATATAGTGGTTCTAGAATTTGTCCCATTAGTGCGCTCCTACTAGTTTTTTAGTGTTTTTCATGGTTCGAGTCGATGACTTTTCAGCCGTAGATACATAATCAACACCACCGTGGGACCATGGATTGCAACGAAGCAATCTCCATGCAGTAAGTGCTAAACCTTTTATTGCCCCGCGCTCTACAAAAGCATCAACGGCATAGTGTGAACATGAAGGAAAATACTTGCAACGATCACCAAACATTGGCGAGAGAGTTTTTTGATAAATTTTGATGAGAAGAATAAATAGATGTTTCATGCATTAACTGCAATCTTTGAGGAAATCTTTGTGATTAACTCGGAGAGCTCGGTGGTGTACTCGGGCTTCTCCCGCAGGACCCTAATCACAATCTGGGTTTGTTTAGGAAAAGCAATGAGTTGATCCTTAATTGCATGGCGTAGTTGGCGAGCGATTCGGTGGCGGGCCACGGAACCTCCGACTGACTTGTTAATTATTAATCCGACCTGAGGACCGGTGGGCAAATTTTCGGCGGAGTGAACATAGAGAACTAATGAGTGTGAGGTCGCGCGAAAACCAACCTTGGTTGTTCGAGAGAAGTCTTTACTAGAGCGAAGTCGATTCGCTGAAGAGAGCACGAGATACCTAAATAGGTTCTAGAACTTAAGCGGAGAGGCGAGTGCGACCTTTAGCGCGGCGAGATGCAAGGACTGCGCGTCCGCCACGAGTAGCCATGCGGGCACGGAAACCATGCTTCTTGGCACGCTTACGGACATTAGGTTGGAAAGTGCGCTTTGACATGAAAACTCCTTTTACGCCCGGGGTTTACCCCTTCGGGGCCACAGCTGGTGAGTGCCCTACGGTACGGGTAGTTGTGGATAAGAGTCAAAGTCGGCCCTGATTTCTGGGGGTTCTTGAAAGGTTTTGCGAGTCTGCCGTGTGGCTGGATCTTGTGGTGTGGATAACCACTTGCTTTTCTCCCTTTTTACCCCTACTTTCGGGCTCTATCCACAGACCCAACCCCTAATTGCCCTGTTATTAACAAGTGCTGCACAAAGGAAAAGGCTAAAGGACGGGTTTAGACCACAGGCTGTGGATAAACATGTGGATATCGGATTTGAGGGGTTTATGGCACTTTTGGCTATCGAGGACTTGGTCTCGGTCTGGGCATCGGTTATCTCCGAGCTTGCTGTTGAGTCGCCTCAGCACCGCGCCTTTCTCTCTTTAACAAAACCGCTTGGACTTATCGAGGGTGCTGATGAATCTCTTGGATCAAACCTTCTACTTTCTGCCCCAAACGATTTTGCAAAAGATGTTTTAGAGACTCGCCTTCGTGCAACTTTAAATGAAGTGCTCTCTGAAAAATTAAATCAGAAAATTAATATCGCAGTCACTGTCGTTGAAGATTTAGATTCTGGCAGCAAAGGTTTTGATGATGTAATCGTTGAACAAATTTCTGAGCCGGCACCAAAAATGGGGACTGGTCGTAGCTCGGGTGGAGAAATTTCTACTGAGACCTCCCAACTTAACCCTCGTTACATCTTTGAAACTTTTGTTATTGGCGCATCTAATCGCTTCGCCCACGCCGCCGCGGTCGCTGTTGCTGAAGCACCAGCTAAGGCCTACAACCCACTCTTTATTTATGGAGAGTCTGGACTAGGCAAAACACACTTACTTCATGCGATTGGCGCTTATGCCAAAGAGTTGTACGGCAGTGTTCGTGTTCGTTATGTCTCTTCTGAAGAATTTACCAACGACTTTATTAACTCTATTCGCGACGACAAGGCATCTGCATTCCAACGCCGTTACCGTGATCTAGATGTTCTACTTGTTGATGATATTCAATTCTTAGAGAATAAAGAGCGCACCCAGGAAGAGTTCTTCCACACCTTTAACACTTTATATAACGCTAACAAACAAATTGTTATCTCTAGCGACCGTCCACCTAAGCAGTTAACAACTTTGGAAGATCGTTTACGTAGTCGTTTTGAGTGGGGTTTAATTACTGATATTCAACCACCAGAACTAGAGACACGTATTGCAATCCTTCGTAAGAAGGCAGCGCAAGATAAATTAAATGCGCCGGATGATGTTTTGGAATACATCGCTAGTAAAATTAGTTCAAATATTCGTGAGCTTGAAGGCGCTCTTATTCGTGTGACTGCTTTCGCCTCACTTAATCGCCAACCAGTGGATTTAAGTTTGGCTGAAATTGTTCTTAAGGATTTGATTCCGGATGAGGGCGGCCCAGAAATTACCGCGACCACAATCATGGCCCAAACCGCTACCTACTTCAGCCTCACCTTGGATGATTTATGTGGAACCTCTCGTTCTCGGGTTCTAGTCAATGCCCGCCAGATTGCTATGTACTTGTGCCGGGAACTCACTGAGCTCTCCCTGCCTAAGATCGGCCAGACCTTCGGTGGACGCGACCACACCACCGTTATGCACGCCGACCGTAAAATCCGCCAATTGATGGCGGAGCGCCGATCAATTTATAACCAAGTCACTGAGCTCACCAACCGGATCAAGCTCCAATCAAAGAGTTCTTAAGGGTTACCCCCACAGTGGGGATAACTTGTGGATAACTGTGGATAAACAACTAAATATTGTGCGTAAAGGAAGGTGGGGTTGTCGGGGCTTTAAGCCACACTGGTTTTCGTGGCAGGTTATCCACGGCTCTCCCACAAGAAAGTTTGTTAACTTTTAAGGGCGCGACCAGCGTTTTTACTAGTTCTCCACAGAAAGATCTTCTAGTTACTACTACTAACTATATATAAAGATAAATAAAGGTTGATAAGGAACCTGTGACTAACTCTTAAAAAGAGATTGCAGGCTAATGATGGATTGTTCATATATGAGATGTGAAGGAAGATGAGACTATGAAATTTGTTGTTGAGCGCGAAGCTCTTATTGATGGCGTTAACTGGGTTGCCCGCAGTCTTTCTGCTCGCCCCATGATTACTGCGTTGCTCGGAATCAAAATCGAGGTCGGAACAGAAATCAAACTAACTGGATCAAATCTAGAGACATCCACCGAAGCAGTTCTCAGCGCAGATATAAAAGAGAAGGGAACGGTTTTAGTAAAAGGCCAACTCCTTGCAGAGATCGTGCGCTCTCTCCCTAACTCATCCATCACTTTTGCTCTTGAAGGCACTCGAGTAATTGTTAGCGCGGGAACATCTAAATTTACACTCCCAACTTTAGAAGCAAACGAGTATCCCAACCTTCCCTCACTTCCGAGTGCAGCCGGTGAAATCTCAGGCGATGATTTTGTACAAGCAGTAAATCAAGTTGTTGTAGCAGCTAGCCGCGATGACTCACTTCCAAAATTTACAGGCGTGGATATCCAAATTAAAAAAGATAAAATCACCCTTGCAGCAACAGATCGATACCGCCTTGCAATTAAAACACTTCCTTGGAAATCTAAAAACCCAGATTTGGAAACTTCTTCATTAGTCCGAGCTCGCACACTTTCAGATGCGGCCAAATCTCTCTCCACAGGTTCACAAATCACCCTAGCTCTCTCTCCTGCAGACTCTAAAGAATCTTTAATTGGGTTTCTCTCCAATACAAAAACAATGACATCGCGCACCCTCGACGACAAACTTCCGTCGTTTGAACACTTAGTTCCCACCGAATCTAAAGCAGAGGCAACTATCGAAATTGCCAAACTTCTTGATTCTGTAAGGCGCGTAGCTTTAGTTACCGATAAGACCCTTCCACTTATCCTTACTTTTGCCAACAACACTTTGGTTCTCGAAGCTGGCGGAGATCAAGATGCTCAAGCCTCTGAAAGCATCGAGATCACTCACTCCGGCGAAGAGATTCGCACCGGTTATAACCCCACATTTTTAATCGACGGGCTTCAAGCAATAGACGCCCCATTTGTTCACTTCTCATTCACTGCAAGCAACAAACTTGCTGTGCTCTCTGGAAAAGCAGAGATTGATGGGGCACAAGACGAAAGTTATAAATATTTACTCAACCCTATGCGGTTGTAAATCTTTCCATTGTGTTTATCTCCCATTTATCGCTCTCAACATTTAGGTCGTATCAAAAACTAGAGCTTGATTTAGCACCCGGCATCTCTGTTTTTATTGGCCGAAACGGCGAAGGTAAAACCAATATTGTAGAAGCAATCTTGTATCTCTCATTTCTTCATTCACACCGGGTCTCTAGTGATCAGCCACTAGTTCAACTCGGTGCTCAAAGCGCATACATTAGGGCGACAACACAACTACCTGACCGTGAAATTCTTGCCGAACTAGAGATCAATGCAGAGAGAGCGAATAGAGCAAGAATCAACCAGAACCCAGTTCGTAGCCAGAAAGAGCTTTTTGGAATTGTGCAAGCAATCTATTTCTCCCCAGAAGATTTAGATTTAGTTCGAGGCGATCCATCCGAACGACGCAAATTTATCGACCAAGTATTAATCCTGCGCTCACCACGATTAGCAGGAGTTATCTCCGATTATGAACGCGCCGTCCGGCAGCGCAACGCACTCTTAAAATCGAGAGCTGGAAACGAATCCCTCTCCTCTTGGGACGATCAAGTTGCGAAATTCGGCGGCGAAATAATCGCAGCCAGACTACAAACACTCAATGATTTTGAACCGTTATTCACCGAAACCTATCGAGAGATCTCATCAGAGAAGCGAGCCTGGATTGGCTACAACTCAAGTATTGAAGAGCCAACAACCAATAGTGAGCAGAACACAAGGTTAATTTTGGAACGGATGAAAGTAACTCGGGCTGCAGAACTGGAG
>WLRE01000021.1 GCA_009698045.1 Actinomycetota bacterium | reverse complement strand
TGTTCTAGGAATATGTAGAAATACATGGCCCCGTCGTCTAGCGGCCTAGGACTCTGGCTTCTCAAGCCAGCTACGAGGGTTCGAATCCCTTCGGGGCTACACAGATATGGCGGGTCGCTTAATTACTTACTTAATTAAGCGGCCCAATATATTTTCTATAAGCAATTCGCCAATCTTTTTTAAATGCAGATTGGGCCGCTTTGAGAGTCACGCTTCCCGCGCAGACAAGTAGATGCATTTTAAGTTCCAGCCGGTCTTTAAGTCGGGCGCCATATGCGCCGCCGTAATACTGCGGAAAGAGGTTCCGCGGATCTCTCGGGCTTCCGCCAACTGCTAATGGAATGAGATGGTCCTCTTCATAATTGCGCATATCCAGATCGCCGTTAACAGCATAACCCGAACGCAACTGCTCATACTTCAATTTATTGGTATATGAAGTAGGAGGTCGGACGGTCTTGGTATATCCCACTACGCAGACTGTTCTCCCGATGTTTTCTTGAGTCACAGATGGATCTATAGCGCCCGGCGTCCGATGAAAATCAGGCAGGCCATCGAGTCCTGATGCAAAGGCGGTTGTAGTTGTGGAGAGGATAAGCAAGGCTAGAAATAGCGAGAGCTTGCGCATCTTGAACTTCGCCTATTTCTTAGCGATATGTTCGGTGAGGCGGGCTGCTGTTGCAACTACTGAAGCTGCATGGAGACGACCCGGTTGGCGACCTAATCTCTCTAATGGACCACTGATGCTGACTGCGGCAATAACTTTATTGCTCGGGCTGCGCACAGGAGCGGAGACGGAAACAACTCCGACTTCACGCTCACCAATTGATTGCGCCCATCCGCGACGACGGACTGCAGAAAGAGTTGCTGCATTGAATTTTGCACCCACTAAACCGCGATGAAGTTTGTCTGGTTCTTCCCAAGCAAGAAGTACTTGAGCGGACGACCCTGCTTGCATCGTGATTGCAGAGCCCACCGGAATGGAATCTCGAAGTCCAGATAATCGCTCCGCCGTGGCCACGCAGATGCGTTGGTCGCCCTGCCGCTTAAATAGTTGCGCACTTTCACCTGATGCATCTCGAAGTGCTGATAGGGCTGGTGCTGCGATAGCAAGAAGTCGATCTTCACCTGCCGCTGCTGCAAGTTCGCCTTGGCGGGCACCAAGAATGAAACGGCCCGAGAAATCACGGGAGACGAGGCGATGGAATTCAAGAGCCACCGCTAACCGGTGTGCGGTCGGACGAGCAATTCCAGTTACAGCAACAAGTTCCGAGAGTGAATGTGGGCCAGATTCCAGGGTGGCCAGAATGCGCACGGCTTTATCTAATACGCCGACTCCGCTATTCTTCTTGTCCACACTCTAATACTGGCATCTCATTATTTGAAATGCAAGCTTTTTACTTAAATCAAGATCGGATGATTATGGGAAAGACGTTAGCAGAGAAGATTTGGGCTGATCACGTTGTGCGTAGCGCAGCAGGAGAACCTGACCTGATCTATATCGACCTCCACCTCATCCATGAAGTAACAAGTCCACAAGCATTTGATGGTCTTCGGTTAGCGGGCCGCAAAGTTCGTCGCCCTGATTTAACTATTGCAACTGAAGATCACAACGTCCCTACACTCGACATTCTCAAGCCGATTGCGGACCCAATTTCAAAACTGCAAGTCGACACATTGCGTGCCAACTGCGCAGAATTTGGAGTTCGGCTGCACTCCCTTGGCGATGCGGAACAGGGAATTGTTCACGTAGTTGGCCCACAACTTGGAATCACACAACCAGGCATGACAATTGTTTGTGGAGATTCACATACCTCGACCCACGGAGCTTTTGGTGCGTTGGCTTTTGGTATCGGCACAAGCGAGGTCGAACATGTTCTTGCCACTCAAACGCTGCCACTTGTGCGTCCTAAAACCATGGCAATAAATGTTGAAGGAACACTTAAAGCTGGCGTGACCAGCAAAGATATTATTCTGGCGATCATTGCAAAGATTGGTACCGGCGGGGGACAGGGCTATGTCTTGGAATACCGCGGAAGTGCGATCCGCGCGTTGTCGATGGAAGGTCGGATGACCGTCTGCAATATGTCCATTGAAGCAGGAGCACGCGCTGGCCTGATCGCACCTGATGAAGTTACCTACGCATATGTGCAAGGTAAGCCACATGCTCCACAAGGCGCCGATTGGAGCGCTGCACTTGCATATTGGAAGACCCTGCAATCAGATGCCGACGCAAAATTCGATGTTGAGATTTCGATTAACGCAGATGAACTTGAACCATTCGTCACTTGGGGAACAAACCCCGGTCAAGGCCTACCGCTTAGCGCAAATGTGCCCAATCCAGCTGACATTGTTGATGCTGAAGAACGCGGCGCAGCAGAACGCGCACTGACATATATGGGTCTTACTGCTGGAACACCACTTAAATCCATCAAAGTAGATACCGTTTTTCTCGGCTCTTGTACCAATGGTCGTATTGAAGATTTAAGAGCTGCTGCAGCGGTACTTAAGGGCAACAAGGTTGCTACTGGCACGCGAATGTTAGTTGTTCCTGGCTCTGATCGGGTACGCGTTCAAGCCCACGAAGAGGGGCTAGATAAAGTCTTTATTGATGCCGGCGCAGAATGGCGCAATGCAGGATGTTCTATGTGTTTAGGAATGAACCCTGATCAACTTGCCGTCGGCGAGCGTTCTGCATCTACCTCCAATCGCAACTTTGAAGGTCGCCAAGGTAAGGGTGGTCGCACCCACTTGGTCAGCCCTCTCGTTGCAGCAGCAACCGCAATTCGCGGAACGCTCTCCTCACCGGCAGATTTGTAAGAAAGGTAGCAATCATGGATAAATTTCTCACGCACGTCGGAACTGCAATTCCATTGCGACGCAGCAATGTCGATACCGACCAGATCATTCCTGCGGTTTACCTCAAGCGAGTAACAAAGAGCGGCTTTGAAGATGGCCTTTTTGCAGCTTGGCGCAACGATCCTGAATTCGTTCTCAATAATCGGGCTTATGCAGGTGCCACAATCTTGGTCGCCGGTGCGGATTTCGGCACTGGCTCATCCCGCGAACATGCTGTGTGGGCACTTCAGAACTATGGCTTTAAAGTGGTTATCTCCAGTCGGTTCGCCGACATCTTTCGTGGCAATTCTCAGAAGGCAGGTCTGTTGACCATTGTTCTTCCCGAGGGCGATGTCGAGGCCTTGTGGGAGGTTATTGAGAAGGATCCGAGCGCTGGAATAACCGTGGATTTAGCGAAGAAAGAGATTTCTTTTGCAGGCAAAATACTCACCTTTGAACTCGACGATTATGTTCGTTGGCGCTTAATGGAAGGGCTCGATGACATCGGGCTAACTCTCCAAAAAATGGATGAGGTTGGCGAATTTGAAGCAAAACGTGCTTCTTTTAAGCCTAAAACTCTGCCTGTACTTTCCTAATCAAGAAACCCTCAATCAGAAATTGAGAGTTTTTTACGCATAAAAAGTGCATTTTTTAAGTGGTGGGGTTATTAAAATAATGCGACACGCCGAGCCATATATCACCCCTAAGAGTTATCCGTGCGTAGATTTCGTATCACGTTAAGCAAATGCTTAACATTTACGCGTAAATAAGGGGATTTAATGAACAAGGCCCAGTTCATCGCGCTGTTAGCTCCACACTTTGGCGACAGCAAGAAGGAAGCAGCTCGCGCTGTAGATATCGTATTCGACACAATCGTTCGCAACATTTCCAAGGGCGACGATGTAATGATCAATGATTTCGGTAAGTTCAAGAAGGTTGACCGTCCTGCACGCAAGGGCCGTAACCCATTTACTGGCGAAACCATTCAGATCAAGGCAAGCAAGAAGGTTCGCTTCCTTCCTGCAAAGGCGCTCAAGGAAGTTATTTCCGGAGCTCGCAAGCTAGAAGCAGCACCAAAGCCACCTGTAAAGGTTGTTCCAGTTGCTAAGAAAGCTGCACCAAAGAAGGCAGTAAAGAAAGCTGTAAAGAAAGCTGCAAAGAAGCCAGCGAAGAAGGCAGCTAAGAAAGTTGTTAAGAAGGTTGTCAAGAAGGCAGCAAAGAAGCGCAAGTAACACTTACTACTGTGAAAAGAGGAGACCAGAAATGGTCTCCTCTTTTTGCTTTCGGCGTAGGCTAGAGGCATGAGTTACGTGCCAGATTACGCACCTCCAACTGGGCACCCATTAGGTACAAACAAGTATTTTCGTTTTGCTTCTTGGATACTCATTCCACTGCTCAACGCATTAACAAAACGAAATTGGCAGGGCCGTGAAAACATTCCATCATCCGGCCCAGTAATCGTCGCCTCGAATCACGTCTCTTACGTGGACGCTTTAGTTCTCACACATTTTCTCTTTAAGAACGGCCGAGCGCCGCGTTTTCTTGGCAAAGAGGCAGTCTTTCGAGTACCGATAATTGGAAAGATCATCGCGGGCTCCGGGCAGATACCTGTACTTCGCGAGAGTGATGAAGCATCAGATGCTCTGCAACATGCCCTCGCTTTCTTGCGTGCTGGCCATTGTGTTGGGGTTTATCCAGAAGGCACCCTCACCAGAGATGAGAATTTGTGGCCCATGGTTGCTAAAACTGGAATTGCGCGGCTGGCCCTTATCAGCCACGCACCTGTTATTCCGTGTGCGCAATGGGGCGATCACGAACTCCTCCCTCGTTACGGAAAGAAGTTAGTGTTTTGGCGCAGAACAAAAATCACCATCATTGCTGGAGCTCCAGTAGATCTCTCTCGTTGGTATGGCAAGGCTGAGGACCAGAAATCACTGGAAGCGGCGACGGCAGCGGTTATGGGCGCTATCACCGAGCTCCTAGAAGGAATCAGAGGAGAATCCGCTCCTGCGGTGACCTTCGATCCCCGCACATCAGACCTCCCGCGAACGGGCAATTTTAAGAAGTCGAAGAAGTAGGGGATTCTTATCCATATGAGCACCTCTACCAGCAAGCGAGTTACGGTCCTCGGGGCAGGAGCATGGGGAACAACCATGGCTCAAGTTCTCTGCGATGCGGGACATGAAGTGTTGGTTTGGGGCCGCAACGAAGTTGTTGTTGAAGAGATTAATAATTCTCACAACAACTCAAAATTTTTACCTGGAATTTCACTCCCAAAAAATTTGCGAGCAACTACTGATATCACTGAAGCTTTTTCTTTTGGCACTTCGATAGTTCTTGCAATTCCGGCACAATCCTTGCGCGAGAATTTAGAGGCTTGGAAATCTTCATTTCCGCGCAATCTTCCGGTCATCTCTTCGCTCAAAGGAATTGAAGCCGATACAGATTTGCGAATGACTGAAGTAGTTGAAGAAGTCCTTGGTATTTCAACGTCTCAGCTCGGACTTATCACGGGGCCAAATTTGGCTGGGGAGCTCTCACTTCGACAGCCAGCCGGCGCCGTTGCCGCATCGCCCTCTCCTGCAATCTCAGAATTAATGGTGGAGTTGTTCACAACTCCATATTTCCGGGTCTATCCATCAAATGACTTAGTGGGCTGCGAACTCGCAGGATCAGCGAAAAGTGTCATCGGTATTGCAGTGGGAATGGCAATTGGGCTTGAGCTCGGCGAAAACACGCAAGCAATGATTATTACTCGCGGCCTCTCTGAAGTTGCACGTTTTGGAAATGCGTACGGCGCACAGCCACTGACTTTCTTAGGTCTAGCGGGAATGGGCGACTTGGTCGCAAGTTGTGGCTCACCGCTCTCTCGCAATCGAACATTCGGTGAAGTTCTTGGCCGCTCTGGTTCCATGGAGATAGCACGTCGTGATGTTGCAAAAACTGTCGAAGGCGTTGCCTCATCTGGGGCGATTCTCGAACTCGCACACCGGGTTGGAGTAGAAGTTCCCATCATTGAAGTTGTCTCAGATGTTATTAAGGGCACTCTCACTCCTGCTGCTGCAATGGATCGCTTAATGACTGTCTCACTTCGCTCCGAGATGTTCTCATGACCAAAATTCGAGTCGGAATTGTGGCAGGAGGGCAATCCTCTGAGCATGAAATTTCCTGCATCTCGGCCGCCGGAATCCTGGGCGCAATTGATCGCAATAAATTTGAACCGGTCTTAATCGGCATCACCAAATCCGGAAAATGGGTGTTGCCTCTGCCGAGCACCCCACTCACAATCATCGATGGACAACTTCCATCCATATCTGAAGATGCGCCCATGATCTGCGCCGATCTCAATGAATTTAGTACTCATGCCTCACCCCTCAATCTCGATCTGCTCTTTCCGGTATTGCATGGTCCATACGGTGAAGATGGAACTTTCCAGGGCATGTGCGAGATGGCAGGTTTTAGATATGTAGGTAGCGGTGTTCTAGCAAGTGCCACTGCCATGGATAAGTCATTTGCTAAGGCGATTTTTTCCGCGCATGGATTAAAAGTTGCCGAGGGATTAACCGTGAATTCTCGCGATTGGCCCCACAAAGCAAATGACATTAATGGCAGAGCTCAATCACTGGGGCTTCCGTTATTCGTAAAACCAGCGCGTGGTGGTTCCAGCCGTGGAACGACAAAGGTGAAAGAGATATCCGCCCTTAATTCGGCTATTGAAGAAGCGCTGCAGTTTGATAGCAAAGTCATGATTGAAAAAGGGATAATCGGTCGAGAGATTGAATGTGGCGTCTTGCAAGTAAGTGGAGTTACTCAAGTCTGCGATCCTGGCGAAGTTAAAATCTCACCCGAACACGAATTTTATGACTTCACCGCGAAGTATCTCGATGGCGCTACCGAGTTTGTCACAGGAATTGATCTACCGGATGCAATAAAGAAAAACATCACTACTTCTGCAAAGCTGGCCTTTGAAGCATTGGGTTGCGAAGGTTTAGCTCGCGTAGATTTCTTTTTAGATAATAATGGTGAAGTAATTATTAATGAGATTAATACGATGCCAGGCTTTACGGCGACATCAGTCTTTCCTAAATTGTGGAAAGAGGCTGGAATTGGTTACACAGAATTAATTACAATTTTGATTGAATCTGCGATGTCACGCTCTATGAGCGTGACTCGCTAGTTTTACGATTTTTAGTAAACAGTTACTGGGCAGGTAAGCGTGCGAGTAATTCCTGGCACCGCTTGAACTCTCGAGAGAACTCCACGGCCGAGCTCTTCCATCGAAGGAGACTCAGCGCGCATAATGACATCGTAGGGACCAGTGACACCTTCAGCTAAGGTCACGCCTGCAATTGCTGAAACAGCCTTAGCGACGGTCGATGCCTTACCTACTTCGGTTTGGATAAGAATGTAAACCTGTACTGACATGGGGACTCCTTGACTCAGATACACCAGCGGCGCAACATTGAGCGCGGGCATTTATTGCTAAAGATAAGGCTACCGCCTCTAGAGTTGGGGAGGAAGAGTGATTTTGCGAACGGAGGTACAGGTGAGTAGACCCACAGAAGGCGAGATGATTGCCGAACTCTCGCAGATCTTTGGCGCTCACTCCATCCACCTGCCCGTAGGAATCGGCGACGATGCCGCGGTTCTGCCAATCTCGAATTCGCATACGGTGGCCTGCGCAGATATGGCGGTCGAGGGTGTTCACTTCAAACGAGAATGGTCTACCCCACACCACATCGGATCGAAATTAACCGCAGCCAACCTTGCCGATATTTTTGCAATGGGAGCAGCACCAACTTATCTCTTAGTCACTGCAGCGTTGCCGGCCGACTTTACGGTAGTAGAACTTCGCGAATTGGCAAAAGGAATTAAATCTGAGGCAGATAAAGTCGGTGCGGTTGTGGTTGGGGGAGACCTCTCATCTGGCGCGCAGCTCGCGCTCTCCATAACAGCACTTGGAACGATTGGAGAAGATCGCCGACCAATTCTTCGCAGCGGCGCACAAATAGGAGATCGCGTGATTCTCTCTGGCTTGACTGGAGAATCAGCAGCAGGCCTCGCTGCACTCACCGCTCACAGAGCCGAGGAGTTCAAGGAGATAGTCGAGCACTACAAGTCTCCAGAAGTTAACTACTCCATGGCAAAGAGTTTTGCAGATGCGCACGTGAATTCCATGATTGATATCAGCGATGGACTCCTTTCAGAGGCGCATCATCTTTCCAACTCTGCTGGAGTTGGGTTGAGAATTAACTCTTCACAATTGCGCGAGATGCCTTATTTTTCGGAGCTCGAGCGAGAAGCTAAATCCTTGGGGTGCGATATTTGGGATTGGGTTTTGACCGGGGGAGAAGATCATGTCTTCCTAGCAACAACTTCCAGTGAAATCCCCCACGGCGCATTCGTAATTGGGGAAGTTGTGCCGGGCAGTGGCGTAGAAGTAATCGGAGTTGGTCCTCGCAGGAGTACGGGTTTCACTCATTTTTCTCAGGATAAGTAAGATGAGAAAAATAATCGGAATTCTCATCGCCTTCGGGCTCACATTCACGATAATGACACCGGCATCGGCAGCGGCTAAACAAGGTATTTATCAATTGGATTTCATTCCACTCTCAACCAACTTGGGCGACATCACGCTGGCTGAGGGCGAAGTAAAACTCATGGTTTCGAAATTGAATAACGCCTACCGGGCTATCACTAATGGAAAATTCGGGATTGAACTTCGCTCAATTTTGCCGGGCGTGAAAACGAGCGATCCCATGAAGTCTGTTACGGATATGACCAAACTTTTGAACCCCACCTTGAAAGTCGATACCGGCTACGCGGGTGCAATTCTTATCGGGTACATGCCTCGTGACACCAATGTCGTATTTGCCGGACAGGCACAGGGCAATCAGTATGTTCTTCTCAATTTCCCCATTAACGAATCTTTTAAGACTTTAATGCATGAAATTGGCCATAACTTTGGCCTGGCACATGCCGGTACAGCCGTGTGTAGTCCAACTGATGCGCCGAGCACTTGTGCGGCAATCGAGTACGGTGATTACTCCGATTTCATGGGCAACTATGTGTATGGCAATCCACCGGGCGCAACCGTTGCACGTACCAGCGCATTTAATTTAGATAATTTAGGAGTACTAGATTCATCACAAATTACCTATGTAGATACATCCACGACTCTCGATTTAGTACCGGTGTACGGAACTGCACCAGGAATAAAGCTGGCTTATCTTCCGATTCTTGGTCAACGAGGTTATGCCATCGAATACCGCCCAGCGATTGGTGATGATTTACAGCTGATGGCAACGGAGGTACCCGTTCCTGGTACAAATTCCTATTACCCCAATCAACCTTCTCATGGAGTCCAAGTGCGTTTACTTCCTTCGGTTGCACAGAGCTATAAGAGCGCAGCGCCTACGATTACTTACAGCGGATTTCAAGATATCAGCAAAAATTCTGGCTTTAGTGGCGCAATGAGCAATCTGCTCGAGAAATTCGACAAAGGTCGCCAGGGCATGGATCCAGGGGAGAGCGTGAAGCTCTTTGATGGCAGCATTGTTACCGTCTTGAAAGCTGAAGCAAATATCGGAGCATCTATCAGTATTACTCGACCATTAACAACAATGACCACTCAGTTCGCACCTAATGCAGTGAGTGCGCGATGGGATACATCGGCGACTGATCTGACCTATGAAGATACGGCAAAGAAGATTGCATTGATTCCGCCCACTTCAACCTCAGCGCTACCAGTCATTAGAGTTGAATATAAGTTGCCAGAAACTGCAATTCGCTTACTCTCCTCGGAGTTAATAGTGAATGGCACTTCAGTGCTCTCTGCTAATCCTTCGGAACTTATTTATAACAATGCAGGTGCGCCACTTATTACGCCATCTGCAGCGTTCACTTATGCACCCAAGTCACTTGGTGAATACAAAGTGAGTATTAGGGTCAAAGATGCCGCGGGCGTAATTGTTGAATCTCCGGCCATTATTCTCAAGAGCAAGAATCCAGATCTTAAGGATTACACCGATCTCTGCTTGCAGAAGAAGGGCTGGCCAGCGACGTGCTCGGCTTATCCGGTATTCCAATTCTCATTCTGCGACACTTTTGCCCAACAATCCATCTCGTTGCAGACGGGAAAGAAATATAAGTTGATTAGAGAGATGAAAGGCGTAATAAACCCAACGGCCTGTACGGATGGAAAAAATATCTATTTCTATGATTTCGTTGGAAATTATCCCGATCCCAAATTAGCTAAGGCCGTTTATAAGACTTCAGCCAAGGCCACAAAGGGCAGAGTGCCTAGCGAAGGTTTCTTCACGATTGTGCTGAAAAAAGGAAAGCGGTAACAGCCGAAAGCGGGCGAACTAGCGAGTTACTTTGCCAGCCTTCAAGCAGGAAGAACAGACATTCTGACGCTTAGGGGTGCTTCCAATGAGAGTGCGTACGCGCTGGATATTTGGATTCCAGCGACGACGGGTCTTGCGCATTGAGTGGGAGACCTTATTGCCGAAGCTAGGTCCTTTGCCGCAGATATCGCAGTTAGAGGCCACGGTGTACTCCCTTAAATCTAGTGAACGGATTGAGAGCGCAAGGTTACCTCGACCACGCGGGAAAAGGCGAATCGATGGCCTTGCGCCGAAATCTGGGCGCGAACGGGAAAGATGAGGGCATGGCAACGCTAGATTCCACGGTTAAGTCGGTGATCGGGGATAAGACCGCCGATGCACTAGCCAAGAGCTTTGGGATTACTACCGTGGAGGAGCTGCTCCGCCATTACCCTCGCAGGTATGTGGCCCGTGGCGAGCTATCAGATATCTCTGAACTTCACGACGGAGATGAAGCCACTGTCTTGGCAGAAATCTCTTCCTGCAAATTGCGGGTCTTTGGTGGGCGCAAGATTCTAGAAGTTGTGATCAACGATGGTAGTAAAGAGAGCATCTCACTGACTTTCTTTAATCAAGCATGGCGCGAGAAAGATTTACGAGTGGGCAGGCAAGGAATGTTCGCAGGAAAAATCGGGCTATATAAAGGCAAGAAACAATTGTCACATCCTGATTATGAATTGATCCCTGATGGCGATGATGTTGATAGTGCGCTGCAAAACTTTGCCGGTGTTCTTATCCCGATCTACCCCTCTACCGCAAAATTTCCATCATGGAAGATGGCCAAGTGCATGGAGATTGTTCTAGATTCGCTCGATCCACTCGAGGATTATCTGCCTGATTCCATAATCTCTGAGTTTAAATATCCCACTCTTGCCGGAGCATTCGAAGGCATACATCGCCCGACCTCACTGGAAGATGCAGAGCGGGCTCGCGCACGCTTAACCTTTGATGAAGCCCTCCTCTTGCAACTAGTACTCGCAACTCGCAAAGCCGAACTCGCTGCTCTAAATGCAACCCCGCGGGCAATTATCGAAGGAGGGATAGTTAGTGAATTTGAAGCTCGCTTGCCATTCTCCTTTACCGATGGCCAGCAAGAAGTAAACGCTGAAATCGAACATGATTTAGCGCAGCCCCATCCAATGCATCGCTTGTTACAAGGAGAAGTAGGTTCCGGAAAGACCGTGGTTGCGCTGCGCGCGATGTTGGCAGTTGTCGATTCTGGCGGTCAGGCCGCGCTCCTTGCTCCAACTGAAGTTCTCGCCCAACAACATTTCGCCACGATTTCAAAATTACTTGGCCCTCTAGCAGAGGCGGGGACTCTCGGAGCAAGTGATCACGGAACTCAGGTAGCGCTCTTAACCGGCTCAATGAGCGCTGCGGCAAAGCGCGAAACATTAACCCGCATTGCTTCGGGGGATGCCGGGATTGTGATTGGCACACATGCACTTTTGAGCCAGGGAGTGGATTTCAAAGATCTAGGTTTAGTCGTGGTTGACGAGCAACATCGATTTGGCGTGGAACAACGCGACTCACTTCGCAGTAAAGCGACCTTGCCACCTCACGTGCTCGTGATGACTGCAACTCCTATTCCACGAACTGTCGCCATGACCATCTTCGGCGATTTAGATGTATCTACACTCCGCCAATTACCGAGCGGACGTTCACCAATTGCCACACATGTAATTCCTACATTAGAGAAACCGCATTACCTGACCCGTGCATGGACTCGCATAAGAGAGGAGATAGCGAAGGGCCACCAGGCTTACATCGTTGCTCCGCGAATCACCGCTCCTGATAAAGAGGAAACTAAATCTGCTATCACCCAACGCGATCGCGAAATGGCCACCCTTCTGGGTGAAAGCTTTGCTGAAGAGAACTTAGATGGCGCAGATATGGCATCGGTAGAAGAGCTAGCTCCCGAATTAGCTACTGGTGCGCTACACGGGCTCAAGATTGCGCCACTGCATGGAAAGCAGAGCGCTGAATTAAAAGAAGAAACCATGAGAGCTTTTTCTACACATCAATTAGATGTGCTTGTCTCCACCACAGTAATTGAAGTCGGTGTGGATGTACCCAATGCATCAACGATGGTAATCATGGATGCGGACAGATTTGGCGTCTCTCAGCTCCATCAGTTGCGTGGACGAGTAGGGCGAGGTTCGGTGCCGGGATTATGTCTCTTGGTGACGAGCGCGCCGCAGGATTCGCCAGCGATGGAGCGCCTACTTGCAGTCTCAAGAACTCTCGATGGTTTCGAACTCTCTCGGATTGACCTTGATCAACGGCGCGAAGGTGATGTTTTGGGAAGAGCGCAATCTGGTTCTCGCTCGCAATTGAGATTGTTACGTGTTCTTCGCGATGAAGAGCTAATCGTGAAAGCTCGCGAACTCGCAATTGCATTAATCGCGCACGACCCTACTCTGGCAACACATCCACGATTGGCAGCAGAGGTAAACGAATTACGCGCCGAAGAACAGTCCGCTTTTATGGATAAGGGTTAAACCGATACCGTACGCCCATGCGCATCATTGCCGGGAGCAGTAAAGGTAAGACTCTCTTCTCTCCTCCCGATACAACCAGACCCACTTCTGATCGCGCTCGAGAGGGATTGTTCTCTTCGCTCGAATCAGAATTCGGAAGTATTAGTGGGCTCAATGTTCTGGATTTATTTTCAGGTTCAGGAGCGGTCGGCGTTGAAGCGCTCTCGCGAGGTGCAGCGCACGTGTACTCCATCGAGCAACACGAACCAACTGCTCGCGTTGCTTCAAAGAATTTTGAAATCGTAAATATGCCAGAAGGAAAATTCACGGTAATTAACTCACCAGCACTTCGCTTTGTATCTGCCCCACATCAAATTGCGTTCGACATCATCTTCATGGACCCTCCATATGAGGTGCAAAATGCAGATATCGAAGAACTCATCACACAGATTGATACCCATGGTCTGCTCTCCGAGCGTGGATTAATTGCAATTGAGCGCGCCAGTAAGAAAGCCCCCTTTCAATGGCCAGCGCCATTTATCCAAGAGAAGATTCGCTCGTATGGGCAGGGAAGTATCTTCTACGGTGGCCGACCTGCTAGCGTTTTGCCGTGAATCGCGTCGTCTGCCCGGGCTCCTTTGATCCCATTACCTTTGGCCACCTCGACATCATTGCTCGAGCAAGCTCGCTCTTCGATGAGGTTGTTATCGCAGTGATGGTCAACAAGACGAAGAAGACCCTCTTTACCGTTGAAGAACGGATGGAGATGGCCCGCGAAGTGAGTTCAAAATATCCCAATGTAAAAGTGGATTCGTGGTCAGGGCTCTTGGTGGATTACTGCAAAGCCAATTCCATTAACACCATTATTAAGGGGCTCCGTGCCGTAACTGACTTCGACTACGAACTCCAGATGTCACAGATGAACCTGCAGCTCCAAAATGTTGAGACTCTGTTCATGTCCACCTCACCATCGCACTCGTTTCTCTCCTCCTCACTAGTTAAAGAAATCGCTAGTTACGGCGGAGATGTCTCCAGCTATATTCCTGCACCTGTTCTAGTTCGTTTGAAGGCTCGTCTGGATTCGCTCGCAGCGCTTCCGGAAGAGAAGTAGAAGGAGAATCACAATGGATGCAATCGAAAGAATTTATGCGGCCATCACAATGGTCAAAGAGGCAAAGGGCGTTCCGCTCTCTGCTAGTTGCGTGATGCATCGGGGCGAGATGCTCGAACTCTTGGATCAGGTTCGCAACTCTTTCCCATCCGATCTAGATCGAGCACAGGAAATCTTGCGCCAGCACGAAATCATCATCGAAGAGGCTCGAGCATCAGCAGACCAGTTAATAGCACTCGCCCGAGAAGAAGTTTCAACAATGGTTGCTCAGACTGAGATAGTTGCCGCAGCCCGCAAAGAGTCACAACGTATTCTCGATGAGGTTGATGCTGAAGCTCGCGCCGGTCGTGAAGATATTGATGCTTATATTGATTCGCGTCTTGCAACTCTTGAAGTTATTCTCAACAAAACGCTCGATGTAGTAAACCGTGGGCGTGAAAAACTTGGCGGCGCCGAAACCAAGCACGCTCTCTCTGACCTCGCTGATAGCTAAAATCCATGAGCCGTTCCCCATATCTTTTTAGTACGCATGACCTGCCCAGACGAGCAGGGGAGATGCGCGAATTTTTTGTTCCCATTGAAGATCATGAACCTATGGGATTTGATATCTTGTCGATCGCCAAAGATGAACCTATTGATATTGAACTCAAGATTGAATCAGTTGCAGAAGGAGTACTTGCGACCGCCAATGTTCGCTCGGTTGCCTCGGGTGAGTGCACACGGTGCTTAGATCCGCTGGAAATTGAAATCGATGAAGATTTCATTGAACTCTATGAATATGCCGAAGACCCTCGCCTTATTCGCAAGCGTGAGAAGAAGATGTCGGAACGCGCAAAGGCGAAGAAGCAAGAAGAGGATGAAGAGTTAGATGATGAGCTAGAAGTTCGCCAGATGGATGGCGATGACATTGATCTGGAAGGCCCCATCCGCGATGCCATTATTCTCAACCTTCCCCTCAACCCGCTCTGCGCCCCGAACTGTTCCGGGCTCTGCCCAGAGTGCGGCGAGAAGTGGCGCGACCTCCCAAGCGACCACGTCCATGCGGTCATTGATATTCGCTGGGCCGGGCTGCAGGGTTTAGACCTGCCCGAACCTGAGAGCGATAAATAGCCCGTTTTTACTTCAGGCGGGATTTGAGAGATACTTCTGCCTTCACGTTAAGCAGAGTAAAGAACCTGCACCAACTCTAAAGAAGGGGATCTCATGCCAGTCCCAAAGCGAAAGATGTCCCGTTCCCGCACCCGCCATCGCCGTTCGGCTTGGAAGACAACAGTTCCTCCAATCTCAGCCTGCGATCAGTGCCAACAACCAAAGTTGCAACACACAGCATGCCCAACCTGCGGTACCTATAACCGTCGTCAGGTTCTCGAGGTCTGATCTGTCTAACTACTCAAAATTAACAGAGGCGCTAGGCACCTTAGTTAATGACGAGTTGCTCGAACTAGCTCTGACCCATCGCTCCTTCGCATA
>WLRE01000020.1 GCA_009698045.1 Actinomycetota bacterium | reverse complement strand
TGACTGAAGCAGCGCATGCAATGAGTAAAGCGGTAGAAATATTGCGCGATTCAAAATCTCCGCTAGCAATTGATCTCGCTTGCACATTAGGCGAATGGTGGTTCAACTCTAAGGAGTACCAGAAGACGATTGATTGCATGACCGACTGCGTACAAGAACATCAGGTTGATGGCAATGAAAATGGCGCCGCAAATGATCTTCATTTAATTGGTTGTTCCTATCGTGAACTCGGTGAGTACACCAAGGCTCTTGAGGCATTTAGAGAAGCACGTGCACTCTTTAAATCGCTTAAAGAAGTTATCAACGTGGCTCGATGCGATCAAAAGATTGCACACTGCTTGACCGAACTTGGCGATGGAGAGGGTGCGCTGATTGCCGCTCAAAAATCGCTAGATGTTTTTGTCACTGGACACGACCATTACCGCCAAACATATTCACAACTTGAAGTAGGTAAGGCGCAAATTCTTGTGGGTCGCCACGAAGAAGGGCTTGCCTCTTTAGAGAGCGTCTTGGATGTTGCAACTGATTCTGATTCAAAAGATTTTGAATTCATTCTCGAAATTGAACGCCGAATAGCAGCAGTATTGGCCAAGCTCGGACGCACTGACGAAGCGGACGAAATCACTCGCCGTCTGAGCGCTATCTCGGAGGTAATGGAGGATTAAGGTGTTGCATCGCCCATGCATACATGGCGATTGCACCTGCTGCAGATGCGTTCATCGAACGAGTAGATCCATACTGACGTATCGCTAAAACTGTTTGGCATATTGCTACAGCCTCATCACTCATTCCTGCGCCTTCTTGCCCAAAGAAGAGTACGCAGCGTTCGGGTAATCGAGTTGCCTCTAGTTCTTTTGAAATCGGTAAGTTATCAATACCAATTATCGGTAGCGAATTCTCATTGCACCATAGGCCGAAATCAGAGACTGTGGGATGGTGCATGACATGTAGGTATTTATCGGTCACCATTGCTCCGCGCTTATTCCAGTCGCGTTTTCCGACGATGTGTACGCGCGAAACATTAAATGCATTTGCAGTGCGTACGACTGAGCCAATATTTAAATCATGCTGCCAATTTTCAATCGCAATTTCTAGTGGATGTCTCTTAGTATCTAGATCCGCAACAATTGCATCAAGTTTCCAATATCGATAATGATCTAGAACATTACGACGATCGCCTGCTGCGAGAAGTTCTGGGTCAAAATGAGAATCGCTGGGCCAGGGTTGCGGATGAGGCCCGACTCCAACGACTGGGTAGAATTCGCCGGGCCCGATTTCTGCGGGTGGTAAATTCGTATCCGTGTTCTTCTCCATTCCTTAACTTTAGGGGCGAAATCGATGAAGCAAAAATCTTGGATCCCTGCCTACATCGCCCTTGGCATTGTGTGGGGATGCTCCTTTATCTTTATTAAGCAGGGATTGGAATTTCTCACACCATTTGGCGTCGCATTCGGCCGTTGTGCCCTAGGAGCCCTCTCTTTAGTAATTGTTCTCAAAGTACGCAGGCAGAACTTTCCGCGGAAGAAGAGCACTTGGGCCAAGCTCTGGGTCGTCTCTCTCTTACTCAACGTCTTTCCAGGAATTCTCTTTGCATATGCAGAACTCCATGTCACCTCAATCCTGGCAGGAATTATCAACGCAACAACCCCGTTAATGACGCTAATCGTTCTGCTTACTATTTTTCGAGAAGAGAAGATTCACCTCTATCAATTTCTTGGGCTTGTTGTCGGCGCGATAGGAGTCTTATCAGTTCTGGGGATCTGGAATGGAATTGGTGAAAATTCTGGATTAGCCGTACTTGCACTACTTGCAGCAGTAACGTGTTATGGATTCTCTTTCCCATTTACACGCCGTTATGTATTGCCGTTGGGCCTTCGCCCTGATGTCATGGCTACAACACAAATAACGGCAGCATCAATCACCTTACTTCCGCTTTTTCTCTTTGACGGAATAGCAAAAGATGAATACCGCCCCGGTCCGATTCTTGCCATGATTGGACTTGGAGTTCTTGGTACTGGATATGCATATATCTGGAATTTCAAGATTATCGCTGCAGCAGGAAGTTCGATCGCGAGTTCTGTTACTTACCTGACTCCAGTTGTTGCCGTCTTTGTCGGATGGCTCTTTTTGGGAGAATCCATTACCTGGAATGAGCCTGTCGGAGGAGCACTAGTAGTTCTTGGTGCCGCTATTTCACAAGGTCGTTTTAAAAGAAAGGTCAAGGCATAATCAGCGCATGCGTATGAAGCTGATTACTCTTGCTGTGATTACAGCAGTGTCTGGTGTTCTAGCGCCCCCTGCGCGTGCCCTCTCATTGCCCCAATCTTTTATTAATTACGCGAGCTCACCAGTATTGGCAAAGCCTGGAATCATCCTGATTGACCCTGCAACTTCCGAAACTATTTACTCCAATAAGCCAGATTTGGGAAGAGCTCCTGCCTCGGTTATGAAATTGCTTTCTGCAACTCTGGCGTCATCGGCACTGAATCTTGACTCCTCTTTTCACACCTCAATTGCCGCCGAATCCGAGCCTGACCGCTATCTCCTCACGGGAGAATTTGATCCCTGGCTTTCACTGAGCAGTTATGAATCAAAAAAGTACGGCGCTGCTTTCTCGCCGTCACTTATTTATAGCGCGATTAAAGCAAGTCCAGGAGCAAAGAGAATTGTCATTGATTACTACGGACTTTATGAGAAAGATCTTGAACAACTTAAGAAATATTTCCGGGGCAAGGTTTATTTAAGTATCAACAAATTACCAACTGCAGCCTCGGTTGAAGAAAAGGTTGTTACACCTTTGGCCACTGTTACTTCACCTAAAATCGCAGATATTCTCAAATTTACTCTGTTGTGGAGTGACAATACGAAAGCGGATCGGATTGCTAAATTAGCGGCGAAGGCACTTGGGTATCCCGCTGGTCCCGTCGGAGTGCAGATGGCGCTCGAGAAAGTCTTAGGAGAGTTAGGTGTTTCAACAGCGGGGCTAGATGTTTACGACGGTTCTGGATTATCAAAGGCTAATCGGGTTTCAGTTCGAACTATCGCTGAACTTCTCGTAAAGATTAAAGATAACCCCACCTACGCCGCTATTTATCAAGGCCTACCTCTAGCTGGAAAGAGTGGAACGCTTCGAACTCGATTTACCGAAGATGCTCCCAAAGCCGTTGGTTTAGTTAAGGCGAAAACTGGTTGGATCAATGGCACGGTCAGCCTTGCCGGTTATGTAACAGTAGGAATAGAGGAGTATGTATTTGCAGTAATTGCCGACCGCATCACTCCAACCGAGCCTAAAAGACAGGCAGCGCGCGTGGCAATCGACAAAATGTTGGCGACAATTGCCAAGCCAAAGCCCTCTGTTTAGAGCACTACGCTGAGAGAATGGCACACATGAAGAGTTCCGCGATTTCTCCATATATCGCTCTGATGAAATTGCGTGTGGTCGAACTTCTTCTTGTCACAACTCTCCCTGCACTATTCCTAGCTGCAGAGGGCGTGCCGGGACTTAAGGTGACTCTAGCGACCCTAATCGGAGGAACCCTGGCTGCGGGTGCATCCAATGCATTCAATATGATTATTGAGATTGATTCAGATCGGTTGATGGGTCGAACATCAAAACGACCGCTCGTGACCGGAGCCGTAACAGAACAAGCAGCATTTCTCTTTGCATCCGCTCTCACGGTTATCTCACTTACGATTTTCAAGCTCTTTACAAATACTTACGCAACCGTGCTCACCGCCGCTGCAATTGTCTTTTATGTTGTTGGCTACACCATCGGTTTAAAACGTCGCACTGCTCAGAACATAGTGTGGGGTGGCATTGCAGGATGCATGCCAGTACTTATCGGGTGGGCTGCCGTCGCCGATAAACTCTCACTTACCGCCTGGTTATTCTTCTTAGTTATTTTCTTCTGGACCCCTCCTCATTTTTGGGCCTTAGCAATTAAATATAAAGATGATTATGCAGCTGCAGGAATTCCTATGTTGCCAGTTGTTGCCACTATGAAATCAGTAGAAAAGCAGATGTGGTGGCACACAATTGGAATGTTGATCTCATCGCTAGGAGTTAATTACTCCGAGAAGCTGCCATGGTGGTGTTGGCTCGTAACAGTTGTGCTAGCGGGTGGTTTCATTCAGCAGTTGTTGCGCATAGGTCAGGCAGATGGAGCCAAGGCCGCAGCAAAACTCTTCCAATGGTCTATTACATATCTGAGCGCGTATTCACTCCTTTTAGTAGTTGCCGCACTACTAAAGTAAGTAATTCACTCACTGAACTCCCTAATTCTGGTTTGTAATGGCAGCAAATGTCAGTCGACTGTAGATTGAGCGCATGAGTCAATTGGCAATTTCGGTATCGCATCTCACCAAGAAGTACGGGGATCGCAGAGCTTTATCTGATGCAAACTTTGAAGTACCTCTCGGAACTATCTGTGGTTTCGTTGGACCTAATGGGTCCGGTAAGACGACCACGATACGAATGCTGCTCGGGCTCATCGCACCTACAGATGGAACCGCAAGAGTTCTTGGTGAGAATATTTTGCACCCCGAAAAGTACCTGCCTCGAGTTGGCGCAATGATTGAAGGACCAGCGTTTTATCCAGCTTTGAGCGGCGCGGAAAACTTACGAGTACTTGCTAGCTTGGGTGGTTTTCCGCAAGACCGAGTCCAGCCGCTTCTTGAACGCGTTGGACTTGGGGATCGGGGCGGCTCTAAATATAAGACTTATTCATTAGGCATGAAACAACGCTTGGGAATTGCAGCCGCACTATTACCTAATCCCGAACTCCTTATTCTTGATGAACCAACTAATGGGCTCGACCCATCTGGAATTCATGAAGTGCGCGAACTTATGCGCGATTTAGCATCACAAGGAACGACGGTATTTGTCTCCTCACACTTGCTCGGCGAACTCGAAATGATTGCAGAATATCTAGTCATGCTCCGTGAAGGCGAGGTAATTTACACAGGTACCACTGCGCATCTTTTGGAATCTGCGCAACCGATTCTTGTTGTTAAGCCCGAATACGAGATAGATCTTCCCAGAGTTATTGCGATAGCTCAATCAAATGGTCACAAGTCAACAGTTATCGATGGCTGCGCGCACATCATCAGTAAAGAAGATTGGGCCGCCCAACTCAATCGCTTAGCTTTTGAAGCAGGAATAACTCTTTCTTCGCTAACCGCCATCAGGCCTTCTCTTGAAGAGACATTCTTTACGCTGACAGAAAAGACAGGGGAGTAGCCATGTTACGTTCATTTTTTGCAGAGTCCCGCAAACTTCGTCGGCCCACCCTTGCTCTTTCCACGCTGCTTACAGTTGCCGCATTTTCGGTTCTCTTCACCTCCATCGTCTTTCTTCGCATTAAGACCGGCGAACCAAATACAAAAATGGGCGAGCGAATTACCGCGACCGAACTCAGCCAATATTTTGGTTTAGTTTATGGATTCAAATTGGTTGCATTCTTTTTAGGGATTACAGCACTCTGCATCTTTGCATCGCAGACCGCACAGGAATACACCTTCGGAACACTTCGCAATTTATTAGTTCGCCAACCGGCACGAATTAAAATTCTGGTAGGCAAGTTTCTTGCTATGAGTCTCTTCGCTGCAATTATGGTCGCCTTTACTGCGGTCATGACCATAGTGACATCATTTGCTCTTGCCGGAAAGGGCGGAGTGGAAACTGCACAATGGCTAAGCGGCGACGGTGTGAAATTGTTAGGCGAAACGTACGGAAATGTACTTCTCTCCACGATTTGTTTTGGCGCACTCGGAATGATTCTTGGACTTCTATTTCGTTCACCGATTACCGCGATTTCGATCGGTGTTCTCTGGTCTCTCATCTTGGAAGCGATTCTGGGCGCTGCGATTAGAAGCACTCTCCAGTGGTTGCCCGCTCAAAATATGGGAAACATTGCTGAAGGCGGATCCACCACTCTGAGTTATAGCCATTCCATACTTCTCTCATTGGCATATCTGGGAGTTGGCTTAGCAGTAGTTGGCTTCCTCTTTAAGAGACGAGATGTGGCCAACTAATTTTTCGACGGATTCTGCGTTTTCATAAAGCGCATTAAGGTGGTCCTGCTTTATTCTTATATCTCCCCGGAGGTTTATTAATGAAGCAGAGCAAAGGCAGTCTGGCAGCGCGTGCAGTTATAGCACTTGTCGCGGCTTCTGTACTTCTCCTTCCTCTATCCGGTACCGCTTCAGCAAAGACACCAAAACCTACTCAAGCACAGATAGACGCTGCGAAAAAAGCTGAACAAGCGAAACAAGCAGCAGCGGCCGCAGCTCAAGCAAAGTTAAATTCAGCGACACAGACACTTAATCAACTGGCTGCCGTTGCTAATAAAGCTGCAGCAAGTTATCAGCAAGCACTTAATGAATTAGCGGTGGCGACTTCAAAAGCAAATGCAGCGCAAGCTCATGCAATCGAAGCGCAAGCAGCGGTGGCACAAGCTAATCGCACTATTGGTCAAACTGCGAGTAGTGCTTACAAAATGGGAAATGGATTCAGTAATCTCAATTCAGTCCTCAGTGCTAACGGTCCGCAAGATATGGTTGATCGGCTATCTACGCTCAATAAAATTGGTGTCGGCGATGCAGTGATTCTTAAGCGATTCCAAGCAGCTGAAGTTGCGGCTAAAGAGGCAAAGGCTGAAGCGGATCGCACAAAGGCAGCTCAGGCAATAGCAACTGCAAAGGTCGCCGCAACAAAGAAGATTGCTGATGAAGCTAAAGCTGCGCAACAGAAGGAAGTAGATAAATTACGTGCACTTCAAAACAAGTTGATTGCTGAACTTACAAAGGCAAAGAATTTCCGAGTTACTCTTGAACAACAACGCCAATTAGCAATTCTGGAAGAACAGAACGCGGTAACCGCAACAAAGACCACGGGACAAAAATCGATTTGGCCAAATCGAGGCTTTACTGGTCGTTCAACAATTCGATCTACCGAAGCAATTCGTCTCAAGGCAGTTGCGTACGCCAAGAAACAAGTATTAGCGCGATGGCCATATGTGTGGGGCGCACAAGGTCCGAAATCTTTTGACTGTTCTGGTTTGGTTTATGCCGCCTATCGCGCAGCTGGTTTGGGCTATCCCGAGTGGGGTCGCCTCAATGCAGCGCTCTACTTTGTCGCCACTCAACGCGTGCCACTCAATCAACTCCAGGCTGGGGACTTACTCTTCTATTCATATGATGGTTCTGTTCAAAATATTCACCACATCACCATTTACGAAGGCGACGAGATGATGTGGGAAGCGAACTCCAAGCGTGTGGGCCTCATCCACTCGAATATGTATAGCATCAAGGGCTTAATGCCATTTGGTGGCCGCGTTTAGCCAAGCAATAGACTTACGGGCATGAGTGTCACTACGCCCGCGCTACTTGAAGTGCGCCGCGCTCTCCGCACGTACCTAGAGAAATTCGAGCCAAACGAAACCATCCTTGTCGGCTGCTCCGGTGGCGCTGATTCACTGGCTCTAACTTATGCGTTGCTACAAGAATCACAGAGCAAGAATTTAAGATTAATTCCGGTGGTTATCGATCATGATTTACAAGCTGGGTCCGCAGAAATTGCTGCAAATGTAGTTACACAATTGAGTTCGTGGGGCATCAAGGAAATCTTTACCGCAAAAGCTCACGTAGTAATGAGTGATGGACTAGAAGCTTCTGCACGTCGTGCTCGATATCAGATTTTCTATCAAGCACTTGAGACATATTCGGCAAAATACTTTTTCTTAGCGCATACTCAAAATGATCAAGCCGAAACCGTACTACTCGGACTTGCACGTGGTTCAGGGAGCAAATCATTATCGGGAATGAATAATGTCAGTGGAGAATTCATTCGACCTCTACTTGGGATTTCACGAGAAAAAACGGAGGAACTTTGTAAGGAAGTAGGAATTAATTATTGGATTGATCCTCACAATAGTGATCTGCAATTCACACGCGTACGTGTTCGAAAGAATATTCTGCCTTCAATGGAGCGCGATCTCGGCCCCGGAATTAAAGAAGCGTTATCTCGCTCTGCCCAAATTCTTCGAGAAGATAATGAGGCGTTAGATCAATGGGCGGGGCAAGAATTCGCAGCCCATAAATCAGGAGAATTCGAGGTTGATTACCTGGCCGCCCTCCCCAAGGCGGTCCGTTCCCGTCTCTTGCGGCTGGCAATTTATGCCCAGGGCGCCCCTTCCGGCACGCTTAGCGCCGAACATTTAGCCCCAGTTGAGGCTCTGGTCACAGATTGGAAGGGTCAGGGGGAAGTTAGCCTCCCTGGCGGTGTGAAGGTATCCCGAATTTCGGGCAGACTTTCGCTCTCAAACCCATAAAAGGAGCACCGTGGATCTAGCAACATCAGGCAGCGATATCGAAAAAGTTATTGCTACACATGAAGAAATTCTTGCTCGCTTGCAGGAGTTAGCTAGAAAAGTGGAAGCAGATTATAAAGATCGCGATCTATTGTTAATTGGTGTTCTCAAAGGCGCAGTGATGACAATGGCCGATTTTTCACGTGCTCTCCAACGCCATGTAGAAATGGATTGGATGGCGGTTTCCTCATATGGGTCTGGCACTAAATCCAGCGGAGTTGTGCGAATTCTTAAAGATTTGGATCGCGATATCACTGGCCGCGAAGTTCTTATCATTGAAGATATCGTCGATACCGGACTCACACTTTCTTGGTTAAAGTCGAACTTGGAATCGCGTGGAGCGAAGTCGGTAGAAATTTTGACCATGCTACGCAAGCCAGAGGCCGCAAAAGTCGAGGTAGAAGTTAAATACGTTGGCTTCGATATCCCAATCGAATTTGTTGTTGGCTACGGTTTGGACTTCAATGAGAAGTATCGCAATTTAGATTTTATTGGCGTTCTCGCGAAACACATGTACGCATAATGAGTAAGAAAAAAGCTCCGGCAAAGAAGAGCGCACCACCAGCTGTCACTAGAAATAAACTGAAACTACGCAAACCTCAGTACCGCAAAATTTTGCGCGGACCACTATTTTGGATTGTTGTCGCGCTTATCGCCGTCTCGGCTTTCGGTCGCATCTCTGGCAGTGGAGCACAATTTGTTCAGACCGATACCTCTAAAGTTTTAGCAGCAATCTCGGCAAATAAAGTTGAATCCGCCCGAGTGGTAGATCGCGATCAGAGAATCGAAATTATCCTTAAAGAAGGAAATTTCATTAAAGGATCTGCGAAAGTTTATGCCTCATACGTCAGTGGCCAAGAACCACAAATCGTTGAGCTCTTAACCAGCAATCCACCACCAAAGGCGTGGGATATAAAGGTTCCTAAGACCTCCTTCTTAGCTAGTTTATTAATGAGTTTTATCCCCTTACTTCTTATTGTTTTCCTCCTTCTTATGTTTATGGGCAATGCTCAAGGCGGAAAGAAGATATTTAATTTCGGGCGCTCCAAGGCAAAACTTCAAAATAAAGAGATGCCTAAGAACACCTTTGCCGATGTTGCTGGTGCTGATGAAGCCGTAGCTGAACTAAAAGAGATTAAGGATTTTCTTGCCGAGCCAAAGAAGTATCAAGATATGGGCGCAAAGATTCCCAAAGGAGTCTTGCTATACGGTCCTCCCGGAACCGGTAAGACACTTCTTGCTCGCGCGGTTGCCGGTGAAGCGAGCGTTCCATTCTTCTCCATCTCTGGTTCAGAATTTGTAGAAATGTTTGTAGGTGTTGGAGCTTCTCGTGTACGTGATCTCTTTGCGCAAGCAAAGGCAGCAGCACCATCCATAATTTTTGTCGATGAGATTGATGCTGTAGGCCGTCAACGCGGCGCAGGCCTTGGTGGCGGACACGATGAACGCGAGCAAACACTAAATCAGCTTCTCGTAGAGATGGATGGTTTTGAAGCGAATGGTCAGGTTATCCTCATCGCCGCAACTAACCGTCCTGATGTTCTAGATCCTGCACTATTACGCCCTGGTCGTTTTGATCGTCAGATTCCAGTTGATCGCCCAGATCTCAAAGGACGCACTGCAATCCTTGAGGTTCATGCAAAAGGAAAACCATTTGCTAAATCTGTAAACCTCTCTGATTTTGCCAAGCGCACACCAGGATTTACAGGTGCAGATCTTGCAAATGTTATTAATGAAGCGACGCTACTTACAGCTCGTACCGGCGGAAAAGTTGTTACGGTTGAAGCTCTCGATGAGTCAATTGATCGCGTGATGGCTGGACCGCAACGTACTACTCGTTTAATGACTGAAGAAGAGCGACGAATTACTGCCTACCATGAGGGCGGTCACGCACTTGTTGCGCACGCACTTCCTCATACAGATCCGGTGCATAAAATCACTATCATGCCGCGTGGTCGCGCCCTTGGTTACACCATGATTCTGCCTGATGAAGATCGTTACGCAACGACTCGAAATCAGATGCTTGATCAATTGGCCTATTCGCTCGGAGGTCGCGCAGCCGAAGAACTCATTTTCCATGATCCAACCACTGGTGCCTCTAACGACATTGAGAAGGCCACCAACCTTGCTCGTGCAATGGTGACCCAATATGGAATGACTGAACGAATCGGAGCTATCAAATTAGGTGTTTCCGAGGGAGAACCATTCTTAGGTCGCAGTTATGGTCATCAACGCGATTACTCTGAAAGTGTCGCGGGAATCGTCGATTCTGAGATCCGTGCATTAATTGAAAATGCACATCAAGAAGCCTTCGATGTACTGGTCGAAAATCGCGCAATCCTAGATCAATTAGTTGTGGAGCTTTTGGAGAAAGAGACACTTCTTAAAGATGAGATTGAGCGAATCTTTGCCAAGGTTCGCGCAGTAACGCCACGTCCTGCGTGGACTGGATCGCCCACTCGTATTCCAAGTACGCAACCTCCGGTAGCAACTTCACCGGCCGCCGCAAAAGTTGTTGCAGAGGCAGTCGAAGAAGCAGCACCAATAAAAAAGAGCGCGCGAAAGAAAGCAGCTCCATCTCGTGAGTGAAATCAGCCCTATCTCAATGGGTCCATCTGATGGTGGAGCCATGGGCGAATTTGATCAAGAACGTATCGAAAGAGCAGTACGCGAAATATTAATCGGCATCGGTGAAAACCCAGATCGCGAAGGTTTAGAAGATACGCCTGCGCGAGTAGCGCGGGCTATGCGCGAAAATTTTGGTGGACTCTTTCAAACGCCCGCCGAAATTCTTGCAACTACTTTTGATCTCGGACATAGTGAGCTCGTTATTGTGCGCGATATCGAAGTATTTTCACATTGCGAACACCACCTCACGCCATTCCATGGCTTCGCCCATATCGGTTACATCCCTGGTGAAAGTGGGAAGATAACTGGTCTATCTAAACTCGCGCGCGTTGTGGACCTTTATGCAAAGCGGCCACAAGTTCAAGAACGCCTTACTACTCAGATTGCCGATGCCTTAGTTGAAGGACTTGATGCGGCGGGAGTGATTGTTGTGATTGATTGCGAACATTTATGTATGTCGATGCGTGGAGTTCGCAAGTCACAAGCACGAACTCTTACTAGCGCGGTACGTGGTCAACTTCGCAATCCTGCAACTCGCGCAGAAGCGATGAGTTTAATTACAACTCCACGCAATTAGTAGGCGATCACTATATGAGTGAAAATCGAACATTAGTAATGGGAATACTTAATCTCACACCTGATTCGTTTGCAGATGGTGGCAGACATAACACCTTTGAGTTAGCACTTGCGCGAGTGCACGAGATGATCTCGCAAGGCGTAGACATCATTGATGTTGGTGGAGAATCCACGCGTCCAGGTGCAGAACGCGTTTCTCCAGAAGAAGAAATAGAGCGAGTGATTCCGATCATCGCCGAAATTCGTGAATTAGGAGCGGTCTCGAGCATCGACACAATGAGAGCAAGCACCGCTGCTGCTGCAATTGCTGCGGGCGTTACCTATGTCAATGATGTTAGTGGTGGGCTAGCTGATCCAGAGATGGCTAAATTGATTGCTCGTAATTCCGAAATTCAATATATTGCAATGCATTGGCGCGGACACTCTGCAGATATGCAAAGTAGAGCAATTTATGCAGATGTTGTGAAAGAAGTTAAGAATGAACTTGAAGAGCGAGCAGAGCTCTTAATCAAGTCAGGAATTGAACCTGAGCGATTGATTCTGGATCCTGGTTTGGGATTCGCGAAGAGCGCTAAACACAATTGGGAATTGCTACGTAATATCGATCGCCTAGCTTTTCTAGGTTTTCCATTGCTTATTGGTGCATCACGTAAATCATTTTTAGGTGAGTTATTGGGTGGGGTTACTCCTGATGAGCGAGAGAGTGCATCGGTTGCGATTACTACTGAGATGGCCCGCCAAGGCGTATGGGGCGTGCGCACACATAGCGTGAAACCACATCGCGATGCGATTGATGTTGTGGAAGAGTTAGGCGCATGAGCGAGGCCATAAAGATTGTCGGAATTTCTGCCACTGGCTATCACGGTGTCTTTCCCGAGGAACGGCGTGAGGGTCAGCCATTTATCTGTGATGTTTCCTTGTATTTTGATCTATCGCCTGCAGGTGCAACAGATGATTTATCTATGACGGTTGATTACAGTGCTGTTGCAAAATTAGTCGAAGCTGAGATTATTGGCGAGCCGGTAGACCTCATCGAACGTCTTGCGACACTTATCGCGGAGAAGATACTTAGTTCATTCTTACTGGTTGATTGCGTAGAAATCACTATTCATAAACCACTCGCTCCAGTCGGCGTAAAAGTTTCTGATATCGCCGTGACTATCGAACGAGTTCGATGAAGGTTGTAATTGCGCTAGGTTCAAATATAGGTGAATCTGCAGAAATATTAGAGAGCGCAGTTAATCGACTTAATAACATAATTACCGTAACCCACCTTTCGTCATTTATCGAGACAGAGCCTGTTGGTGGTCCAGAGCAACCTAATTATCTAAATGCAGTATTGATTGGTGAGAGCGAACTACAACCACTTGAACTACTTCATGCGATGCTTGCAATTGAAACCGAGCTAGGAAGAGTACGAGAAGTTCGTTGGGGTCCGCGCACTCTGGACTTGGATTTAATAGTCGCCGGCGAAAGCGTTATGAAAACTCCTGAATTAGAGCTGCCTCATCCTCGAGCCCACGAGCGCGCATTTGTCCTTGAACCGTGGCTGGAAATCGATCCCGATGCGAATATTCCTGGAAAAGGCAGCGTTTATTCTCTTTTGTCAGAGTTGCATCTAGCGGAGTAGCCTTATCGCACGAGCCCGGTACCCGGAAAGGACTGGAGCATGGAACTTGAGCTAAAGCACCCACTGGCATTCGTGCCGACTATGGGAGCTCTTCATGCTGGCCATCAATCGCTCATCACAATTGCAAAATCTTATGCACCGAACGTTTTAGTGAGCGTCTTTGTTAATCCACTTCAATTCGAAAACCCCGATGACCTTGCTCAATATCCACGTGATCTAGATGGCGATGCGGTTAAAGCGGAATCTGCTGGCGCAACCTTTGTCTGGTCTCCCACAATTGAAGAGATATATCCAGCGCAACCATCAATCATTAACGCTGGCGAATTAGGAAATCTCTTTGAAGGTGTTCATCGGTTCGGACATTTTGATGGAGTTCTCACAGTTGTCAAACGTCTCTTTGATCTAATCAATCCGCAATTTGCAGTATTTGGCGAAAAAGATTTTCAGCAATTCTTTCTCATCAAGAAAATGGTGAAAGAGTTAGCATTGCCAATTGAAATCATTCAAGCGCCGATTGTTCGCGAGGCGGATGGATTGGCGATGTCTTCCAGAAATATTCGGCTCACTTCTGATTCAAGGACAATTTCGCTAGTGCTATCACGCGCTCTTGAAAGCGCCGCCCAAGAAATAGATATCAACAAAGCTCGTAAAGTACTTCATGAAGTTTTACGAGCAGAGCCAGGGTTTACTATCGACTACGCCGAAATTATTGATGAGAATGATTTCACTCTTGCCACTGAAGCGACGCTATCTCCCCGCGCAATTATCGCCGGATGGATAAATGACCTGAGATTGATAGACAATATGCAGATGAACTGTGGTGGCACGCGGTGAAACTTCTCGCTGGAAAACCTGGCTGGACCGCGCAGGCAGATGTCATTGTTATCGGCTCTGGCGTTGCTGGATTAACAACAGCTCTCAACATCCGTTCTAGTGGGCTCTCTGTTTTATTAGTGACTAAAGCAAAGATTGATGAGGGCTCCACAAAGTGGGCACAGGGTGGAATCGCTGCTGCACTAGGGCCAGGAGATACTCCCGATCAACACAAGAAAGATACATTGATTGCCGGTGCCGGATTATGTGACACTGCAGCGGTAGATGTATTAGTAACTGAAGGACCCGAAGCCGTTCGGAAATTGATTGCCCGTGGCGCGGTCTTTGATAAATCTGAAACTGGTGAAATTGCATTAACTCGCGAGGGTGGCCATCTGCGCAATCGAATTCTGCATGCGGGCGGAGATGCAACTGGAGCCGAGGTTTCACGCGCACTTCTTGCAGCAGTACAGGATGACTCAGGAATTCAAGTTATTGAAAATGCTTTGGCTATAGATGTATTACAAAGTTCAGCGGGTTCAGTTTGTGGAGTGACTCTCCACGTGATTGGAGCAGGTAGCCAAGATGGAGTTGGTCGCGCACTAGCTCGCGCTGTTGTTATTGCCACTGGCGGCCTTGGACAGGTCTATTCTCAAACTACCAATCCATCAGTATCGACTGGCGATGGAGTTGCACTTGCTCTACGAGCAGGAGCAGAAGTTGCCGACGTAGAATTTATCCAATTTCATCCAACAGTTTTATGGCGTGATACAAATGTTGGAGGACAACAACCACTAATTAGTGAGGCAGTACGTGGCGAAGGTGCGCTCTTAGTAAATGACAAAGGTGAGCGCTTCATGGTCGGCAAACATCCCCAGGCAGAACTTGCTCCTCGCGATGTTGTAGCGAAAGAGATTTTTACTCAGATGAAGGAGAGTAATTCCCCTCATGTTTGGTTGGATGCAACCGAACTTAAAGAATTCGCCACTCGATTTCCGACGATTTATGCATCCTGCATTGAAAATGGCATCGATCCACTTACCCAGATGATTCCAGTTGCTCCAGCATCACATTACGCCTCCGGCGGAGTGAAGGTAGATCTCAACGGACGTACAACAATTCCGGGCCTCTACGCATGTGGAGAAACAGCATGTACTGGCGCGCACGGAGCCAATCGATTGGCCTCAAATTCGTTGCTTGAAGGCCTAGTTTTTGGCGCGCGTATCGCCGCGGATATCACGACGAATATTCCTGCCCAAGTACAGCCACAAGAAGAGAGTTCAACATTTCTTTTGAGTCCGGCTATCCAACTGCCTCTTCAGTTGGCGATGAGTCAAGGCGCTGGTGTGATGCGATCAGAATCCTCACTTAATGAAACGCTTCGAACACTCGAACAATTATCGACTCGAACAACGAAAGAACAGAATATTGCAGCCTGGGAAGTATCTAATCTCTACCTGCTTGCGGTAGCAATTGTTCGCTCTGCCAAAGAGCGCAAGGAATCTCGTGGTTCCCATTGGCGAAGCGATTTTCCTGATCAACTTCCAGCATGGCAAAAACGAATTATTCAGCGCTTAGATTCTTCTGGTCATTGGCACACAACATTCGATGAGGTGAAATAATGGAGCTATCTCAAAAACTTCGTGAAGAGCTAACAGAGCTGGGACTTAGTGCTGATTATGTGCTCTGGATTGCAGAAGCAACAATCAAAGAGGATTTAGATGGTGGCACTGATGTAACTTCTGAAGCAACCATTCCTACACACCAAAATTCAATCGCTGAATATCGCGCGCGCAAGGCGGGGACGATTGCTGGCCTTCATATTGCAGCAGCAGTACTAGAAGTAACTGGAATTACTGATTACACAATCAAGGTGACTGAAGGCTCACATGTAGAAGCAGGACAATTAAT
>WLRE01000002.1 GCA_009698045.1 Actinomycetota bacterium | reverse complement strand
TGGATTGCAGAGAATGCAGGCCACGAGGGTTATGTCGTCGTTGCCAAGGTTCGTAGCATGAAGCCAAACGAAGGTTTCAATGCTTACTCCGAGGTCTACGAAGATCTCGTTAAGGTCGGCGTCATCGATCCAGTAAAGGTAACTCGCTCAGCGCTTGCCAATGCTGCATCAATCGCCGCCATGTTCATTACAACTGAAGCACTTGTCTTCGAAACACCAGAAGATAAAAAGGAAGAAGCAGCAGGCCATGGCCACAGCCACGGACCTGGTGGACACGGTCACTAAGTAGTAACGAAAAAGCCCCGCCTCATTACGAGTGCGGGGCTTTTTGCTTTAATGCTTAGGAAGCGCTGGCGACAGTAAGTTCGCGATGTTCGCGTTGGTTGATTATTGCCATGCGATCATCTTCTGATAAACCGCCCCAGATGCCATATGGCTCGTGAAGTGCGAGTGCTTGCTTGCGACAGGCTTGAATAACAGGACACGAAGCGCAGACCGCTTTGGCGGCATTCTCGCGATTCTTGCGACGAGGACCACGTTCGCCATCTGGATGAAAGAACATTTCAGTATCGAGGCCGCGGCAGGCAGCTCGCTCTTGCCAATCCCAATCGTCGGCAATGGGCCGAGGTTGTTGTGGGATAACGCTTTTCATTGAATATGTCTCCTTGAGTTAAGTTCTTGGTGAGGTAACGCTGAAGATAGGGGGGATATTCCAGCCATCGTCTTTGAAAGCTGTGGCAACGCTCTCATCGCAGCCTTCAAGAGAGCGGAGATAAGGCTGAGAGTCCCCTGCGAATGGGAGAGCGGGCGGGGCTCAACTAGGATGCTCCAATGCTTGAAGGATCTCGTGAAAAAGTGGTCATGCTCGGTCTGACCTATGACGATGTCCTCCTTCTGCCCGATGCCTCCGAAGTTGTTCCCTCCGAGGTCGATACCTCCACACGTTTAACTCGCAAGATTTCTCTCCGTGTTCCATTGGTCTCATCAGCGATGGATACCGTGACCGAATCCCCAATGGCTATTGCAATGGCAAAGGCCGGCGGTATCGGAATCATTCACCGCAACTTACCTATCGAAGATCAGGTTAAGCACGTGAAAGCGGTTAAGAAAGCAGATGCCTCTTATTTAGTCGGCGCAGCGGTCGGTGTTGGTGATGATGGATTTGCTCGCGCGCTCGCAGTTATCGAGGCCGGTGTTGATGTAGTTGTCGTAGATACTGCGCACGGACATCATCGCGCAGTGCTTGATGCGATTGCTCGAATCAAAGAAGCGCACCCACAGATTCAGATTATTGGCGGCAATGTTGCAACTCGGGCCGGTGCGCAGGCTTTGATTAATGCTGGCGCAGATGCAGTAAAAGTTGGCGTTGGTCCCGGTTCTATTTGTACTACTCGAGTTGTTGCAGGAGTCGGCGTTCCACAAGTGACTGCAATCATCGAAGCTCATAAGGCTTGTGTGAAAGCAGACGTTCCATTAATCGCAGATGGTGGACTTCAATATTCAGGAGACATCGCCAAAGCAATTGTTGCCGGCGCAGATACCGTAATGCTTGGTTCATTGCTTGCCGGATGCGATGAATCTCCGGGCGAACTTGTAGAACTACAAGGTCGTAAATTTAAGGCATATCGCGGCATGGGTTCACTCGGTGCCATGCAATCTCGCGGCGACCAGAAGTCGTATTCCAAAGATCGCTATATGCAAGACGACGTTTTATCTGAAGACAAGCTGGTACCTGAAGGCATTGAAGGCAAAGTTGCTTATCGCGGTTCTGTTGCCACCACCGTGCACCAACTTGTCGGCGGACTTCGTTCTGGAATGGGTTATGCCGGTGCTGCCACCATTGATGATTTACAGAAGAATGGCCACCTGATTCAAATCACTGCAGCTGGATTACAAGAGAGCCATCCGCACGATGTTTTAGATATCGCTGAAGCACCTAACTACGCGCGTAAAGGAAAATAATGAGCGAGATTGAGATTGGTCCCGGAAAGCGTGCCCGCGTTGCATATTCATTTGACGATATAGCAATCGTTCCGAGCCGTCGCACCCGCGACCCAGAAGAAGTTTCTATTACTTGGCAGATTGATGCATACAAGTTCGGCCTACCAATGATGGCTGCACCCATGGATTCTGTGGTCTCACCCGAGACTGCAATTGCAATTGGAAAACTCGGCGGCCTCGGCGTACTCAATCTTGAAGGTCTCTGGACTCGCCACGAAGATCCCCGCATTCAATTAGGTGAGATTGCATCGTTGCCACAAGAACAAGCAATCCGCCGTATGCAAGAACTGTATGCAGCCCCCATTAAGCCAGAACTCATCAAAGCTCGTATCGCTGAAATTCGCGCATCTGGCGTCACGGTTGCGGCAGCGCTCTCACCACAGCGCACCGCCGAACTTCACAAGACTGTAATTGATGCTGGCGTCGACATCTTCGTGATTCGTGGAACCACTGTTTCTGCAGAACATGTCGCATCTGAAAATTCAGCGCTTAATTTAAAGAAATTTATCTACGAACTCGATGTTCCGGTCATCGTCGGTGGTTGTGCTACTGGTACAGGTGCACTTCACTTGATGCGCGCAGGCGCAGCTGGCGTTCTCGTTGGATTCGGTGGGGGAGCTGCGCATACCACCCGCACCGTTCTTGGAATTGCAGTACCGATGGCTTCTGCGGTTGCTGAAGTTGCATCTGCTCGTCGCGACTACATGGATGAATCTGGCGGACGTTATGTTCACGTTATTGCTGATGGTTCAGTCGGTCGCAGTGGCGATATCGCAAAGGCAATTGCTTGTGGCGCAGATGCAGTCATGATGGGCTCACCTCTTGCAAAAGCACATGAAGCGCCAGGTAAAGGTTGGCACTGGGGTTCTGAAGCGCACCACCTCGAACTTCCTCGTGGCGATAGAGTCCAAGTTGGAACTGTTGGTTCCCTTGAAGAAATCCTTACTGGTCCATCACATACCGCCGATGGCAGCATGAACTTGTTTGGTGCGCTTCGTCGCGCCATGGCCACATCTGGATACTCTGATGTGAAGGAATTCCAAAAGGTAGAGGTCGTCATCGATCGTGCCTAACTCTGCACGCGAAACTGTATTAGTCGTTGACTTCGGTGCGCAGTACGCACAACTCATTGCTCGTCGGGTTCGACAAGCACAGGTGTATTCAGAGATTGTTCCTTCATCGATGCCCATCTCCGAGATGTTAGCCAAGAAGCCAAAAGCAATCATTCTCTCTGGCGGCCCATCATCTGTGTACGAAGCTGGTGCGCCAACTTTAGATCCCGCACTCTTTGCTGCAGGAGTTCCGATTTTCGGCATCTGTTACGGCTTTCAAGTTATGGCAAGCGCTTTAGGCGGAACTGTTACAAAGACCGGAAAGTCTGAATTCGGTCGCACTGAAGTGCAGATTGATTCTTCATCAAAACTCATGCACGGCCTGCCCAAAAAATTCAATGTCTGGATGTCTCACGGTGATTCTGTGACCAAGGCTCCAGATGGTTTTACTTCAACCTCTAAGACTGCAGATACTCCGATTGTCTCTTTTGAAAGCAAGGACGGCCTCTTCGCTGGAGTTCAGTACCACCCAGAAGTTCTGCACTCTGAACACGGTCAAGAAGTGCTGCGTCGTTGGCTGATTGATATTGTGAAGTGCGCTCCGACATGGACTTCTGAAAACATTGTCGCCACTGAAGTAGCAAAGATTAAGGCCGTGGTTGGAAGCAAGCGAATTCTCTGCGGCCTATCTGGTGGCGTGGACTCAGCTGTTGCTGCGGCAATCGTGCAGAAAGCAGTGGGTTCACAACTTATCTGCGTATTTGTGGATCACGGGTTATTGCGCGAAGGTGAAGCTGAACAAGTAGAGCGCGATTTTGTTGCTTCTACTGGGGTTGCCCTTCATGTCGTGGATGCAAAAGAGCGCTTTCTTAACGCACTTGCAGGAGTAACCGATCCTGAAACTAAACGAAAGATTATCGGAACAGAATTTATCCGCGTCTTTGAACAAGCAGCTCGCGATGTTTCAGCTAAAGAGTCGATTGATTTTCTTGTGCAAGGAACGTTGTATCCAGATGTTGTCGAATCAGGTGGCGGCGAAGGCACTGCAAATATTAAGTCTCATCACAATGTCGGTGGCCTGCCCGATGATCTGCAATTCACTTTAGTAGAACCCTTGCGCGCACTTTTCAAAGATGAAGTCCGCGAGGCCGGAATGCAATTAGGGCTTCCAGAAGAGATTGTTATGCGCCAACCCTTCCCTGGACCGGGTCTTGCCATTCGAATTGTCGGGGAAGTTACTGAGAATAACCTGACAATTTTACGTCGAGCAGATGCTATTGCTCGCGAAGAATTACGTGCCGCAAATCTCGATCGAATTATCTGGCAGTGTCCGGTAGTTCTTTTAGCAGATGTTCGCAGCGTAGGAGTGCAAGGAGATGGGCGTACATACGGCCATCCGATAGTTCTCCGTCCGGTATCGAGTGAAGATGCGATGACTGCAGACTGGTCTCGCGTTCCGTACGACACCCTAGAAAAGATTTCTACACGGATTACAAATGAAGTTCGCGAAGTCAATCGGGTAGTCTTGGACATAACATCTAAGCCACCAGGAACTATTGAATGGGAGTAGCACAAGTGAAGAAGCAAGTTGTCGTAGCAGTAGTAGCGTCAGCGCTACTTTCACTCTTCGTTGCAACTCCTTCGTTTGCTGCTCCAAAGAAGCCGCCCGTAAAGCAAGGCAATACTAAGCAGAGCAATGCAAAACAGAGCGTTGCTAAAAGTTCTCAATTAGTACCTTCATGCAGGCCAACTACAGCAGTAGGACATGCGCCACTTAAGCTTCCCATCCCTGAAGTTAACAAGCCACACGTAAATAAGATCTTTACATTAAAGACAAACTGTGGCGATATTGTCATTGAAGCCGATGGCGTTAAAGCTCCGCTCACTGTTATAGCGATGTCATACCTGGCTCAAAAGGGCTATTTCAACCAGAGTCTCTGTCATCGATTAGTGACATCTGGAATCTTTGTTCTCCAATGTGGTGACCCAACTGCTTCTGGTCAGGGTGGACCTAAGTTTTATATTCCGAATGAGAATTTTCCAGCGCCAGGTGCAAACTCATATCCAGCCGGCACCGTTGCAATGGCCAAGGGACAAGATCTCCCAGATGGCACACCTACCATCGGCAGTCAGTTCTTCATCGTCTATCAAGATAATTCACAACTTGCGGCGAACTACACGATTTTCGGTCGCGTCACCCAAGGTTTAGATATCGTGAAAGCAATTGCCGCAGCTGGAAACGCTCCTGATGGTGTTGGACCAGCACAACCAATTGCTATCGAAAAATTTGACGTCAAGTAAATGTCAGGGCTAGTCGGCCTAGTTGGTTCTGGTGAATATCTCCCCGTCTTGCAAGATTACGAGCGATCTCTCTTAGAAGCTGGTCCCTCCCGCAGATTTGTACAGATTCCTACTGCTGCTGGTCGTGAAAGTTCGGATCGATTAGATTTCTGGCGCGAGCGAGGCAGAGAACAAGCCCTTCGTATCGGTGCTGAGCAAATTTTCTTACCAATTTACAACCGTGCTGATGCGATGCGCGAAGATCTTGCTCGCCAAATTGATGGCGCTGGACTTATTTACATGAGTGGTGGAGACCCTCATTATTTAGCAGAGACTCTTACCGGCACACCGGTCTATGAAGCTATATATCGGAACTGGCAATTAGGGTCATCGTTGGCGGGGTGCAGTGCAGGGGCTATGGCGATGGGTCCGGATATTCCCCACTTTCGCAAGATGAAAGAGGTTGGCGATAAGGGCTTTGAGGTCGTTCCACATATCCGAGTAATTCCTCATTACAACAAGTTCTTTAAGTGGATTCCAGATACTGCCGCTCAGTTATTTCTCAAAGCGCCAGAAGGTGTGCACCTTTTAGGAATTGATGAAGATACCGCAATCGTTTCTTCGGATTTAATAAATTGGAAAGTTTTTGGAGTTGGCGCGGTTCACTTACTGAACGGAGCTAACCCTCAGAAATTCCATTCCGAGAGCGTGATAGTTACGAGATAGATTATTTCGTATCAACGATTCGAAATACTTCAGCGATACGGCCTTCAGGTAATCCGACGGCAGCAGCATTACGCTCACCCCAAGCCCGAACCATTGCCGGCATCTCAGAATTATGAGAAGTCTGACTGACGTGTGCATGCAGCGCTGCAATCTTTCTATCAAAAGTATCTGTGATATCGATATGGTGATCAGGCGCGTTGTGGGACATTACCCATACTTCAAGTACTCGCCATGGCTCTAAACCTTCTTCAAGTAAATCCTGAAAGGCAAATGCATTACGGGCATCAGGATAAACCGCCTGAATAGCCGCTTCGCCAGCAGCCATATGGTCTGGGTGGCTAGAGAAGAGACGATCCCAATTGCGTTCTGGAGATTGAATCAACATCCGCTGTGGTCGTACTCGACGAATTTCACGAACAATTTTCTTACGCAACTCGATGGTTGGTTCGAGCCAACCATCTCGATAATTCAAGAATTCAATATTGGTAACGCCGAGAGCGAGACCCGCATCGCGTTGTTCGCGTTGGCGAATCTTAGGCATCTCTTCCCGAGGAACATCAGGATCCTCGCCACCTTGGTCACCATTGGTGCAGATGCAATAAGAAACTTCAATGCCCTTAGCGGTCCATTGGGCGATTGTGCCGCCGGCTCCGAAATCAAGATCATCGGGGTGCGCGGTGACAACTAATACGCGTTCAATTTCTGCATCATCTAATGGCTCCATAGGAGCATTTTGTCAGAACTTTCAGTAGTTACACTCCACCTGTGCCGACAAATGCCTCCCTCATAGAGGGACTTAACCCACAACAATTAGAAGCGGTGACCCATGCCGGTCAACCTCTTTTGGTCGTGGCGGGTGCTGGTTCCGGCAAGACCCGCGTTCTGACTCGTCGCATTGGATATTTACTCGCAGAACGAGGCGTTGCACCATATGAAGTACTCGCCATCACTTTCACCAATAAAGCTGCGGGTGAAATGAAAGAGCGCGTAGCTGAACTTGTTGGCGAGCGAGCTAAGTCGATGTGGGTATCAACCTTTCACTCTGCTTGCGTGCGCATATTGCGGCAAGAGGCGACCCGGCTTGGCTATACCAACTCTTTTACAATCTACGACTCTGGCGATAGCAATGCACTGCTCTCCCGAATCATGAAAGACATGAACCTTGATATCAAGCGTTACGCACCACGTGCGGTGCATGCGCTTATCTCTGGCGCAAAGAATGAATTAATGGGACCAGCTGACTATTTACAAACCGCGGGATCAGATCACTTCACTCAAATAGTCGCTGAAGTCTTTGCTCACTATCAGAAGCGTCTTACCGCATCAAACGCCATGGATTTTGATGATCTGATCGGCAAGACGGTTGAAATTTTCCAACGATTCCCAGAAGCGAAAGCACGTTACCGCTCCCGCTTCCGCCACATTCTGGTCGATGAATATCAAGATACAAATCAAGCGCAATATCAATTTATTAAAGAACTTGTTGGAGTAGAGGGCGATGGATTTCCGATTGCCGAACTCTGCGTGGTTGGCGATGCTGATCAATCTATCTACGCATTTCGTGGCGCAAATATCCGCAACATTCTGCAGTTCGAGGCTGATTATCAGAATGCTCGCACCATCTTGCTCGAGCAGAATTATCGTTCAACCCAGAATATTCTTTCTGCAGCAAACGCAGTCATCTCTAATAACGAAGGACGCAAAGAGAAAAACCTTTGGGCTGATTCTGGCAATGGTGCACCTATCAAGGGATATGTTGCGGAAAGCGAATATGACGAGGCAGACCACGTCATTAGTGAAATTAAGGAGTTGCGCGCTGAAGGAATTTCGCAACCGGGGGATACGGCAATCTTCTATCGCACTAATGCGCAATCTCGCGTCTTTGAAGAAGCCTTCCTTCGATCAGCAATTCCCTACAAAGTTGTCGGTGGAGTGCGCTTCTACGAGAGGAAAGAGATTAAGGATTTTCTTGCTTATCTGCGCGTAATAGTTAATCCACAAGATGAAGTTTCGTTACGGCGCATAATTAATACCCCAAAGCGCGGGATCGGCGATAGAGCTTTAGATGTAGTCCAAGAGCATGGTAATCGACTTGGGATAACTTTCTGGGAATCTCTAGTTGATGCCGAATCAAATACAGAACTGACAAGTAAAGCTTCTGGTGCAATTAGGGATTTTGTACACCTTATTCGTTCGTTGCAAACTTTAGATGAAGCAAAGACTGCGCCATCAGTTATTGCCCAAGCTACGTTGGAGCAGAGCGGGATTCTTATTGAGCTGCAAAAAAGTGATGATCCTCAAGATGAATCTCGCATTGAAAACTTAGAAGAATTAGTCTCCGTTGCTGTCGAATATGAGGAGTCTGAAGTCGACGAAGGAGAAGAGATTTCTTTGCTTGGATTCTTAGAGCGAACATCGCTGGTTGCTGATTCTGACCAGATTCCAGATGGTGAAGATCATGGTGGCGTAGTCACGATGATGACACTTCACACAGCTAAGGGTCTTGAGTTCCCAACTGTCTTTCTCTCTGGAATGGAAGAAGGAATTTTTCCTCATTCACGAACCTTGGGGGATAAGAATGAGATTGAAGAAGAGCGTCGCCTTGCTTATGTTGGTTTGACCCGTGCGCGCGAGCGTTTATATCTCTCCCGTTCTGAATATCGAACATCATGGGGAGCGCCTTCATACAATCCTGCTTCTCGCTTTCTCTCCGAAATTCCAGAGGAACTTATCGAGTGGAATGAACATGCACCTTCGATTGGCGGGCCAGCAACATCCCGACTTTCTAAGCCATCGCTCTTCACTCCGGCTCCGCGCGCAACAGGGCGCAAGAGTTCGACGACGATGGTTCTTGCAGTGGGCGAGCGTGTGTCCCATGACACATTCGGAGTCGGTACGGTTGTAGGCGTTTCTGGCGATGGAGATCGAGCAGAAGCGACCATTAACTTCGGCACATATGGCGAGAAGCGGCTGCTACTGCGTTACGCACCCGTGGAGAAGCTCTAAACTCATCCCCTCAGAACTTCTTAATTTTCACAGTATTTAAGACGATAAATGAATGGGGTAATCAGTGGATCTCTTTGAGTATCAAGCTCGGGATCTTTTCGAATCACATGGCGTTCCAGTTCTTGGTGGCGCCGTTGCATTCACGCCAGATGAAGCAGAGAAAGCAGCTGCATCAATGGGTGGTCGCGTGGTCGTTAAGGCACAGGTAAAAGTTGGCGGACGTGGAAAAGCAGGCGGAGTAAAGCTAGCTGAAAGCGCAGCCGATGCACGCGAGAAAGCACAAGCTATTCTTGGCATGGATATTAAAGGCCACATCGTTCATAAGGTAATGATCGCGCAGGCTGCACCAATCGAGTCTGAGTACTACTTAGCAATCTTGCTCGACCGTGCCAATCGAAACTTCCTAGTCATGGCATCAGTTGCCGGTGGTATGGAAATCGAAGAAGTTGCACACACTTCACCAGAGAAGTTAGCTCGCGTCGGTATTGATGCAAATGCTGGAATCTCACCTGAACTAGCGCTCGATATTGTGCGCAAGGGTCAATTTCCTGCGGATGTTGAAGGCCAAGTTGCTGACGTTCTCCTGAAGTTATGGGCAGCTTTTGTTGCCGAAGATGCAACCCTCATGGAAATCAATCCATTGGTTAAAACTAGTGATGGCAAAGTTGTAGCACTCGATGGCAAAGTCACTCTTGATGACAGCGCAGCATTCCGCCATCCTGGCCACGAAGCTCTCGTTGATCACGCAGCTACTAATCCACTTGAAGCTCTCGCTAAGGAGAAAGATCTCAACTACGTCAAGCTCGATGGCCAAGTAGGAATCATCGGCAACGGAGCTGGACTTGTAATGAGTACATTGGATGTTGTTGCTTATGCTGGCGAGAAATACAAAGTAAAGCCCGCTAACTTTCTCGATATTGGCGGCGGTGCATCAGCTGAAGTAATGGCTAACGGACTTTCGATTATTCTTGGCGATCCAGATGTCCGAAGCGTTTTTGTAAATGTCTTTGGTGGAATCACCGCCTGCGACGCGGTTGCAAATGGAATTGTTCAAGCACTCTCTATCCTCGGCGATAAGGCCACAAAGCCAATTGTCGTGCGCCTAGATGGCAATAACGTCATCGAAGGTCGCCGTATTTTGAATGAGGCAAACCACCCATTGATCCAACAACTCGACACCATGGATGGCGCAGCAGCACGCGCTGCAGAATTGGCGGCAAAGTAAATGGCTATATTTATCAACGAAAATACAAAAGTGATTGTTCAGGGTATGACTGGTTCTGAAGGAACTAAGCACACCCGTCGCATGCTCGCCTCCGGAACAAAGATTGTTGGCGGAGTAACCCCCGGCAAGGGCGGACAGAGCGTTGAAATCGACGGTACAACTCTCCCTGTTTATAACACTGTCGCTGAAGCAATCTCAGCAACAGGTGCAAACGCATCAGTTGTATTCGTTCCACCTAAGTTTGCTAAGGCAGCTGTCATCGATGCTATCGACGCAGCTATCCCATTGGTTGTTGTAATCACTGAAGGGATTCCGGTCCACGATACTGCGGCATTCTTTGCTTACTCTCAAACAAAGGGAACTACTCGCATTGTCGGCCCTAACTGCCCAGGACTTATCAGCCCCGGAAAATCTAATATTGGAATTATTCCTGCTGATATCACTGGCCCTGGCCGAATCGGACTCGTTTCTAAGTCTGGAACCTTGACTTACCAAATGATGTACGAACTTCGCGACTTCGGATTCTCAACTGCAGTCGGCATCGGTGGCGATCCCATCATCGGTACAACTCACATTGATTGTCTTCGCGCATTCCAAGATGATCCAGATACTGACGCAATCGTGATGATTGGTGAAATCGGCGGCGATGCTGAAGAGCGCGCAGCTGCATTTATCGGCGAATATGTCACCAAGCCAGTTGTTGGCTACGTGGCAGGATTTACCGCACCTGAAGGAAAGACTATGGGCCATGCTGGCGCAATAGTCTCAGGTTCATCGGGAACAGCACAGGCGAAGAAAGATGCGCTCGAAGCAGTTGGCGTTAAAGTCGGAAAGACTCCAAGCGAAACTGCCGCGTTAATGCGTGCAATCCTCAACGGATAGTTAGAGAAACAGATGCTCGCACGCGCTCTGCTGGTTTCATTTCAACAGGCGCTGCGAAGTATCGCACTAACACTATTTCCGCTAGCTTTCATCGCCCTGCTCGCATGGGCTACAGCAGGAAGTTCTACCGGTAACACCAGCGATCCAATTCGTGCCTCAATCTGGCTCTGGCTCGGAGCGCATCTCATTCTCTTTGATCTCTCGTTGCCCCCTTCATTCGATTCAGGCACACTCTCGATTCTTCCGCTAGGGGCGGCGCTGCTTCCACTTTTGGCAATGCGCAGTGGAATGAATCGATCTATTTCGGCGCTAGAACGAGTTAAGCCCGCAAGAATTTTCTTTAGTTTTTGGTATATCGCCTTCATTCTTCTAGCAACTTATTTATCGCGAACATCAGATGTCAAACCATCGCTGATATTGGCCCCGCTATATGCGCTTCTGCTTCTGGTTATTGCATCGCTAGATTTCTCGCACCGCGCTCTTGCACCATTTCGCTTTTCGGCGCATATTCTCACTGTTGTTGCAGGTATAGCCATGCTGCTATTTGGAGTTTCACTCGCATTGCATTTCACTATTGCAAAGAACTTAACAACCGTACTCCAACCTGGCTGGGTGGGTGGCGTGCTCTTATTACTGATCCAAATTCTCTACCTACCAAATCTCGCGATTCACGCCCTGAGTTATTTTCTAGGTTTTGGGTTTGCACTTGGTGCGGCTACGCATATCAGTCCCACGGTATTTACTATTCAACAAATTCCAGCGATACCAATATTGGGTGGGCTTCCTACTGGAAAGCACCCGCTCTATCTCATCGGACTTACTCTCTTCATAGTTCTTGCCCTACTTGTTGCTTTATCTGTAATTCGCAGACACTCAGATTTAAAAAATCGAATTCGAGAGTTCTCCCAACTCATACTCGGTGGATCGATAGCGCTAGCGCTTATTTCCTATCTCTCATCTGGAACCCTGCTTACATCTGCACTTCATCCAGTCGGAGTTAGATGGTGGCCGATTCCAGCGGTTTTTGCAGCTTCGCAATTAATTTTTGTCGTACTCGTACTCCTTATTCCTGCAGCTATTTCTAAATTCAGAGATAGAACGGATGCGTAGTTGAGAATTCTTCTTCTGGCATCTGGGTCTGGATCACTAGCGCGGGCAATTTGTGAAGCGAAAATTCCTGGAGTCGAGATTGCTGGCCTGATCTCAGATAAGCCATGTCTTGCGCTAGAGCTGGCAGATGAATTTGGTTTCTCCTATCAAGTTGTTCCGATGCAGAGTGACCGGGAAGAATGGAACCACCAGATGCTTAAGTCGGCGGCGGGTATTCGCCCAGACTTAGTTGTAAGCGTCGGTTTTATGCGGATTCTTGCCGCAGATTTCTTAAAGCAATTCCGAGTGATAAATACGCACCCGGCCTTATTGCCCTCGTTCCCGGGTGCTCATGCAGTTCGCGATGCATTAGCTGCCAATGTGAGCCGCACCGGAACTACCGTGCACTGGGTCGATGAGGGAGTAGATACTGGTCCAATAATTGCCCAGCGAGAGATTGCCGTTGAGCAAGGCGATGATGAGAGCTCGCTGCATGAACGCATTAAGATTGTCGAAAGAGAGCTCATTGTTGAGATACTCACGCGCTTTGCTCAAGACGGAATTCCGGAGATTCGCTAATGGAACGTAAGCCCATCAGACGTGCACTCGTTAGTGTGTACGACAAATCTGGATTACTCGAACTCGGATCGGCTCTTGCTGCGGCAGGAATTGAAATACTTTCAACCGGATCTACTGCAGCTACTCTGGATAAAGCGGGAATTCCTGTCACGCCAGTAGAGAAATACACCGGCTTTCCAGAGATGATGGGCGGCCGCGTTAAAACTCTCCATCCACGTATTCATGGTGGAATTCTTGCTGATCAATCAAATCCTGAACATCTAGCAGCCCTTGCAGATCAAGATATTGATGCCTTTGATTTAATAATTATCAATCTCTATCCCTTCACTGAAACAATTGCATCCGGCGCAAACTTTGCTGAGTGCATTGAACAAATTGATATCGGCGGTCCCAGTATGTTACGGGGAGCAGCAAAGAATCATGGGTCAGTTGCTGTTATCTCTAGTCCCACTCAATATCCGCAACTTTTTGCGGCACTCGCCACTGGTGGATTCACATTGCGCGAACGTCAAGAGCTTGCGATGGCAACTTTCCGTAAGACCGCTGAATATGACATCGCAATTGCCGAGTGGCTCTCCTCAGAGTTAGATATCAACGATTGGCGCGCATTGGTCTGGCGCAAAATTTCAGATCTTCGCTATGGTGAAAACCCACATCAGAACGCGGCGGTTTTTGGCAACAAGAATGCACCGCTTTCGGGAGTTACCTCAGCTAAGCAATTACACGGTAAAGAGATGTCCTTCAATAATTACACCGATGCCGATGCTGCACTACGTGCCGCATATGACCACGCCGAACCGTGCGTCGCCATCATTAAGCATGCCAATCCCTGTGGAATAGCGATTGCCAGCGATATTGCAGCCGCCCATCTAGCTGCCCATCAATGTGACTCGATATCGGCATTCGGGGGAGTCGTCGCCGCTAACCGGCCGGTGAGCAAGAAGATGGCTGAACAACTGAGTGAGATTTTTACCGAAGTAGTGATTGCGCCTGGGTATGAAAATGGCGCAGTAGAAATACTCTCCAAGAAGCCAAATATTCGCATTCTCGAAATAGCAGGGTATGCAACCGCAGCACTTGAGCTTCGCCCTATTTCTGGTGGAATTCTTATTCAACAATCGGACTTGGTTAACACTGATGGCGATATCGCCTCGAACTGGACTCAAGTCTGTGGTGACGCTGTCTCAGCAGATGTACTACGTGATCTGCAATTCGCATGGAGAAGTGTTAGAGCTGTCAAGAGCAACGCAATTCTTCTCGCTAAGGGTGGCGCATCAATCGGAGTTGGAATGGGTCAAGTTAATCGAGTTGATTCGGCTCGCTTAGCAGTCGATCGCGCCGCCGATCGCGCGCATGGCTCTGTTGCAGCCAGCGATGCCTTCTTCCCATTTGCAGATGGTCTTCAAATTTTGCTTGATGCAGGTATATCCGCGGTCGTACAGCCAGGCGGAAGCATTCGAGATGAAGAGGTAATTGCAGCAGCCAAAGCCGCCAATGTGCCAATGTTCTTCACCGGAGTGCGCCACTTCTCTCACGCCTGATAGATAGGATTACGCTATGAGCGCGAAAATTCTGGATGGCAGAGCTACCGCCACACTTATCAAATCTGAATTACGCGAACAAGTCTCTCAAATGTCTAAGAAGCCTGGATTGGGCACAGTACTTGTAGGAGACGATCCAGGTTCACACTCCTATGTTGGCGGCAAGCATAAAGATTGCGCAGAAGTAGGAATTCACTCGATTCGCGTGGATTTGCCGGCGACCGCTCGAGAATCTGATGTGCTCGCTGCGATTAAAGATTTAAACAATAGCGCTGAATGCACGGGATATATCGTGCAACTTCCCGTCCCTAAAGGGATGGATACAAATAGAATTCTTGAGGCAATTGATCCCGCAAAAGATGCCGATGGACTGCATCCATTAAATTTAGGAAAACTCGTAATTGGTCAGGCAGCGCCACTTCCCTGCACCCCACGTGGAATTATCGAACTTCTTGACCGTTACAACATCTCCACTCACGGAGCAGAAGTTGTTGTGATGGGGCGTGGAATTACCGTTGGCCGCCCACTTGCGTTAATGCTTACCCGCAAAGGAAATGACGCAACCGTCACTATTACTCACACCGCAACTAAAGATGTGCTCTTTCATACCAAGCGCGCAGATATTATTATCGCCGCTATTGGCCAAGCACATTTCTTAACCGCCGATATGGTTAAACCTGGCGTCGTAGTTCTAGATGTCGGCATCACTCGCACCGATAAGGGATTGCTCGGAGATATTCATCCCGATCTCATGAACGTTGCATCATATGTTGCACCAATGCCTGGGGGAGTTGGACCCATGACCCGCGCAATGCTGCTCTCAAATGTTGTCGAAAGTGCGATGCGCAGTTAATGGTTAATTCATGAAAGAACTCCTCACCTATCTCGGCTGGAAGAAATTAGTTTCAGCAACTTTGGTCGCCATTGGCGTTGTGGTGGCAATTGCGGGCGCTGTTCGTACCGGCTCGGTTCTCATTGCTGTTGGGGCTGCCATCTATACGGCCGTGCAATATTCGCGCTCAGATACGAAGCGAAAAATCGAGCTGATCCTCCCGCTCTTCATCGCGCTCCTGCTTTTTGTGGTGGCGCTCACACTGCCTCATGCCAAGTAATATTCTCTAAAGGAGTTCGCAAAGGGCGACATCTTTTGAGGGGAATCTGATGGCTCGATCTGGAAAAGTAACTGTTGTCGGCGCAGGATTTTATGGTTCAACAACTGCACTTCGTTTAGCGGAATACAACATCTTTGACACTGTAGTTCTTACAGATATTGTTGAAGGAAAGCCAGAAGGCCTCGCACTCGATATGAATCAATCTCGTTCAATCGAGGGATTCGAAACAAAAATTATTGGTGCAACAACAACTCCAGATGGTGCCGGTTATGAGGCAACAGCTAACTCAGATGTTGTAGTTATTACTGCTGGTCTTCCTCGCAAACCAGGCATGAGTCGCATGGATTTGATTGGCGTTAATGCTGGAATCGTTCGTGGCGTCGCCGAAAATATTGCAAAACACTCACCTCAGGCTGTAATCATCGTAGTTTCTAATCCACTAGATGAGATGACCGCTCTTACTCAAATTGCATCTGCTTTCCCACACAATCAAGTCATGGGCCAGGCTGGAATGCTTGATACCGCTCGCTTTACAAATTTTGTAGCAGAAAAGCTAGGAGTACTTACCGCTAGCGTAAAGACTCTAACTTTGGGATCGCACGGCGACACTATGGTTCCAGTTCCTAGCCGTTGCACTGTTGACGGTAAGCCGCTGACTGACTTGTTAAGTCAGGGCGAGATTGATGAACTCGTCGATCGAACTCGCAATGGTGGCGCAGAAGTAGTTGCACTTCTCAAGACCGGTTCAGCTTATTACGCGCCTTCTGCTGCAGCTGCACGAATGGCAAAGGCAGTCATCGAAGATTCCGGCGAGATCATGCCGGTGTGTGCCTGGGTCGATGGACAGTACGGAATCTCTGGCGTGTATCTCGGCGTAGAAGCTGAAATCGGAAAGACCGGAGTTCGTAAAGTTGTAGAAAGCGCACTTACTCCGTCAGAAATTGAAGCACTGAAAGTTGCAGCAGAAGCAGTCCGCGCCAAGCAAGCCGACGTCAAAGCTCTATAAGAGTTAAAAACTAAAGAGAAGAAGAGAGAATATGTCAAAGATTAAAGTAACCGGCACAGTCGTTGAGCTCGATGGCGATGAGATGACTCGCATCATCTGGCAATTTATTAAGGATTCGCTAATTTTGCCTTACCTCGATGTGAACCTTGAGTATTACGACCTTGGTATGGAGCATCGTGATGCCACAGATGATCAAGTAACCATCGATTCTGCAAAGGCCATTCAAAAGCACGGAGTGGGAATCAAGTGCGCGACTATCACTCCTGATGAGGCACGAGTTGAAGAATTCGGTCTTAAGAAGATGTGGAAATCCCCTAACGGAACCATTCGCAATATTCTTGGTGGCGTAATTTTCCGCGAGCCCATCATCATTTCTAACGTGCCACGCCTTGTTCCACACTGGACGAAGCCAATCGTTATTGGCCGTCATGCATTTGGCGATCAATATAAGGCAACTGATTTCCGTGTTCCCGGCGCTGGCAAACTCACCATCTCCTTTGTCCCAGAAGATGGATCTGCTCCGACAACCCACGAAGTCTTTGATTTCAAATCTTCTGGAATTGCCATGGCGATGTACAACGTGGATGACTCCATCCGCGACTTTGCTCGCGCATCGCTAAATTACGGCTTACTCCGCAAGTTCCCGGTTTACCTGTCCACCAAGAACACTATTCTCAAGGCATACGATGGCCGCTTTAAGGATATCTTTGAAGAGATTTACCAAGCAGAGTTCAAGTCAGAATTTGAAGCTGCTGGCATTTGGTATGAACACCGTTTGATTGATGACATGGTCGCTATGTCACTTCGCATGGAAGGAGGATACGTCTGGGCATGCAAGAACTACGATGGCGATGTTCAATCAGATACCGTCGCACAGGGCTATGGATCGCTAGGTCTGATGACTTCGGTATTGATGACTCCAGATGGAAAAATCTGTGAATCCGAAGCTGCGCACGGAACCGTGACACGTCACTACCGTGAACATCAAAAGGGCAAGGCGACTTCTACCAATCCCATCGCCTCTATCTTCGCTTGGACACAAGGCCTAGCTCACCGTGCCAAACTGGATAACAATCCTGAGCTGGCCAAGTTCTGCAAGACCCTCGAAAATGTCTGCATCAAGACAGTTGAAGAAGGAAAGATGACGAAGGATTTGGCATTGCTAATCTCTAAGGATGCTCCGTATCAATCAACACAAGAGTTCTTAGCCTCTATCGATGAGAACTTAAAGAAGGCAATGGCATAAAGCTTAGAAATTAAAAAAGCCCCGCGAATATTCGCGGGGCTCTTTAATGAAGAGATATTACGAGATACGGGCACCAGTTGTGGCATCGAACAAGTGAACTGCAGCTGGATTAGCAGTAACTGTGATTGTTGAGCCAGGCTTTGGTGGATTCTTAGGATCCCAACGAACGATGACTTGAGCACCCTCGTCAGTTGCATTAGCGAACTTAACCGCTGAATCAACTGGACGACCGTAAACAAATGCATCAGCACCGAGCTCTTCAACAACCTCAACGGCAACATCAAAACCAGTTGATGAAGGAGTGAAGCCTTCTGGGCGGATACCAATGGTTACTGATGTTCCCACTGATGCTGGAACTTCGATGGCGAACTGACCGAGTGAGGCCTTACCGCCAGCGACGGGAGCATTGAGTAAATTCATTGCAGGAGAGCCGATGAAGCCGGCAACAAAAGCGTTGATAGGAGCTTCATAAAGATTGCGTGGTGTGTCTACTTGCTGCAGGATGCCATCTTTCAACACTGCAACGCGATCGCCCATGGTCATTGCTTCGACCTGATCGTGCGTTACGTAAACTGTGGTGATACCTAGACGACGTTGCAGCGCAGCAATTTGAGTACGAGTTGCAACGCGAAGCTTTGCATCTAGGTTTGAAAGTGGTTCATCCATCAAGAAGACTTGAGGTTCGCGAACAATTGCGCGACCCATTGCAACGCGTTGACGCTGTCCGCCCGAGAGAGCCTTGGGCTTGCGATCAAGGTAAGCCTCGAGGTCAAGTAATTTCGCAGCTTCTAGGACGCGACGATCACGCTCTGCCTTATCCACGCCGGCAATCTTGAGCGCGAAGCCCATATTTTCAGCGACAGACATATGTGGGTAGAGAGCGTATGACTGGAAGACCATCGCGATGTCGCGATCTTTTGGTGCAACGTGGGTAACGTCGCGATCGCCAATGCGGATAGATCCGGAGTCAATCTCTTCTAGCCCGGCAAGCATGCGAAGCGAGGTAGATTTTCCACAACCGGAAGGTCCTACTAGTACGAGGAATTCACCGTCATTAACAGTGAGGTTTAACTTATCTACTGCCGGCTTTGGGTTGCCCGGATAGATTCGTGAAGCTCCGTCGAATACGACTGATGCCATTTCTTTTATCTCCTTCTCCGGGCAGGTACGTGCCCGACGATCCGTTGGATGAAGTCAGGGCTGAGATTACGCCACTCGGCCATGGATGTGCCAGTCCATGCCTGCTTGGTAAGCGCGCCCGCCGTTGTTCCCGTTGCCGTACCCTTAAGAAGTGAACCTTTTTCTAGATATCGTCCTAGTTCTGGGATTCATTGGCTTGGCAGCATTTTTCGTTGCCGCTGAAATCGCACTTCTCTCTCTTCGAGATTCGCAGATTCGCCAGATGGCAAGTCGAGGTAAGCGTGGCGCACGAGTTGCAGCCCTGACCTCTAATCCCAATCGTTTTCTTGCGGCCGCTCAAGTAGGCGTGACCTTCTGCGGTTTTCTCTCCGCAGCTCTTGGATCAGAACGAATTGGTACATATGTAATACCAGTCCTCAGAGAATGGGGGCTATCGGATGGCACCAGCACAACAATCTCACTTATTGGCCTGACATTAGTTATTTCCTACATCTCACTTGTCTTTGGCGAACTCGTTCCCAAGAGGCTAGCGCTACATCGCACAGAATCAATCTCCTTAGCATCTGCCGCTGTTATCGATCGAATGGCACATATATTTCGCCCAGTTATTTGGCTGCTCTCTAAATCTACTGACGCTACGGTCAAACTCTTTGGACTAACATCCAAAGAGGCCCGCTCTGAAATTTCGGAGGCCGAACTTGTCGATTTGGTAACCCGACATACGGCGCTCACACAACACGAGCGCGAAATTGTCGAAGAAGTTTTCAACGCTGGAGATCTGCAGTTGCACGAAATTATGGTTCCTCGTACTGAAGTCGATTTTATGGATGTCGGCTTATCCATTCCCGATGCCGTTAAGGTCGCTGTTAAACACTCTCACTCAAGATATCCAGTTACGCGTGGTTCTACCGATGAGGTTATTGGCTTCATTCATGTTCGAGATTTGCTGAATTCAATTTCAGCTCAGAGTGCGAACGAGGCAACAATTTTAGAGATTATTCGACCAGTTCTCTTCTTGCCGGGAACTAAGGGCGTACTCCCAGCACTTGCAGAAATGCGAGGCCAGCGCAGCCATATCGCGATCGTTCTAGATGAATATGGCGGTACTGACGGCATCATCACAATGGAGGATCTCGTTGAGCGTCTCGTGGGCGAAATTCAGGATGAATATGACACTGAAGACGAAGAAGTCACCGCATCTTCTCGGATTGGTGAGTTTGAAGTAGATAGCTTAATTTCACTTGAAGATTTAGCAGATCAAACAAATATTCAACTCCCTGATGGTCCCTACGAAACTGCAGGTGGATTTGTAATGCATCATTTAGGTCGAATCCCAGAAGTAGGGGACCAGATAGAGATTGCCGGAGTTCGGGTCAGTGTTATATCCATGGAGGGTAAGCGGGCGGGGCAGTTGCTCATCACCCACCAAGAACGGAAAGATACGCACCATGGCTGATGTCGGTACTCGCAAGCGCGTTCTCTCGGGAATTCAGCCTACTCATGACTCGTTCCATCTAGGCAACTATTTGGGTGCACTAAAACAATGGGTAGCACTTCAAGAGAGCCATGATGCTTTTTATTGCGTCGTAGATTTGCACGCACTCACTGTTGGTCCAGATCCAATTGAACTTCGACGTCGCACATTGGCATCTGCCGCACAATTAATTGCAATTGGAATTGATCCCGCCAAGAGCACGCTCTTTGTCCAATCTCATGTGCCGGCCCACAATCAATTGGCGTGGATTATGGAATGCCTTACCGGCTTTGGAGAAGCTGGCCGCATGACCCAATTTAAGGATAAATCCGCTAAGAGCGGTACTGATCGCACGGTTGTAGGACTATTTACTTATCCCATTCTTCAAGCGGCAGATATCTTGCTTTACCAGGCAGATCAAGTTCCAGTTGGCGAAGACCAACGTCAGCATATTGAACTCACTCGCGATTTGGGCCAGCGATTTAACTCGAAATACGGTCAGACATTCACTATTCCTGAAGGTTATATCTTGAAATCTGGCGCAAAGATTAATGACTTACAAGATCCGACCTCAAAAATGAGTAAATCTGCTGCATCCCAATCTGGCGTTATCGAATTAATGGATGCACCTGAGATTAATATGAAGAAAATCAAAGGTGCCATGACTGATACCGAGCGCGAAGTTATCTTTGACGAAAAGAATAAGGCAGGTATTTCCAACTTGCTCACTATCTATTCGGCTATCACTGGATTATCAATTGCAGATGCTCAGAATGAATTTGTTGGTAAAGGGTATGGAGACTTTAAATCTGCCGTTGCGACGGTCGTTGTAGATTTCCTCACGCCTATTCGTGCAAAAGCACAAGAGTTACTCCAAGATCCTGCGCATCTAACTTCGATTCTTCGCGATGGTGCCGAGAAAGCAAATCTAGTTGCAAGCAAAACTCTGGCAGAGACATATGAAGCTCTCGGTCTACTCCCGCGCGCTTAAGCACTTCTCTCGCTTGGCGATAGGGGTACTAACTCTCTCTTCCATCTCGATTTCACCTAGCGCACAGGCGATTGAAACCTCTGTTCGAATCGCAATGGTTTATGACCTCGGAGGCTTAGGTGACGGGGGAGTTAACGACTCTGCTGCCCTAGGAACTAAATATGTGCGCCAGAAATTTGGGCTCTCTCCCTTTGATTTGCGAGAAGTAGTTACCGTCGGAAGTGAAACAGATCGGTTGGAGAGACTTACCTTCTTGGCGAAAGCTGGCTACAACTTGGTAATCGCGGTCGGCAAGAATTGGTCTGCTGCTATGGCCTTAGCCGCAACAAATTATCCTGAATCTCAATTTGCCATAATCGGAGGCAGCGCCACTGACCAAGTCAATGTGAGCGTTATGAAATTCTCTACGAAAGAGGAGTCTTTCTTAGCCGGAGTGCTTGCCGCCGCGTCATCGACCTCAAAAAAGATTGGTTATATCGCGCCCTCCTCTGATTACGAATCAGAGGAGGGTCAGAGCGCCTTCATCGCTGGCGCAAAATATGGAAATCCAAAGGTGAAAGTTAGCGGTTCAATTCTAGAATCTGGCGCATCGTTACAGGTCAAGAACATGGCGGCGGGCGGAGTCGATGTAATTTATTCTCGATGGGCACAGAACGCAGATGTTTACTCGACAATTCTTGCGTTGAGCAAAAAGAAGAAGATAAAGATGATTGGTAACCAACCCGATCAGTATTTCTTAAGCTCCGCTGTAGCGCAGAAAATTCTTCTTGCTTCTGTTGTCGAAGATTATGGATTACCTGTGAAGCAACTTGTTGCAGCTGCGCTTGATGGCCAAACTATTCTCGATATTGTTGATGCGCAACGTGGAATATATGGATATCTGTATACGAGCAAGAATGGCGGAATCTCTCTGAAAAACTACTCTGCCTCTTCTTCAGCGCTCACGCGCTATTCGATGGCCAAGAGCGCACTCTCGAATGGTCGCATTAAACTTTAGAGTTCAACTTGAGAGTTTCGCATACAAGAAACTCTGTGATGTACGAAATAGCTGTAAATCCAAGAGTCTGCCCATGTGTAGCGCATATCTCGCGTCTAATCTGACTAATGTTGCCCCTACATCAACCCCTCATTTTGAGGACCCGAAAGGAATCACCTTGAAGAAGTCAATAAAGCTTTTCTCAATCGTTGCAGCAGCAGCGTTGGTTGGCGGCGTAGCCGTTGCACCAGCATCTAATGCAGCAAAGCCAAAGGTTTGTTTAGCACTCGACACCGGCGGCGTCGATGACAAGTCATTCAACGCATCAGCATGGGCTGGCGCACAAGCAACAAAGAACATTGCAGATGTTTCATACGTTGTTGCAGATCCAGCTAACCCAGATTACGCAGCAGAGGTAAAGTCACTCGTTGACAAGAAGTGCAACCTTATTATCGGTGTTGGCTTCATGATTGCTGGCGAAATCGGCAAGGCAGCTGTCGCTAACCCAAAGATTAAGTTCGCACAGGTAGATGATCCAGGTCTTGTAGATGGCAAAGCTGTTGCAAACCTCAAGGGTCTAACATTCGCATCTGATCAGACTGCATTCCTAGCTGGCTACCTTGCAGCTGGATATTCCAAGACAAAGAAGGTTGCTACATACGGCGGAATTGCTATTCCTACCGTAACAATCTTTATGGCTGGCTTTGAAAATGGAGTTAACCACTACAACAAGGTAAAGGGAACAAACGTAAAGGTCCTCGGTTGGAGCAACGCTACAAAGACCGGAACTTTCGTTGAGTCATTTACTGATGCAGTTAAGGCTGTACAGATCTCAAAGAACCTTGAACAACAAGGTGCTGACGTGATCTACCCAATCGCTGGCGGACTTACATTCGCAACTGCAGGTAACTCAGTGACTTCAAAGAAGTCCGTAGTTCTTGGCGTTGACTCAGATATGTTCTTGTCTGCATCAGCAGCTCAAAAGGATATTTTCCTTAACTCAACCATGAAGGCTGTTGGCGCATCTGTTAAGGATGTAATTTCTTCAGTAGCAGCTAACAAGTTCTCTAATGCTCCATATGTTGGAACATTGAAGAACGGTGGCGGCGGTTTTGCTGGCTATCACAACATGGCAAGCAAGGTCCCAGCAGTTCTACAAAATGAAATCCGTCAGTTGACCAAGGATGTCATTTCAGGAGCTGTAAAAGTTTCCTAATCACTAGTTAGTTAAAGGAACCGAGAAGATTAATTTCTTCTCGGTTCTTTTTTTGCCTAATTATGATTAAGATATGTAGGTAGTAGATACGATCAATATTCTTGAAAGGGTTACGGTGTCACTCGAACTTCGCGGAATAACAAAAAGCTTCGGTGCGTTAGTAGCAAACGACAATATCGATCTTAAAGTTGCTGCCGGCGAAATTCATGCAATCTTGGGCGAAAACGGCGCTGGCAAATCTACGCTCATGAATATTGTCTATGGACTTGTTCAACCCGACAAAGGCGAAATTCTGGTCGACGATATAGTGCAAAAAATTGCTGAGCCCAGCGATGCATTGGCCGCTGGCATTGGAATGGTTCACCAGCACTTTATGTTGATTCCGGTCTTTACTGTGGCAGAGAACATCGTGCTCGGCCATGAAGTCAGCGGAAAATTGGGTTCGCTGGATTTACATAATGCCAAGGCCGAGATTAAACGGATATCCGATGAATTTAAGTTCGACGTTGATCCAGATGCAATCGTAGAAAACTTACCTGTTGGCGTGCAACAACGAGTCGAGATTATCCGCGCCCTTATCTACGATGCAAAGGTGCTAATTCTCGATGAACCCACTGCAGTGCTTACACCGCAAGAGACCGATGGCCTGCTTGAGATTATGAGAAAGCTCAAGAGTAAGGGCACTTCAATTATTTTTATCACCCACAAGCTGCGTGAAGTTAAGGCAGTTGCTGATCAAATCACGATAATTAGACGCGGCAAGATTGTTGGCACGGCCAGTCCATCGGCCTCACAAGATGAACTCGCCTCACTCATGGTCGGCCGCCCGGTTGAGCTAAGTCCGGATAAGAGTGCGCATCCCATGGGAGAAGTTGTGCTGAGCGTACGTGATTTACGAATAGAAGATTCCACTGGACGAGCTCTCGTGAAAGATATCTCTTTCGAAGTTAAGACTGGAGAAGTTCTTGCTATTGCTGGAGTTCAAGGCAATGGTCAATCAGAATTAGCGCGTGCCATGATCAATCTCGAGCCTCATATTAAGGGGAGCATCACTCTTGGTCAGAGCGAACTAGTGGGTAAATCTGTTCGGCAATCACTCCACGAAGGAATTGCATTCATCCCAGAATCTCGAGAGCTAGATGGATTGATTGCTTCGCTCTCTATCGCTGAAAATCTAATTCTAGATCTCCACGATATGCCGCCCTATGCGCGCGGTGTGCAGATCTCTCCCTCGGTCGTTGGATCAGAGGCAGAGAAGAAGTCGAAGGAATTCGATATTCGTCTCCAGTCAGTGCAAGATCCAGTCTCCTCACTCTCTGGCGGAAATAAGCAGAAAGTCGTCCTTGCGAGAGAACTCTCCAGACCGGTTCAACTACTTGTTGCCTCTCAACCCACTCGTGGACTAGATGTTGGCTCTATTGAATTTGTTCACGAAAGAATTTTGGCTGAGCGAGATGCTGGTCGCGCAGTTCTCCTCTTCAGCACCGAATTAGATGAAGTCTTTGCCCTTGCGGATCGAATTGCAGTTATGTATCGCGGAGAGATTATCAAAATTGTTCCAGCTACCGTATCTGCACAAGATTTAGGATTATTAATGGCTGGAGTAGAACATGCGTAAATTCAAGCTCGAATCGCTTCGAGCGCTAGTGCTACCCGCTCTCTCTTTTGCGATGGCGATGTTCGTTGGAGCTTTACTCATTGCTTTCTCTGATTCCGAAGCGCTCAAGAAGATCGGTCAGCCACTTGAGTTCTTAAAAGTTGCTGGTGCAAATGTCGGAAACTCTTATCTCGCACTCTTCCAAGGCTCTGTCTATAACCCAAATCTCTCCACTCCACAGAATTTCTTCCTGGCCTTCTACCCACTGACTGAAACACTGGTAGCTGCTGCGCCACTTATATTGGCAGGCCTCTCAGTAGCCCTTGCTTTTCGTGCAGGACTTTTCAATATTGGAGCACAAGGTCAATTTATTTTTGGTGCCATTCCAGCTGCATATATCGGTTTTCATTATCAGCTCCCTGCCTTTCTTCACATCACGCTTGCTCTTATCGCAGGAGTAATTGCGGCATCAATCTGGGGCGGGGCAGTAGGGTTTCTCAAAGCCCGTACCGGAGCTCACGAAGTTATTGTCACCATCATGCTCAACTATGTCGCACTCTATTTCCTAATGTGGATTTTGAGCACACCATCATTCCTGCGACCTGAACGCAATGATCCGATTGCTCCAGAAGTATTGGATTCAGCGCGTTTGCCACATCTCTTTGGTCCGAATTTCCGAATCACTATTTCAATTTTCATCTCACTAGCAACAGCAGTATTTGTATGGTGGTTACTATCGCGCAGTACTTGGGGATTTAGATTCCGAGCAGTCGGTGCTAATGCCGCAGCTGCAAGAACTGCTGGAATTTCAGTTCCCTTTGTAATGACTTCAGTAATGGCAATTTCAGGCGCACTCGCTGGATTGGGTGGAGCGGTTCGCGTTCTTGGTAGTGATTACGCACTTACCGCCGGCACTGCCGGAAACTTTGGTTTCGATGCAATTACAGTTGCACTGCTTGGACGGGCAAAGCCCATGGGAACCGTATTTGCTTCGATCCTCTTCGGCGCACTTCGGGCAGGTGGTGGAACTATGCAAGCCAACACCAACACTCCCATCGACATAATTTTGGTAATCCAAGCCCTCGTAGTTCTCTTCATTGCAGCTCCTGCACTTGTTCGAGCAATATTTAGGTTGAAAGAGTTGAAGAACTCAGGAGATCTAGTCTCGAAGGGATGGAATGGCTAATGAAACTCAACCCCACAGAACGCCGTCGCCTGTTCAGCATTATTGCAATGGGGGCTATCTCTCTTCTCGGAGTAATTCTCTTCGGTGTAATTCCTAATTCGCAGGCACAAGTTACCTACGGATTTGTTCTTGGAGACGAATGGGTTCTAATCCATGAATGGGTTTTGAGTGCAAAGCACGCCTCTCTCGGTTTTGCTCTCATCGCCCTGGTTGCCTCGGTAATCGGATATTTCCAGTTCAAAGCCGGCAAAACGATTCGTGCGGTGAGCAGCGTTGTTGGTTTCACGATGATTATGTCGTTTATGTCATGGGCTGCGGCAGGAAAGTTCATCCCACTTACTGGTCTACTACAAGGTGCTTTGATGCTTGCAGTGCCACTTATCTTTGGATCTATGGCAGGAGTCATCAGCGAGAGATCTGGTGTTGTTAACATCGCCATCGAAGGGCAGCTTCTTGCCGGCGCCTTTGCCGCAGGAGTAGTAGCAAGTCTTACTCAGAATACTTATTGGGGATTACTCGCTGCTCCGTTGGCAGGTTGCATGATCTCTACGCTACTTGCAATCTTTGCGGTTAATTTTGGAATTGATCAGATTATTCTTGGCTTTGTTCTCAATGTATTGGTCTATGGATTAACTGCCTTCTTCTACAAACGCCTCTTAATTCCTTATCAGTCGACCTGGAACTCTGGCCCAATTCTTTCGCCAATAAAAATTCCGATCCTCTCTAAACTGCCTGTTATCGGCCCGATTCTCTTTGAGCAGACCATCATTGTTTATCTGATGTATGCAGCCATCTTTATTCTTACCTACGCACTCTTTAAAACAAGGTGGGGACTTCGTACTCGCGCAGTGGGCGAGCACCCAACAGCAGCCGATAGCGTTGGAATTAATGTCAACCTCCTTCGCTTCCGCAACGTAATGTTGGCAGGAGCCGTTGCTGGTCTCGGTGGCGCTTATTTCACGGTCGGAGCAGTTGGTTCATTTAATAAAGAGATGACAGCAGGCAAAGGCTTTATTGCACTGGCCGCTCTGATTTTTGGTCGTTGGAGTCCATGGGGCGCAGTCAGTGCAGCACTTCTCTTCGGCTTTGCCGATAATCTTCAAACCGTTCTCGGAATTATTGGAACACCGATCCCAAGCCCATTTATGTCAATGGTTCCTTACGTTGTAACCATTATTGCTGTGGCGGGCGTAGTGGGCAGAGTGCGGGCACCAGCAGCCGATGGCGTTGCATATAAACGGGGAGAATCTAAGTGAGCGCGCCAATAAATTGGGACGCTCTGCACGAAGAAGCGAAGAAAATTATGAAGAGTGCCTACGCTCCTTATTCTAAATTTTCGGTTGGGGTTGCAGCACTGGTCGATGATGGTCGCATCGTGACTGGTTGCAATGTTGAGAATGCGAGTTATGGACTTGGACTCTGTGCTGAATGCGGTCTAGTTTCACAACTCTGTGCTTCTGGCGGCGGCAGACTTCTTGCAGCAGTCTGCGTCGATGGCGAAGGAAACTTCCTCTCACCATGTGGTCGCTGTCGCCAACTTCTATTTGAGCATGGCGGTAAAGAGATGCTCTTTATGACACCAGATGGTCCTACCCCGCTATCCCAACTACTGCCGTGGGCATTTGGCCCCGAGGATCTCAAGTGAGTGAACTCTTTGCGGCCGTAGAGATAATTGCTGCAAAGCGAGATAAGGGCGAACTCTCAGACCCACAGATTGATTGGGTAATTGATGCCTATACCCGCGGCGCAGTAGCTGATGAACAAATGTCTGCGCTGTTGATGGCTATTTTAATTAACGGAATGAACTCGCGTGAAATTTCGCGATGGACAGATGCAATGATTAACAGCGGCGAACGCATGCAATGGTCTGCGTTAGATCGCCCGACTGTAGATAAACACTCCACCGGCGGCGTAGGGGACAAGATCACACTTCCACTCGCACCTCTCGTCGCAGCATGTGGCGCCGCAGTTCCTCAGCTCTCGGGCCGAGGACTTGGTCATACTGGTGGAACCCTTGATAAATTGGAATCAATTCCTGGCTGGCGCGCCTCTCTTTCCAATGAAGAGATGCTCGCTGTTCTCAAAAGTTGTGGCGCAGTAATCTGCGCAGCTGGAGCGGGTTTAGCGCCGGCAGATAAGAAGTTATATGCACTTCGAGATGTAACTGCGACGGTAGAAGCTATTCCACTTATCGCCTCTTCCATTATGAGCAAGAAAATTGCCGAAGGTACCAGCGCACTTATTCTTGATGTTAAAACTGGAGCCGGCGCTTTCATGAGTGATCCGCTCAAGGCTCGCGAGCTTGCCCAAGTAATGGTGGATTTGGGTACACGTGCGGGAGTTAAGACTCGTGCACTTGTTACTGCAATGGATGTTCCGCTCGGACTTACTGCAGGTAACGCACTTGAAGTCCGTGAATCTGTTGAAGTGCTTGCTGGCGGCGGCCCAGCCGATATTGTTGAACTCACCCTGGTTCTTGCACGTGAAATGTTAGATGCATCTGGCGTAAAGCCATTGATGGACCCAGCTGATGCACTCAAAAATGGTGCAGCAATGGATAGCTGGAAGGCAATGATTCGAGCCCAAGGCGGCGATCCTGATGCAAAACTTCCGGTTGCAAAGGAGCACACAATCGTCATGGCTGAGAGCAGCGGCGAGATGATTGCGATGGATGCCATGAAAGTTGGAGTTAGCGCTTGGCGTTTGGGTGCTGGCAGATCTCGCCAAGGCGAGAGCGTGCAAGCAGGCGCTGGCATCGAAATTCATGCAAAGCCAGGCGAACAAGTAGTTGCTGGTCAACCATTGTTTACCCTCCATACAGATGAACCCGCTAGATTTGAACGTGCACTAGAAGCACTACATGGCGCAGTCAAAATTTCTAGTACTGGCGAGAAGGTAGAACGTTTGCCTCTCATTATCGAAAGAATCGAAGGTTAAGTAGATGTCACTCACGAAGCACCCAACCCCAGAACAGATTAAGCGTGTTCCCAAGGCGGTTATTCACGATCATCTAGATGGTGGCCTTCGCCCACAAACAATTATTGAACTCGCTGCCGAAATTGGTTACACCAAACTTCCTACTACCGACCCCGTTGCACTTGCCGATTGGTTTGAAGAATCGTGCAGCTCTGGAACGCTGGTTCGCTACCTCGAAACTTTTGAACACACCATCGCCGTTATGCAACGCCGTGAGGCGATTATTCGGGTTGCTCGCGAAGCAGCGCTCGATCTGGCACGAGATGGCGTTGTTTATGCCGAAATTCGCGGCGCACCCGAACTCTTCACTGCGCAGGGTCTGACTCTTAACGAGGTCATTGAAGCAACAACAGAAGGATTTAAGTTGGGCATGGCAGATGCTAAGGCCGAAGGCCTCTTTATTCGGGTAGAACAGCTGCTCTGTGCTCTGCGTCAAAATGAGCACTCCGATGAAGTCGCCCGCAAAGTAGTTGAATATCGAAATCGCGGCGTTGTTGGATTTGATATCGCAGGTCCAGAAGATGGATTCCCACCCACAATTCAACAATCAGCTTTTGATTATCTGCGTCAAGCAAATGCACATTTCACGATTCATGCTGGCGAGGCATACGGCCTGCCCTCCATCTGGCAGGCAATTCAGATGTGTGGCGCGGAACGATTGGGACATGGCGTACGCATCATTGACGATATTGATTTCTCCGGACCAGAACCCAAGCTTGGATTACTTGCATCTTATGTACGAGATCGCCGTATTCCGCTAGAGATGTGCCCGACCTCTAATTTACAAACTGGCGCAGCTAAAGATTATGCATCTCATCCGATTGGCGTTCTTGAACAATTACGTTTTCGAGTCACCATCAACACCGATAATCGATTGATGAGTCGCACCTCAATGAGCAATGAAATGATTCAATCTACACAGGCGTTCGATTGGACATTCCAAGATCTACAGCGATTGACCGTCAATGCTCTTAAGAGTGCATTTATTCCCTTTGAAGAGCGGTTGGCAATCATTGAGCAGATAGTAAAGCCGGGTTATGCAGCTATTGCAGCTGAATAGTTAAATACCGACGTTCTGCCAGATTGTCTTATTCTCCATAAAGGCCTGAATCCGAGCTGGCGATGCGATATCGCTAAAGGAATGGATGCGCTTCAAGTTCTCTGCTCCGGCAATCTTTAGTTCTGTCATTGCTTTGCTCGACAATCCGGTTGCATCGATTCCATCAATCTCCATATGCTCGCCCATCCATGAGATGAGCTCGGAAGACTTGCCGGTCAGAATATTTACGACCCCACCTGGCAGATCACTTGTTGCCAACACTTCAGCCAGCGTAATTGCCGATAACGGGAATTTTTCAGAGGCAACAACTACTGCCGTATTTCCAGCAGCGATTATTGGAGCAATGGAAGAGACGAGTGAGAGCAACGAAGGTTTGCCATCGACGAAAGCTCCAACTACTCCAAGCGCTTCGGGAGAGGTGAAGTTATAGAAAGGCCCAGATACTGGATTCTGTGCACCAGAGAACGCCGATAACTTATCGGTCCAACCTGCATACCAAACCCAGAGATCAATAGCCTGCTCTACCTGAACGGCAGCGGCTTTAGACGTGATGCCTTCTTGCGCAACAATCTCATCGATAAATTGCGCGCTACGTCCCTGCATTACTTCTGCAACGCGATAGAGAATTTGTCCACGGTTATATGCAGTTGCGGTCGACCAGCCACTCAATGCAGATCTGGCAGCAACGACAGAGTCGCGCAAATCTTTGCGAGAAGCGAGGCATGGATTTGCGAGGAACTTACCTTTTGCATCTTGGAGTTCATAGACACGGCCAGATTCACTGCGCGGAAACTTGCCACCAATAAATAGTTTATAAGTTTTCATTACATCGATACGGGCCATGATTAGTGGCCTCCCTTCAAGTATGCAGCCAGACCATGTCGTCCGCCCTCACGTCCCCAACCAGATTCTTTATATCCACCAAAAGGGCTAGCAGGATCAAATTTATTGAAGCTATTACTCCAGATAACTCCGGCACGAAGTTGCTGTGCGGTCCAGAGCACCTTAGAACCCTTATCGCTCCAGACACCTGCAGATAGGCCATAAGGAGTGTTATTCGCCTTTTCTACGGCTTCTGCGGGTGTGCGGAAGGTCAAGACAGAGAGAACTGGGCCAAAGATTTCCTCACGCGCGATGCGGTGGGCTTGTGTAACACCAGTGAAAATAGTGGGGCGATACCAGAATCCCTTTTCAGGAAGTGCGCAATTGGCCTGCCAACGTTCTGGTCCTTCAGCGTCACCGGTAGCAGCGAGCTCTGTGATTCTGGCAAGTTGAGCTGCGCTATTAATAGCACCAACATCAGTGTTCTTGTCGAGGGGATTGCCCACCCGTAAGAGCGATATCCGACGCTTTAGTTTCTCTAGAACTTCGTCATGAATATTTTCTTGCAAGAACAGGCGCGAACCTGCGCAGCAAACATGTCCCTGATTAAAGAAGATTCCGTTGACAATTCCTTCGACCGCTTGATCAATAGGTGCATCGTCGTAAATAATGTTTGCACCTTTGCCACCGAGTTCGAGAGTAGCCACCTTCTTGGTACCAGCAATTGCACGAGCGATAGATTTTCCAACAGCGGTAGAACCGGTAAATGCAATCTTGTCGACGCCAGGATGGTTGACCAAGTGCGAACCTGTAGCGCCATCGCCGGTAATAATGTTTACAACACCTGCAGGTAATCCTGCTTGTTCACAGACTTCAGCAAAGAGCAGTGCTGTGAGCGGAGTCGTCTCGGCAGGTTTGAGCACTACGGTGTTACCTGCCGCGAGTGCAGGGGCAACTTTCCAAGAGAGCATAAGGAGTGGAAAGTTCCAGGGAATAATCTGTGCTGCAACGCCATGTGCTTTTGGTTTTGCACCTGCGCCGGCGTATTCCAACTTATCTGCCCAACCTGCGTGATAGAAGAAATGCGCAGCAGCTAATGGAATATCGGTATCGCGAGTCTCTCGGATGGGCTTGCCGTTATCTAGTGTCTCGAGAACTGC
>WLRE01000019.1 GCA_009698045.1 Actinomycetota bacterium | reverse complement strand
TCATTTATTCGAGAATCGCGATGGGCGCGAATCTCGCGGAGTAATTCAATGCCAGATTTACCCGGCATCATTACATCGAGTAGAACTAAGGCGGGTTGTGATTTTTCAAGTACAGCCATCGCTTCGAGTGCATCCTTAGCATCGAGAGTTGTAAAACCCTCATCAGCCAATATCAACGTGACGAGATCGCGAATATCTTGATTGTCATCAACGACAAGGATTGTGCTTTTTCGTAGAGCCATTTGTTCACCTTTCAGGTGCGCTCTGTGATGTGCTTGATGTGTGAAGCATAAGCCCGCTACTTGATATATAGGGAGGAAAATTAACCCTTATTTATACTGTGTATTGAGCGGTACAGGATTGAGAGGTTAGCGAGAGAAAGCCTCCCTAGGTTGAGCACATGAAAAGCAAAGGAAAGCTCGCATTAAGCTCAATTGCAGCAGTAGCGTTTATTTCTCCTCTACTGCTTCACTCCTTTCTAGGAATTGGAATATCTCCAATTCTCACCAACTCTATGAAACCTTATGCTGCAGCCGGCGATATCTTTATTACAAAAAATGCGGTTGCTTCTGATCTCAAAGTTGGCGACATCATCTCAGTCGATAGCAAACTATTCGGCGGCTTTTATGCCCACAGAATCACAGCGATTAATACCTCTAATGGCCTACTCAACATCACTACAAAAGGTGATGCCAATAGTTCACCAGAGGCCACACCATTTATCTCTTCCAAGAATTACTTGGTGCCTAGAAATGTTCTACGCATCCCATTGATTGGACGACCACTTGTCTATCTCACCTCTAAACCAGGTAGATCTTTAGGTTACTCCTTCTTAATTCTCGCAAATGTTCTCGCTCTCTTCGCCTTCATCTTTCGGGTTAAGAAGGTTATGGCGACTCGAAGTGAAGAGATTTACAAGAGCCTCTATCTAGAAGAGAAGGCAAAGCACGAGGTGCAACGGAGTGCAAATTTCGGTAAGCGCGGTTACATCAATAATGAAGTATCCAACAGCAATCAGGAGGTAATGATATGAAAAATCTAGTATCTACAATGGCAGCAAAGGGAGCAGCATCTCTCACCATTAAAGTTGCGATTGTCGCAGCAGCGGCGATTGGTGGAACTTCACTTGTCAGCTCCTCCGTCTTCGCTTCGCTCTCAGCATCTGCATTTAATACAACGCCCCAGACCGTCTCCTCGGGCGCTCTCTCGCTGGTAGAGACAAACTCGGTTGTAGTCGGCATTACCGGAGGATTTGTATCCCCCATTTCGAATATGGCCCCAGGCGATACCGTCAATCGCTATATCGATCTCACTAACAACGGAACTCTCGACGAAACTAATACAACAATCTCGCTCGCAGGTTCTACTCCAATCAACACTTTAGATTCAGATACCATCAAGGGTTTACAGATCACCATTCGAGAGTGCACCGTTGCGTGGACAAACCTCGGCGTCTGTAGCGGAACCACAACCGTTGCAATGGCTTCAACTCCAGCGGCAACAATGGTTGCAACTCCGCAGTTCCTAGCTCTTGTATCCGGACTCGCTGGCCGAGTTGCACGACTACAAGTCTCCATTGCGCTTCCTACCGGCTCTGAAGTAACAACTAATGGAGTTCTTCCCGTTGGCACCGTTCAAAATCTCAGCACTGGTCTGGTCTGGACCTTTCTAGAGCAACAGCGCTTAGCCACAACAAGTAATAGCTAATTCATTCGAGAAAGGAGATCAGAGTGAGAACTATCAACCGCAACCGTCTCACTCTCGTAATCCTGGCTGTGGCTCTCAGCCTCTCTTCGTCGCTCTCCATCGCATATGCGACGAATAGTTCAAGATTTATCGTTCCCAATACGACCACTATTTCCACTGGGAAATTTGTGCTCTACCCAGTGGATACCACTACCGCCGGAAATCCGGCAGCGCCATTGGTGCTTCTGGATTCCGCTTCAAAGCAATTCTTCTACACAGTTAATGGCGGAAATTTTCAGAGCACTGCATTCACTCTCACCATAAGCTCCAGCCAGAGTACAACGATTGCGTTAACAAGATGCGCTCTCAATGTGAAATTCACCGCTAACAACACTTGCGCTAGCGGCTCGCAAGTAACCGTTTATGGAAATACCACAGCGCCTGTCGTTACCACCATCACCCTGACAATCCCTGCTGGATCTTGGTATCACTTCCAACTTACCCCGGGCAAGAAGACCCGGCCGACCGCCAGCATTACCCTTTCCTCACTTCAGATAACAAATAACGGAACTATTAACTCCTAGAGCCATCTTCTTTAGGGAAATCCCTTGCATAACTTCCACCGCATTCCTTTGAAATAGCAGATAATTAAGGCATGAGCGCAATCAGAGTTCTCCTTGTTGAAGATGACTCTTTCACGCGAACCACGATGGAGCACTCTCTCGCCGCAGCCAATCTCGAAGTTGTGGCTGCACTCTCGACAGCTGCCGAAGCCATTGCATCGGTGAAAGCGCATGAGGTTGATGTAGCAATTGTTGATCTGGATTTGGGACCCGGAGCCAACGGCATCGATATCGCACATGCTCTGCGCGAAGAGAATTCAAAAATTGGAATCATTATTCTGACTAGTTATTCAGACCCGCGATTTGCCGACTCACAAGCGCTGCCCAAGGGTGGAATCTTTCTGACCAAGTCACAGCTACCAAGCTTTGAAACGCTGCTCGCGGCGATTGTTCAAGCTCATGAAGAGCCGTTAGCAAATAAGGTTCGCAGTACACCAAAAGTAGGCGAGCTCTCGAAGACCCAAATTGAGGTACTGCGCCTTATCGCGGGTGGTTACTCTTCGATTGAAGTTGCAAATCGTCAAGGCGTGACAGTGAAGGCGGTCGAGGCAACCATTACCAAGCTTCATAGCGTTCTCGGATTGGAGCGAAGCAAGCTCCATAATTCTCGCGTTCAACTCACTCGAGCTTTCTTCACTTTGACTGGCAAGACTCCACCGAATGTTGACTAATAGATTCGAATTTCTTAGAAGTAATTTCAAATTTTCCTGGACTGCCTTTCTCCTGTTTATTCCAGTTTCGGTAATTGCAGTTCCAATCTCCCTACCACCCAGCAGTTTTCTCACTCTGCTCCCTCAGTCGATTTTGATTGGTCTGATTCTCACTGCCTGCGTGGCTATCTATCTTCGAGTTTTACTACTTCTCCGAATTCCGCTTTTTTGGGCACTAATGGTTTTAGGAATAATTCGAGGTTTCACTTTCTATCTCCTATTTGAGCTATTTAATCTTGAAAATCCAACATCTATCGACGTACGAATATTGAATTCAATGAGCACGACCTTTATCTGGTTAAGTCTGGCTTGCGTCGCGGTGACAGCCCGGCGCAAGTTTCAGCGGCGTTACCGCTCTCTTATGAGTCAACTCTTGATCTCCAGTGCTAGCCAAAAGGGTGTTTCTGTATCGACTAACCAGGAAGTTGCCGCTCTACTCTCAGAACTGCAATCAGACCTTAAGCTGATTGTGGAAGAGGGGAAATTAGAAACTCGCAGCGATGCCGAGATTGCTCAACGGGTGAGAGAGATGGTTTCAGTAGCGCTCTCTCCACTGAGCGAACGCTTATGGTTAAAAACCAATTCTTTCGGCCCCAAATTAAGTCTTACGGGCTTCATTCTTCGGTCTGTGAAACCACTCAAAATACCAATTTTTGAATTCGTTATTCTCTACTTTATTAGCTCGTTCTTTAACTTACTTTCAAGAACCGGCCCAATCTATGCGCTGACGTACGCAATCTCAGCTACGTTAGTTGCGGCGCTCCTTCTTATCATCCACCAACGAGTTGATTTTCCTTCAGGGTGGCTAAATGCGGGTTTTCTCTTCTTCATTGCAGTATTTTCTGGAGTGTCAGGACTACTTATAGGAAGACTTTTTGTCGATCATGTTTCCATTGTCGGCGGCGGAATTTTGGCGCCGGTTATCTCCTTTATTCTTACGATTATGGCTGCACTCAACCAAGGTCTTATCAATCGTGAGGAAGTATTAACTAACCTCGCTCGAATTGAATTGAGAGAGGAAGAGAAGAACGCGTATATCACTGATACTAAAGCTGCCTCCTTCATCCACCACACACTTCAAAGTGAGCTCAATGCGATTGCTATGCAGTTAGATTCGGAGACGTCGGATTCACAGAAGGCGTTAGAGCGGCTAGAAGCGTTTTCCAAACGTGCCCTCAGCGATGAGTTTGAGTCGTTCTATCAATCCCCTGAAATTAAGCTGGAAGTAATTCGAAGTTCCTGGGCTGGAATTGCGGAAATCTTCATTGATTTGGATCCTCGTATCCATTCTGATTCCACTCGCGCTGCGCTCGTAGCTCAAATTATTCAAGAGGCAATTGCAAACTCGGTGCGTAAGGGTGGGGCAAAGCGAGTCCATGTGCTTGGCACAATGAGCGATAACTCAATCCATCTCGATGTAGTTGATAATGGTCGTGCAGTGGCAAGTACCCGTAAAGGTATTGGAAGTGCTTGGTTGGATAGATTTGCGGTCAATGATTGGGAACTTAGCCACGATGCAAATGGAACACACCTAGGTGTCGAGCTTTAATTTTTACTCTTCTTCCATTCTGCGAGCCATAGACTCCGCAGCTTTAGTGGCTAGTTGATCATCAGCTGGGAAATCAACACGAATCAAAGTTAAGCCCCGTCCGGGAAATACAAAGCTATCGGGAACGCGCTCACGATTCTCTAACATCTCCAGCATCCACTCCTGCGGATAACGTCCTTCACCGACACAAGCAGCTGCCCCAACAAGATTTCGAACCATGGAGTAACAGAATGCATCTGCCGAGACATCTGCAGCCAGGTATCCGTTAGGCAACCGATACCAGTGGAATTTAGTGAGCGTTCGTATGGTCGTACTACCTTCGCGGAATTTACAGAATGCGCTGAAATCGTGCTGGCCCAATAACTTGGCCGATACCTCATTCATAAGATCTACATCTAGCTCGCGATACCAAGGGGCTACATCAAAGCGAATGAGTGGCGGAATAGTTTGAAGGCCGTCAGCAATTTTGTAGGTGTAATGGCGGGCGTTAGCCGAGAATCGAGCGTGGAATCCCTCCGGCGCGTAATCAACTTTTAGGATTCGAATATCTTCATCAAGAATTCGATTGAGCCGGTAGGCCCAGTTATTAATATCCCAATCCATATCTGCATGAGGTGGGTTCGCTGGAATATCAGCGTGAACAAATTGTTGAATTGCGTGAACACCTGCATCGGTACGCCCTGCGACAACTGTATTGACGGGTTCGTGTGCCAACTTGGAGAGTGCGCTCTCTAACTGTTCTTGTAGAGTGCGTTGATCAGGTTGCTTTGCCCAGCCGGCAAAATTTGTGCCGTCATAGGAGAGTTCTATCCGTAAACGACGAAACCCACTCTCGGGAAAGAGAGTGGGTTTGGCCATGAAACTAGTTAAAGGCGTTAACGAGTATTAGTCGTTAAGAAGTTCAATAACCGCCATTGGTGCGTTATCGCCATTGCGTGGGCCAACCTTAGTGATACGTGTGTATCCACCAGGGCGCTTGGCAAAGCGTGGTGCAATTACTGTAAAGAGAGTATGAACTACGCCCTTGTTAGCAATTGTCATCATGACGCGACGACGAGCTGGAAGATCTCCCTCTTTCGCTTGAGAGATCAAGCGCTCAGCGAGTGGACGTAGGCGCTTAGCCTTTGTCACTGTTGTGGTGATCTTGCCATGTTCAAAGAGTTGTTCAGCAAGTGTGCCGAGTAGCAATCTCTCGTGTGATGGACCGCTTCCGAGGCGTGGTCCTTTACTTGGCTTTGGCATTTGCGATTCTCCTAGAGCTGCTCTGAATCAACGAGATCATCATCGTTGTTTCCATAGTTGGCGTGTTGTGTTGGATCGAAACCAACAGGGCTGTCCTTGAGGGAGAGTCCCATGGAGTGAAGCTTTGCTTTCACTTCATCGATTGATTTTGAACCAAAGTTACGGATGTCCATCAAATCTGCTTCAGAGCGACCAACGAGCTCGCCGACTGTGTGAATACCTTCACGCTTTAAGCAGTTGTATGAACGAACAGTGAGGTCTAGATCTTCAATTGGAAGAGCAAGATCGGCTGCTAGTGCTGCATCTTGAATGGAAGGTCCCATTTCGATGCCTTCTGCGTTCTCGTTCAGTTCACGAGCAAGACCAAATAGCTCAACCAAAGTCTTACCGGCAGATGCCATTGCATCTGATGGCTTCATGGATGGCTTGGTCTCGACGTCAACAATGAGACGATCGAAGTCAGTGCGCTGACCAACACGGGTAGCTTCAACCTTGTAGGTAACGCGAAGCACTGGTGAATAGATCGAGTCAACCGGAATGCGACCAATCTCTCCGCCAGCTTGCTTGTTCTGAACTGCAGTGACATAGCCACGACCGCGCTCGACGGTAAGAGTGAGTTCGAAGTTAGCCTTTGAATTAAGAGTAGCGATGTGAAGATCTGGGTTGTGAACAACAACTCCAGCAGGAGCTGCGATATCTGCGCCAGTTACTACGCCTTCTCCGCTCTTGCGGATATAAACAAGTGTCTCTTCATCGTTATCGGATGAAAGGACAAGATTCTTGATGTTCAAGACAATCTCAGTGAGATCCTCTTTGACTCCCTCAAGGGTAGAGAACTCATGAAGAGCTTCCTTGTCCTTGATGCTGGTAACAGCTGCGCCGGGAATCGAAGACAAGAGAGTACGGCGAAGTGAGTTGCCAAGGGTGTAACCAAAGCCAGGCTCTAGCGGTTCAATGATGAAACGTGAGCGAAATTCGCTTACTACTTCCTCAGTGAGGATGGGGCGTTGTGCGATGAGCACTTATTTCCTCCGAACGTCTGGGAGATCCACTATTTGATCTCCAGCTGATTATTTTTGGATACTGCTTATTACGAATTACTTAGAATAAAGCTCAACGATTAGCTGCTCTTGAACCAAAGTGTCGATCACAGGACGGGTAGGAAGAGCGTGAACCAAAATACGAAGTTTTGATCCAACAACTTCCATCCACGCTGGAACGGCCTTTTCGCCAAGTTCAGCTGATGCGATGATGAATGGTGTGGTGTCTTGTGAGGCAGCAACTACGTCGATGACATCCATTGGAGTAACGCGGAATGAAGGAATGTTTACCTTCTTGCCGTTTACCAAGAAGTGTCCATGACGAACTAGCTGACGCGCCATGTCGCGGCTCTTTGCAAAGCCGGCACGGTAGACAACGTTATCGAGACGAGTCTCGAGGATGATGAGAAGGTTCTCACCAGTCTTACCCTGAAGGCGGTTAGCCTCTTCGTAGTAACCACGGAATTGCTTCTCGAGAACACCGTAAATGCGTGCGCACTTCTGCTTTTCGCGCATCTGTAATAGGTATTCAGATTCTTTTGAACGGCCACGGCCGTGTTGTCCTGGTGGATAAGGACGTGATTCGATCGGACACTTTGGTCCATCGCACTTAGAGCCCTTAAGAAAGAGCTTTACTTTTTCGCGACGGCAGCGCTTGCAATCTGCTCCGGTATAACGAGCCATTTATTCTCTTCCTTCCTTAAACTCTACGAGGCTTTGGTGGGCGGCAACCGTTGTGTGGTGCTGGTGTGACATCAGAGATGGCACCAACTTCCAATCCAGCGGCCTGCAATGAACGGATTGCAGTTTCGCGACCAGAACCTGGTCCCTTAACAAATACATCAACCTTCTTTAGTCCGTGCTCTTGCGCGCGACGGGCAGCTGCTTCAGCAGCCATCTGTGCCGCAAACGGTGTGGATTTACGTGATCCCTTAAAGCCAACCTGACCAGCAGATGACCAAGAGATAACAGCGCCCGAAGGATCTGTAATAGAAATAATGGTGTTGTTGAAGGTCGACTTGATGTAAGCCTGACCAAATGCAACGTTCTTCTTTTCCTTCTTGCGAAGTTTGACCTTGCCCTTATTGGCAGCAGTCTTTGACTTAGGAGCGGCCATGGTTACTTAGTCTCCTTCTTCTTACCGGCAATTGCCTTACGTGGACCCTTACGAGTTCGCGCATTTGTATGTGTGCGCTGACCACGTACAGGAAGACCCTTGCGGTGGCGAATACCTTGGTAGCTCTGGATTTCAACCTTGCGGCGAATATCTCCTGCTACTTCACGACGAAGATCACCTTCGATTTTGTAATTTGCTTCGATGTATTCACGAAGCTTTGCCAATTCTGGCTCTTGAAGATCCTTAACGCGGGTATCTGGGCTAATTCCTGTTGCAGCAAGAGTTGCATGCGAACGGGTAAGTCCGATCCCGAAGATGTAGGTAAGTGCGATCTCTACCCGCTTTTCGCGTGGAAGATCGACACCGACTAAACGTGCCATATCTGTACCTGTTTCTTTATCCGGAAGGTCCTCCGTAATGCATCCAGAGTGTTCTCTGGCTTCGGCCTACCGGTCCGAAGGTCTTAACTCTTTCGAGCTAAGTCGCATCACGCGTTTCTTTTTTTAGTTGTAGGGATTAACCCTGGCGTTGCTTGTGGCGGAGGTTGTCGCAAATAACCATGACGCGACCATTACGACGAATGACTTTGCACTTGTCGCAGATCTTCTTAACGCTTGGCTTTACCTTCACGACTTACTCCCTTTATTACTTGTAACGATAGATAATTCGACCTCGGGTGAGGTCATATGGACTGAGTTCAATGATCACACGATCTTCAGGAAGGATGCGAATATAGTTCTGTCGCATCTTGCCGCTGATATGTGCAAGCACTACATGTCCATTTGTTAATGTCACTCGAAACATTGCGTTCGGCAAAGCTTCAGCAACGGTGCCTTCGATTTCGATAGCTCCGTCTTTCTTGGCCAAGCGTTACCTACTTCTCTATTTCAAGCGATTAACAAGAGTTGCCGCCCACTTCTGGGCAGAGGGTTAGTCTAAGGCGAGGCCCGAAAAAGGCGAAATCGGGGGTACTTATACCCCCGATATCCGGAAAATGGGCGAATAGAGTGGCCATATGAGGCAGATTTTCAGAGGTGGTCAAGCGTGGAGCCCGGGGCGTGGGCTCTTCCAGGGGCTGCTTATTGAAGATGGGCGAATCATCGCTGTGGGTGACGATGCCCTTTATCAAAGCGCGGATGAGGTTATTGATCTCGGTGAATCATTTCTCATGCCCTCATTCGGTGATGGTCACGCACATCCAATTTTTGCTGGACGTGAAGCAGCGGGACCGAAGGTTAATGGGCTGCAGAATGTTAATGAAATTCAAGAAGCAGTACGCATCTTCGCTCAAGCTAATCCTGAAACTCCGTGGATTATTGGTGGAGCATACGAAGCCGCAATTATTAGCGGTGGCGACTTTGATGCACATTGGCTCGATGAAATTGTCAGCGACCGACCTGTCGTACTCCACGCAGTCGATCATCACACTATCTGGGTTAACTCTAAAGCGTTAGAAATTGCAGGCATTACTTCTGCGACCACTGATCCTGCTGGTGGCAGCATTGCACGACGTGCAGATGGTTCGCCTAAAGGAACACTTCGTGAACCTGAAGCCTTCGCACTGATTCTCGATTACTCCCCTAAGAACTCCATTGAATCTGATGTACGAGCAATTAAGTATGCCTGTCAGCAGTATTTAAAATCCGGTGTCACCTACGCAAATGACTCTTGGCTTGAAGAGGGAATGGCTGAGGCATATCTTGCAGCTGTTAAATCTGGAGATTTAACTATCGATATGAATATCTCTTTTCTCGCTAACCCGGGTGAGTGGAAGAAGAATCTTTCCAAGATTGAATCTTTGGTATCGGAATTTGAGCCATACAAGGAACAAGTCAATGCCAAGAGCGTTAAGTTTTTAGGAGACGGTGCACTCTCATCTGGTACTGCTGCGCTCCTACAACCCTATGATGATCAACCAGGATTTTCAGGGTTAAAGATTTGGGAAGATGCCGAACTCTTTGCCGCCGTTAAAGAGTTTGATGCCCGTGGCTTCCAAATACATATTCACGCAATTGGCGACGCTGCTATTCGTCAGGCGCTCGACGCTTTTGAATACATGCAGAACCACAATTCGTCGTGGGATCGCAGACCTGTTTTGGTGCATGCTCAATTGATAAGTCCAGAAGATATGCCTCGCATCGCTGCGCTTGGTGTCATTGCAAACATGCAGCCACTCTGGATGTATTTAGATCCCATGAATAAAGAACTCATACTCCCCCGCATCGGAGAGGCAAGAAATAATCAGCAGTACCAACTACGCACTTTGGTTGACTCGGGTGCACGTATTGCATTTGGTTCAGATTGGCCTGTTACTAGCGAAGTCCCACTTGAAGCACTCTTTGTTCCAGTGACGCGCCTTGGGGCAAGTGGTGGAGCGCCGTGGAACCCTGAGCAAGCAATAACCGTTGAAGAGTCGCTTACTTTTTACACAGCGGCCGTGGCCTACCAAAACTTCCGAGAGAACGAAATCGGCAAATTAGAGGTCGGATTCAAGGCAGATTTTGTTGTGCTTGATAAGAGCCCCTTTAAATCGTCCGATGTGAAGATTAGTTCTGTATATAAGTCGGGGCTCAATCAGCGCGTGTAAAGCTTTGCAGCAGAGCTGAAACCCGTAAATTCTGATTTACTAGTTTTACCGGGCAGCTTCTCTACCTTCAGATTTCCATCAGATTGCACTTGGAGTGCAAGTAGTCCAACCACGCTTCCGCTGGAGCGAACCAAATAACCCTTTGTTGGCTCAGATGGACTGACCATCGCTCCAGATGGGCTTTGGAAGTTGAATTCTGTTAACTCAATAACCACAACTCCTGATGATGAGGTAATCGATGCGCCGGTAATAGAAGAATCTTTCGAAATGAACTGGCATGGACAGCCCTCCCAATCACCGATACTAAAGATCGTTGTGTTGCGGTCTACAGCATCAGGTGCGATAGCTAAGTGAGTATCCCAATATCCGCGCGCTACTTTTCCATGGTTGTCATAAGCCGCGCCTTGATTTCCAAGTCCGCGATATCCATTTGTTTTTTCAACAAACCAGTTACCTTGCGCCGTTCCGCTCTTATCCCAATCTATTTTCCCGCCGATTGGCGAAGCAGTAGCTAGGAACTTAGATTCGTAAGAACTCTTGAGTGAGGCGGGTAGGTAATCTAGTAAGTCAGCCGTCCAGGGCTTCCATTGTTCGGTTTGGGCGTAACTCTTAAGATTTGCAAATCCCTTTAATTTCTTCGTTCCATCAAAGAGGGAATAGTCAAAGTTTGGATTCTCTGAATCATCAGCGATTGCTTCGCCAGATTTAACAGCTATCGAACCAGCCCATGATCCACTTGAACCAATCTTTGATGCAATTTGTGCCGCAGCACCAGTGAGTTTTCCTACGTGGATAAAGACGCTAAAGAGATTGCAAGAGTGAGAAATCACAACTCGGTAATCTGCATAGGGGTAACCATTTGTCTTCGCAAAGTCTTCTACCGCGATGATTTTTCCGGCCGCTGGAGAAGTCGCGAGATAAGTTCCCGCTGGTTTCTGTATCGACTGACCAGAGTTAGATGGGAAGTACACATAAATGTGATCGATGGGAGTGATGTGAGAAGTCAGCATCCCGCCCATTGGATAGAAATAAGAGACTTTTGTCGGATCAATTATTCCGGCAGTGATTTCAGTAGATGTGCCAGAGCATTTATCTTTTCCAAATACTTCTGCCAGTGAGTTAGCTGCTGCCGAAGAAGTACCGCCGCCGCTTCCGCCGCTTGCTGGATGCCAAGCATATTTTCCATCGGCACCTTTCTGACATTCAAGTTCTACTCCTGAAGCACTTCGACCGTTCTTTGCGCCATTTGCATCACAAAGTGCACCATCTTGGGGTCCTGAATTGCCACCACTCTTATTTCCGGCATTTCCTGAACCTGAAGCTTTTCCTTCTACTGTCCATACTCCGGACTTACCTTTTTTCTGACAGAAAAAATAATTTTTTCCATCACTTGCACGGGCTCCTGGCTTGGTGCAGACCGATCCAGCTTTAGGTGTTGCAGCCGAAGCGACATTAGAAAGTCCAGCAAGAATTAAGAATGAGGTGAGAAGTAGGGTGAGAGCTTTTTTCATGCATAAAAGGTTAGGACAAAAGGGCGGAAATTTCGATACCCAATCTAGATAATTTCTCGCTGCCGCCGTCAATCGCCGTTAAAACAAAGGGCTTACCATCCGGAAGCAAGGCAAAGCTCTGTTCAAAGTGCGCTCCCCTAGATCCATCTTGAGAGACAACAGTCCACTCATCATCTAGAACTCGAGTCTTATGCGTGCCTCGGGTAATCATGGGTTCGATAGCAAGCGCCATTCCTGCCTTGAGCTCTGGCCCCATTCCGGCTGGGCCAAAGTTGAGCACGTGTGGCTCTTGGTGCATCTCTGTGCCGATTCCATGGCCACCATATTCGCGCAAAATTCCATAGGTGCCTTGAGAATTGGTGTACTGCTCGATTGCATACGAAATATCAGTGAGTTTTGCTCCGACTTTTCCGGCAGCAATCCCCTGCCACATTGACTCTTCACAAACGTCGAGCAGCTTTTGATCTTCTGGATCTGCAGTTCCACAAATAGCAGAGAAGGCGGAATCTCCGTGCCAGCCCTCAATAATTGCACCGAAGTCAATAGAGACGATATCGCCATTCTTAATGGGGCGATCATTAGGAATTCCGTGAACAATCTCGTCATTGACGGATGCGCAGATAACCGCTGGATAGCCGTGATAATTCAAGAAGTTAGGTTTCGCTTTATTGGCAGCTAAGTTCTTAACAGCAATCTCATTGAGATCGTTCGTTGTGACGCCCTCTTTAATTGCCTCACGAATAAGGATTAGCGTTTCACCGACGACTAGGCCTGCCTTGCGCATCAACTTCAGTTGATCAAGAGTCTTTATCTGGATTGCCATAAGTGTCTGCTTAGGAGACAGTAGCGCTGAGCGCGGTAATTGCGCGATCAAAGATGTCAGAGACTTCGCCGAGTGCAGGAATAGTGATCAAGAGTCCTTCACTGCGATAGAAATCAATAATAGGAAGAGTCTGTTCGGCATAAACGGCGAGACGATTCTTGATGACTTCTTCACTGTCATCAGTGCGCTGATACAACTCGCCTTGGCACTTATCGCAGACACCATCGACAGCGGGCTTTTCAAAGAGAATATGAAAAGAGGCGCTGCACGAACGACAGGTGCGACGACCCGAAAGTCGAGCAATAATCTCTGCCTCTTCGAGTGAGAATTCGAGAGCTGCATCTAGTGGCGTCTGCTTATCAGCAAGAACCTCGCGTAAGTACTCTGCTTGAGCAACGTTGCGCGGGAAACCATCGAGCAGAAAACCGTTCTTCACATCGTCATGAGTCAGGCGATCGCGCACCATCTCGTTGGTGACGGAATCTGGAACAAGGTTGCCGGCATCAGCGTATGACTTTGCAAGCTTGCCGAGTTCAGTCTCGTTCTTCATATTGTGGCGGAAAATATCGCCAGTAGAGATGTGTGGGATGCCGTAATGGGCTGCGAGCTGTACCGCTTGTGTTCCCTTACCAGCACCTGGTGGTCCAACCAGGATGAGTCGCATTAGCGCAAGAACCCCTCATATGAACGTTGCTGCAATTGGCTTTCAATCTGCTTAGCAGTATCAAGACCAACGCCAACGACAATGAGAATCGCGGTTCCGCCGAATGGGAAGTTCTGTGTTGCATTGAACAGGATCAACGCAGCAATTGGAATGACTGCAATTAGGGCCAAATACAAAGCTCCAGGAAGCGTGATGCGAGAGAGGACATATTGCAAATATTCAGATGTTGGTCGTCCGGCACGGATACCTGGAATAAATCCGCCGTACTTCTTCATATCTTCTGCGACTTCATCGGGATTGAAGGTAATTGCTACATAGAAGTAGGTAAAGAAGATGATGAGTGCAGCGTAGGAAATAATATAAATAGGGTGATCGCCTTTAACGAGGTTCTGCTGTACCCAGACTGCCCACTTCGACGAGCTTCCGGAGAAGTTAACGATAAGTGATGGGATGTAGAGAAGGGAGGAGGCAAAAATTACTGGGATAACGCCAGCTTGGTTGACCTTAATAGGAATATATGTGCTGGTGCCACCGTATTGTTGACGGCCAACCTGACGCTTTGCATATTGCACCGGCACGCGTCGTTGAGCCTGCTCAACAAAGACGACTGCGGCAACTACCAAAACTCCAACTGCACATACGAAGAGGAATGCGAAGAGGCCCTTTTGTAGCTTGATAGACCAGAGCTGTGTAGGGAAACCTGCTGCGATTGAGGTAAAGATAAGAATAGACATTCCGTTACCGACACCACGATCAGTGATGAGTTCGCCGAGCCACATAATGACAGAAGTTCCGGCTGTCATAACTGCAACCATCGTAAGAATACGAGACCATGAAGTGTCCGGGATGATGGCAAGTGCGCAACCGCTAAATAGTCGACCAGGTGTGCGTGCAACTGCGACTAGGCCAGTTGATTGCAAGATTGCCAGACCAATAGTCAAATAACGGGTGTATTGGGTGAGCTTTGCGTTTCCGGATTGCCCTTCCTTCTTCAATGATTCGAAGCGAGGAATTACAACGGTAAGCAATTGAATAATGATTGAGCTGGTGATGTAAGGCATGATGCCAAGTGCGAATACTGATAACTGCAAGAGTGCGCCACCAGAGAAGAGGTTTACTAGTCCGAACAAGCCACCATTGTTTGCTTGATCCAAACAAGATTGAACATTGACGTAAGAGACGCCAGGTGTAGGGACGATAGAACCAAAACGGAAGAGACCCATGATCGCCATGGTGAAGAAGATTTTGCGACGTAGATCTGGCGTCTTAAACGCCTTGCCGAATGCTGATAGCACTTTTTCTCCTTCTAATTCTTGACGATCTAGGGTCTCTACCTAGATTTTGGTGAATTTTCTTTAAAGCTTCTTAGCTGATCCGCCTGCAGCCGCAATCTTCTCAGAAGCTGAGGAAGAGAATGCGTGTGCCTCGACGGTTACCTTGACGGAGATTTCTCCATTGCCAAGAACCTTGATTGGGTAGCCATCGCGTACAGCGCCCTTTGCAATCAAGTCCGCAACGGTGACGGTGCCACCCTTTGGATAGAGAGCATTGATTGTTGAAACGTTTACTGGCTGATATTCGGTGCGCTCTGGGTTTTTGAAACCGCGAAGCTTAGGAAGACGCATAACAAGTGGAAGCTGACCACCTTCGAAGCCGGCGCGAACTACGTTACGAGCACGAGTTCCCTTACCGCCACGACCTGCAGTCTTTCCCTTTGATGCTTCACCGCGACCCTTACGGGTACGTGCCTTCTTAGCTCCTGGAGCTGGACGAAGATGATGAACCTTGAGAACCATTTTTATTCGACCTCCTCAACCTTGACGAGGTGGCGTACAGCAACGACCATTCCGCGAATCTCGGGACGATCTTCCTTCACCACAACATCACCGATTCTTTTTAGACCTAGTGAACGCAAAGTGTCACGGTGCTCAGGGCGACCGCCAACCTTTGAACGTAGTTGAGTAACTTTTAGACGAGGCATTATGCACCTACCGTTTGGCTCATGGCACGAGCAATTGCTGCAGGTGCGACATCTTCAAGAGGCAGACCACGGCGAGCGGCGATCGCAGTTGGAGATTCCAACGCGCGAAGAGCTGCTGCAGTTGCATGCACCATGTTGATTGGGTTATTTGAACCAAGTGACTTGGTCAATACATCTGTGATGCCGGCGCACTCAAGTACTGCACGTACTGGACCGCCAGCGATAACACCTGTACCAGGAGATGCTGGGCGAAGAAGAACAACGCCGGCAGCCTTTTCACCTTGGATTGGGTGAGGAATTGTTCCAAGAATACGTGGCACCTTGAAGAATGATTTCTTTGCTTCTTCAACAGCCTTAGCAATTGCTTGAGGAACTTCCTTAGCCTTGCCGTATCCGATGCCGACAGTTCCGTTCTGATCGCCCACAACTACAAGAGCTGTGAATGAG